>JBBQJF010000007.1:0-38931 GCA_038325665.1 Dehalococcoidia bacterium | reverse complement strand
TGCTGGCCGTGGATCCGCGTACGCTGACGGTGGCGCGTACGATCTCGACCGGCGGACGCGGCCCGGCGCACGCGGTCGAACTGACGGCCGATCGTGCGACCGCGTGGGTGAATATCGCCGGCGATGACGCGCTCGCCGTGGTCAATCTCGATGCCGGGGAGGTCGTGGCGCGCGTGCCGACCGGGCGCTTCCCCTGAGACCTCCACTTCACGCCGGACCGTCGGTTCGGCTTCACTCCTGAACGGGATCAAGACACCGTCTCCAAGATCGACCTCGCCACCCGGTCGGTGGTGAAGACGGTGACGTTTCCCGATGGCAGCCGTCCGTATATGCTGCGGGTCACGCCCGACGGCAAGCACGTCTGGGTGCAGACCGCACGCGCGGCTACCAACGTGGTGCTCGACACTGACACCATGGAGGTCGTGCAGACCACCGCCACTGGCCGTGGCCCTGTCCATGCAATGGTGTCACCGGATGGCCGCCATGGCCTCGTCACCCACACCGAGGAGGATTTCGTGCTGGCGCTCGACGGCACAACCGGCGCGGAGATCACCCGAATCGATGTGGGCGGCTCCCAAACTAACCTGACCTTCACGCCCGATGGCGCGAGGGCGTTCGTCTCTGTCTCGAGCGATGACGCGGTGGCGGCGATCGATATGCGGTCGCTGACCGTCTCCGGGCGGATCAAGGTCGGCGGCCAGCCGCTCGGGTTGGTGGTGCTCGACTCTAATCCGTCGTAATCTCAGACCCGGACGCTCCAGTCTTGACCTCGGGTCCGTCCGTGAGCAACCGCCACGCGCGTCGCGGCGACGTGCTCGGGAGGCGCGGGCGTGGCCGCGCTCGGGGGTTGCGGGCGAATCGCAACACGCCAATGGAGGGCGCCGAATCGATGAATGTCGCATACGTGTTCACCACTGCCGGCCAGTCGGTCAGCTACATCCTTGGCGGCATGATCCTGCCGCAGCTCGAAGAAAAGCGCCACGGCGCCACCGTGGTCGGGATGTTCTTCTTCCATGACAATACCTACGCCCTCCGTAAGGGTGATCCACTCGGTGAGCGACTGGCACAAGTTGCCGCTGATCAGGGCATGATGCTGATGTTGTGCGACCAATGCGCCGCGGCGCGGGGGCTGGCTGACAAACTGGACGGTGGAGGATACATGCCCAAGGATGTCGTGAGCGGCGTGCGGGTCGGCTGTTTCCCCGACCTGTACCAGGCACTCGGCAGTGTGCCTGACCTTCAGGTGATCAGCTTGTGATCGCGCATCCCCCGACAACGGGCACCGGCATATACGCCGCGGCGCCGGGTGCGCTACCCGCCCGCCGTCCGCTATCGATGTATGGGCGCGTCGGGGGCGCTCATGTCACCGGAACCGCGGGGGTCGTATCCGCATCGATCACATACCCGAACCGGGAGGGGAGGGCGACCGCCCCTTGAGGAGTGCGCCAGGGGCCGGCCGGGTGTGATTGACGACGGTCGCATCGGTCGCCACTCAGCCGGACTGATCGACCAGGCCGCGACGCGTGCGGATCGTCTGCTCGATTCGACCGAACACCAGGGTATCGACGGCGACGCCCAAGACGAGCACGACGATCATCGATGACAACAATCCCTCCGCGTCAGAGAGTTCCCGCGCGTACTGCAAGCGCACGCCGATCGATGGCCGATTGGCGATGATCACGAGCAGTTCGCCCGCCATCAGGCTGCGCCACGCGAATGCCCATCCCTGCTTGAGTCCGGCCACCACGCCGGGCAGCGCCGCCGGTAGGATGACGTGACGGTAGAGCGCGACCCCGCGAGCGTCGAGCACCCGCCCCGCGCGAAGCAGCAACGGCGGGATGTGATCGACGCCGGAGATGATGCCGTTCGCGATTGAGGGGGCGGCGCCGAGCACCACGACGAACAAGATCGCCGCCTCGCTCAGACTGAACAACAAGATTGCGAGCGGAAACCAGGCCACCGACGGCATCGACTGAAGCCCGGTGATCAGCGATCCTACCGCCGCCCGGAGCAGCGGGATGCGCGCGACCGCAAGTCCGACCACCGTTCCGGCAATCACGGCGATGGTGTAGCCGGCCGCGGCCCGTTGCAGTGTCACGCCTGCCGCGCGGGGTAGGTCGCCACTGCCGAGATCATGGAGCAGGCGGCCGATCACCGGCGCCGGTCCCGGCAGCACGTACGACGGCCGCCAGCCGCTCCACACCAGCGCCTGCCATCCCGCCAGCACCAGCGCGAGCGCCGCGAGCCGCGGCCAGATTGCCGCCCAGCCGCGACGTACCCGGCCCGCCTTCCGTACCGTGGACAGCGCCGGCTCCTCGACCGCGTCGCGAGTGACCTCGGACGGGGAGGGTTCAAGCCGCAACATCGCGACCCCCCACTTGCCGGAGTCTATCCGTGATGGCGGCGGCCAGCGCCGCGACCTCGGGCGACTCGATGCGGCGGGGACGCGCGATATCGACCGCGTACTCGGCCGCCAGCCTACCGGGCCGGCTCGACAGCACGAGCACGCGGTCGCCGAGACGCACCGCCTCGCGCACATTGTGGGTGACGAACACCACGGTCAGTTCCGCCTCCCGCCACAGTCGCTCGATCTCGTCGTGCAACAGGTCGCGCATCATCGCGTCCAGCGCGCCGAACGGTTCATCCATCAGCAGCACGCTCGCGCCCCGCGCCAGCGCTCGGGCGAGCGCAACCCGCTGGCGCATGCCGCCGGAGAGTTGATGCGGCCTTTTGGCGCCGAACCCATCGAGGTGGACCATGCGGAGCAGCGCCGCGACCCGTTCGCGCCGCTCGCCGGCGGCGACCCGCCGCATTTTCAGCGGAAAGGCGACGTTCTGTTCGACTGTCAGCCAGGGAAACAGGGCCGCGTCCTGGAACATCAGCGTCGCCCGTTCGCCGCCGAGTTCAATCGTGCCGGTGGAGGGCCGCTCTAACCCGGCAATTAGGTTGAGGATGGTGCTCTTGCCGCACCCCGATGCCCCGACCAAGCAGACGAACTCACCGGCGCGAACGTCAAACGATACGCGGTCCAGCGCCGGCGCCGCCTCGCGGCCGTGCCCGTATAGCTTCGAGACCGCCCGCAGGCTGACAACAGGGGACGGACTGGCTTCCGTGGGAGATTGCCCGCCCGGTGTCAATAGTTGTGTCATCGGACTTGGACCTCCGCGTTGCCCGCGCCTCGCAAGACCGTATTGAGCAGCCGCAAGTCATAAATGCCATCGATTTCAATCCCGCGCGGATCGACGAAGCCAAAGGCAGCCGCCTCGGTCGCG
Source organism: Dehalococcoidia bacterium (assembly GCA_038325665.1). GTDB lineage: Bacteria > Chloroflexota > Dehalococcoidia > CAUJGQ01 > CAUJGQ01 > CAUJGQ01. The sequence goes on along the minus strand of JBBQJF010000007.1, from coordinate 35,659 downwards.
GATGTACGGAGCGACGCCGCCAACGGATCGTTGGTGAATACCAGGTTGCGCCACGCCGCCGCGATCAGTGCGTCCGGCAGGGGCCGGCCGGTAATCCGCGCGAGCGCCGCGTTCACCAGGCGGCGCGCCTCTGCCGGCTGAGCATTCACATAGGCGGTCGCCTCGACATGGCCGCGCAGCAGCAGCTCCACCACGTCGGGGTGCTGCTGGAGAAACGCGGTGCGCACGACCAGATGGGTGGTCACGTAGGCCCCGCCCGGCCATTCATCACGCTCGTCGACTAGTACCTTGCCGCCGGCGTCGGTCACCAGCCGGGTTGCCCACGGTTCAGGAACCCACGCGCCCGCGATCTGTCCCGCCCGAAACGACTCAAACGAGCGCGCATTGTCCCCCGGAACCACCGAGACGTCGCCACCGCCCCGCACGTCCGTGCGAAGCCCCTGCTCTTTCAGCCAGCGTCGCAAGGCGACATCCTGCGTGTTGCCGAGCTGCGGACTGGCGACCTTCTTTCCGCGCAGATCGCCCGCGTTGGTGATATCAGATTGCACCACGAAGAACGCGCCACCCGAGGTCGCGCCCGCCACCACCCGGATCGCGGCGCCCTTCGAGCGAACGTACGCGTTGATCGCCGGGTTGGGTCCTATATAAGCCGCGTCGAGCGCGTTCGAGAACAGCGCTTCGACCGCGGCCGGACCGGCGTTGAACGTCGATGTCTTCAGGGTCACGTGGGGTCCGAGATTGCGCGCGAAGATGTCCGCCTCGATCCCAACAAGCCCGGTGGCGTGTGTGATATTGGGGAATATTCCCAGCCGGAGCGTGCCACTCTCGGCGCCGCGCGGCGCGGACGCTCCAGCGGTGAGCGGCGCGGCGCCTCGATCGCCGCTGCCGCACGCCGCGCCAAGCATGATGACAGAGGTCGCCAGCAGCAGAAGCGATTTGAGGCGCATCGAGAATCCTTCGGCGACGTGCCCGGCAGGTTCAAACACCAGTCCCGGACTGCCTTCCGCCAATCCGCGCCAGAGTCAGTGGCGGATCCAATGTTCGGGAACCGGCGTTCGAACGGGGCCGAAAGTTGCCGGCGTCTCACTCGCCACCGGAGGCCGCCCGCACGAGGCCGTCTTCCATCCGCGCCACGGCGCGCACGGCGTCCTCGTGCCACATGCCGTCGCCCCAGAATCCCAGATCACCCACCCCGCCGCCGGCGCCGCGTTCGCACCGCGCGATCCAGGAGCGCACCGCCGTGACAAGCTCCGACCTGCTCGTGGCGCCGTGCTTGGCGAGATAGCCGAGCGCGAAGCCCTCGACCGGAGTACGCGGCGAGCCACCGGGGGTCGCGGTGAGCAGACTCACATCAGGAGCGGCGGGCGCGTCAATCCAGCGGCCCCGGCCAAAGCGCATGCGCGCCGGTAGAATCGCCATCTCATCCCTCCGGGGCCGCCCGCATGGCGGCAATCAGCACATCGGCCACCTCCGGCCGCGAAAACTCCGGCGGCGGTCGTTGTCCCGCCGCCAGCATTTCCCGCACGCGCGTACCGGAGAGCGTGACGTGTTCGGTCGTGTCATGCGGGCAGACTTTGGCGCTGGCCATGCCCTCGCAGGCGCGGCAGTAGAAGGTGTGCTCGAACTTGAGCGGCATGATGCCGATCTCGGCGGGGTCGAATCGGTCGAATATCTGCTGCGCGTCGTAGGTGCCGTAGTAGGAACCGACGCCGGCGTGGTCGCGTCCGATGATGATGTGCGTACAACCGTAGTTCTTCCGCAGCAGGGCGTGGAAGATCGCTTCACGCGGGCCGGCGTAGCGCATCGCCGCCGGAAAGGTCGCGAGCAGCGTGCGATTAGCGGGGTAATACTGCTTGAGCAGCACCTCGTAGCAGCTCATGCGAACGTCCGCCGGGATGTCGTCGTCCTTCGTCTCGCCCACGAGCGGGTGCAACAGTAGGCCGTCCACGATTTCGAGCGCGCACTTCTGGATGTACTCGTGCGCGCGGTGAACAGGGTTGCGCGTTTGGAACGCGACCACCGTGCGCCAGCCTCGCTCGGCGAAGGCATCGCGAGTCTGCCGGGGCGTCAACCGGTAGGCGGCGAACGGTCGCTCGGGCAGCGCGAACACATCGACCTCGCCGGCCAGCAGCAGCTCGCCCTGCGCCGCCAGCGCCGCGACGCCGGGATGCGCGCCGTCCTCCGTGCCGTAGACCTGACGTGCTTCGCGTGCCTTGTCGTAGGTGTAGCGGTCGGCGACGCGAAGGATCGCGAGCGGCTGCCCGAGATAGGTCAGCGCCACTTCGTCCGCCAACCCCGTCACACCCGCCGGGCCGGCATCGACCGCCAGCGTCAGCGGGATCGGCCACACGGTCCCGTTGTCGAGCCGGATGTCGGTCAGCACCCGCTCGTAGTCACGCCGGCCCAGAAATCCCGTGAGCGGGCTGGCGGCGCCGACCGCCAAGAGTTCCAGGTCGGCCACTTGGCGGGCAGTCAACTCGATGGCGGGCAGCGACCGTGCACGGTCGAGCGCTGCCGGTCGCTCGGCCCCGGCCAGCAGACGTTCGCGGAGCGCGCCGCCGTGCGGCGCGATCGGTCCCGTGTCGGAGTTGGTTCCTTGAGATCGCACGATCAGCGTGGTCATGAGCGCGCCTCCCCGGCGGTCACGAGCCGCTCCGCCGCGACCGGAAGGTAGCCGCGCGCTTCCAACACCGCCAGAATCCGCGCCACGCTGTCCTCGACCGACTCGTACGCGGTATCGACCAGCACCTCGGGGTCAAGCGGCTCCTCGTAGGGGTCGGAGACACCGGTGAAGTTCGCGATCTCGCCCCGCAACGCCTTGGCGTACAAGCCCTTCACGTCGCGGCGGGTCAGTTCCTCCAACGAGCAGCGCACGTACACCTCGATGAAGTCACCATTCTGTTCCCGCACCTCGTCGCGTATCTCGCGGTAGGGCGAGATCGCGGCGGTGATCACCGCCACGCCGTTGCGCGACAGGAGGTGCGCGACGAAGCCGATGCGGCGGATGTTCGTGTCGCGGTCCTCTTTCGAGAAGCCGAGACCCTTGCTTAGATTGGTGCGAACGACATCGCCGTCCAACACCTCCACGGCGGCGCCCCGCCCGCGCAGGATCGGGGCGAGGGCCTCGGCGATTGTCGATTTTCCCGCGCCGGAGAGGCCGGTCAACCACAGTGTGAATCCCCGCGACATGAAAACTCCTTCGCAATGAGCTACCCCCGGCCCCCTTCCCCGCGAGGGAAGGGGTGACGGCTGCTCCCCTCCCCTTGCGGCTCCGCCCCGGCCTGCCGGGGGGGAGGGGCCGGGGGAGAGGTGAGATCGCTGGTTCGGTTAAGAACCCGGGGAGGACGGTTCAGGACACTCGTCTCGCGATCAGGTGGTGTGCAGGCCGCATTCGACCTTGTCGGCGCCGCTCCAGCGGCCGGAGCGGGGGTCGTCACCGGCCGCCACCGGCCGGGTGCAGTTGGTGCAGCCGATGCTCGGGTATCCCTGGTCGTGCAGCGGGTTGTACGGCAGGTCATTAGCCACGATATAGGCCCAGATGTCACGCTCGGTCCAGGTGGCAAGCGGGTTGAGCTTGACGAGGCCGAACTTGGCGTCCCACTGGATCAGCGGCGTCTCCTGACGGGTTGATGCCTGGTCGCGGCGCAGCCCGGTGAGATAGGCCGAGTAACCCGCGAGGGCGACACGCATAGGCTGCACCTTGCGAAGTTCGCAGCAGGCGTCGGGGTCGCGCTCCCATAACGCCGGACCATGCACGCGCGCCTGTGCCCGTGGCGACAACTCCGGCAGAAACGGCAGCGGCTCGATGCCGTACCGCTCCCGCACCTTCGCCGCTGTCGCCAGCGTCTCGGGGAACAGGAACCCGGTATCGACGTAAATCACCGCGATTGATGGATCGGCGCGTACTGCCAGGTCCAGCAGCACCATGCCGGTCGGGCCGCCGAACGAGCACGAGACGGCCACGCGCGGGCGGTACTCGGCCGCCGCCCACGCGATTAATTCCTCGGCCGGCCGGCCCTCGAAGCGCTGGTTGAGATGATCGAGCGTTGCTGTATCGGGAGGAAGCGCTGGAGAGGACGACGGCATTGCTGGTACTCCGGTGAAAACCTACCCCCGACGCGTCCCCGCCACGGGCGGCTCCTCGGGGAGAACACGACAAAATGGCCCGCTCCCGTCAGGGGAGGGGCCTCCGGTGGTCCGGTCAGCCGATCTGGCATCGCGACGATGGCGCGGCGGCCGGTCAGGTGGTCAGGCGGCGCTTCTCTGTCCTGTCGAGTTGAACCACGCGATGGTCCTGCACGATCAGCGTGACCGTGCCATGGCTCACCGTGCGGATCGCCGCGAGCACCTCGCGCAGAATACGCTGCTCATCGGGTGTCGGGGGTGGCGTGGCGGACGGCTGAGCGACCATTGTCACCATATTCTCCGGTTTCTGTACCAACTAACTCAACAATAGCGATGCTAGGCAGTCGCGGCGTGGATGTCAAGGGGTGACGCCGCTTCTCGTGCTCGCGCCGGCCGCGCGGCGACATCGGGGCGATGCCCCTTCTCGTGATGGCGCCGGCTACACGGCCCCGGTCTCATCCAGCGCAAGTACCACCGCACACCGCGCCGGTAACCTGACGGCATCAGCCGCGAAGGACGGCCCCTCGCCCGAACCGCCGTACGCGGCATCGCCGCTCCACCAGCGGATGTGCCAATCGACCGGTGGAATGCCGGCGATGCCCGCCCGCGCCCACGGCAGGGCCGCCGCCTCGCCAAGGTTGACGACCAGGACGCGGTGGCCGTTGCCGTGCCGGCGGTACACCACCACGATGTGGGGCGAGGGCGCGGTCGTGACCGTTGCGCGGCGGTCCTGCACGCGCAGCACGGGGTCAGTCCGGCGGAGTGCGAGTAGGTCGCGATAGAGACGTTCCAGCGGCGCGTTGCGCGCCCGCTCGTCGGGATCGAGCCGTGATCGCGCGAAGGTGGCGTCCGCCTGGGGGTCAGGGATGCGGGCGCGGCGTTCGGGGTCGCGGAAGGCGGCGAAGGCGGCGAACTCCTCGCGCCGTCCCCGCGTGACCAGCCGGCCCAGCTCCTCGGTGTGGTCCGTGAAGTAGAGGAATGGCGTGGTAGCGCCGTACTCCTGTCCCATGAACAACAGCGGCGTCTCGGGCGCGAGCAGCAGTAGCGCCGAGACAGCAGCATAGCGGTCGCGGTCCACCAGCGCCGCCAGCCGTTCGCCCTCGGCCCGGTTGCCGACCTGATCGTGGTTCTGGATGCAGAACACGAAGGCGCGCGCCGGTTCGTCCGTCACCCGCGTGCCCCGCGGCTGACCACCGTGCGGCGACACCTGACCCTGATAGATGAATCCTTCCGCGATTGCCCGCGCGATCTCATCGGTCGTACCCGCGAACGCCGCGTAGTAGCCATCGCGCTCGCCGGTCAAGTGCACCCGTACCGCGTGATGAAAGTCGTCCGCCCACACCGCGTCGAGGCCAAACCCGCCGGGGGCGGGTGGGTGTTGAGGAGGGTCGGGAGCTTGTCCCCTCCCATCACCTAGCACCCAAGAGCCATCACCTGGTGCGGTCGGTGGCCGCACCAGTCGCACATCGTTGGCATCGCTCTCGGCGATGATCACGACGGAGCGGGGGAGGGCGGCGGCGCGGGCGCGCTCGGTGAGTTCCTGCAAAAGGTGGAGGGGACCGTGGTCGTGGATGGCGTGGACGGCGTCGAGGCGGAGGCCGTCGATGTGGTACTCGGCCAGCCAGTGGCAGGCGGAGGCGATCACGAATTCGCGTACCGGGCCGCTGGACGGTCCATCGTAGTTCAGCGCCTCGCCCCAGGGGGTCGCGTAGCGGTCGGTGAAGTAGTGGGGCGAGAAGGCACGCAGATAGTTGCCGTCGGGTCCGAGGTGGTTGTAGACGGCGTCGAGTAACACGCCCAACCCGTGGTGATGGGCGGCGTCAACCAACCGCCGCAGACCCTCGGGACCGCCATACACATGGCTCGGCGCGAATAAGTTCACGCCGTCGTAGCCCCAATTGCGCCTGCCGGGAAACTCGGCCACCGGCATCAGTTCGACCGCCGTCACGCCGAGGTCGCGCAGGCGCGCCAGCTCGGGGATGATCGCATGGAACGTGCCCCCGGCCGTGAACGTGCCGGCGTGCAACTCGTAGATCACCAGCCCATCCGGCCCAAGCCCGGGCCACGCGTCGTCGGTCCACCGAAACGAGGCGGGGTCCACGACCTCCGACGGTCCGTGCGGTCCCTCGGGCTGGGAGCGTGAGCACGGGTCAGGGAACGGACCTTGCCCATCGACGAGAAATCGATAGCGGTCGCCCGGTGAGAGATCGGGGATGAGCGCCGCGTGGTAGCCACCGTCCGCCCAAACCAGCGGAATCCGCCGTGGGCCATCGGGACGCTCAATCAGCGCCTCGACCAGTTCCGCCCGCGGCGCCCACACGCGCGTACGCACCCCCCCGCCCGGAACAACCACCGCGCCTAGCTGCATCACCTGACCCCTTTGCCCCGTTCCTTGCACGAGAACGGGGGCGCCGGCCCCGCCCGTTTCGCCGCTCCCCGCTTTTGTATCCGCCGCCCATTCTTCGGTCATCGACACACGCTTGTCGGAGCAGGCACGAGACCAGGCGTGTTTATGAAAGGATACGCTCACCGCCGCGTGAAACGGGATCACGCGCGGATTGGCGCCTGTGCATGGATATTCCACCAGCTCGGCCGGCGATGGCGGCATACATCGGAACCACGGATCCGGGCGACAGACCAGGCGGCTGATCACCCCGGTGGTCGCGGGCGACACCGTCAGGCTCGAGCGACCCGGTGGGCCGGCCCGCCCTTGTCCCAGCCCGCCGGAACCAGGACGATCATCTCGATTCCGATACCGGGCAGTGGACCCGGCCGCACCGCGGCTGGGCGCCGGGGCGTCCCCCAACACCTATCACCCGTCCAAATGGAGACAATCATGACGCGCGGCATGACCTCGGATGACCTGTTCCGCATCCAGTGGCTTTCCGATGCACGCGTCTCCCCCGACGGGCGCCGTGTCGCGTTCACGGTGACACGGATGGACGCGGAGGCAGATGATTATCGGTCGTCGGTGTGGCTGGTCGCCACCGATGGGGGTGAGCCGCGGCGGTTGACCACCGGTCCGGGCAAAGACAGCGCTCCGCGCTGGTCGCCCGACGGCGCCCGCCTCGCCTTTCTCTCGGACCGCGACGGCGGCAAGCCGCAACTCCATGTGATCGACGCGGATGGCGGCGAGGCGCGCCGTCTCACCGACCCCCCGTCGGGCGTTGGAGCCGCCGTGTGGTCGCCGGATGGAACGCGCCTCGTGGCCGTCGTGCGGACCGGTGGGGAGGACGATAGCACGCACGACGCCGCGCCCGAGGCGCCGGAGGCGGAACCGGAGCGGCCGGACGGTGATGCGCCGGGTCCGGGCAGCGCAACGACCGGCAGCAGCACACGGCGCGGTGCAGCCTCGGATAAGAAGCCCAAGACGCCCCCCGCCCGCCTGATCACCACACTCAAGTACCGCGCCAACGGCGAGGGCTTCACCTACGATCGCCGCCGCCACCTGTTGGTGATCGATGTCGCGAGCGGGGACACGCGCCCGCTCACCGATGGCGACTGGGACGATATTCAGCCCGCCTGGTCCCCGGACGGTCGCCGGATCGCCTTCGTCTCTGCCCGACACGACGAGCGCGACCACGATCGTTCGCGCGATATCTTCGTTGTCGATGCCGGCGGCGGTGAGCCAGTGTGTATCACACCCGGTGGCGGCGCCGTCTCGCTGCCCGCATGGTCGCCGGACGGCGCCATGGTCGCATATCTCGGCTATGCCGACGCCGAGGACGCGCCGCGCAACAGCCGCCTGTGGGTGGTCGCGGCCGGCGACGCCGCTCTCGCTGCCGGTGGGGCGGGAGCGCGCGGCGCCGGGGACCGCGCCGCTCCCATCGAGCCGGCCGGCGCCACCGGTTCACGCCCCATCCACCCCCGCTGCCTCACCGAGCGGCTCGACCGCGACCTGGAAATCTCCGATAGCGCGGCGCCGCTGTGGCCCGCTGACGGACAGACCATCACGGTCGGGATGCTTGACCGCGGCGCCGCCGGCGTGGTGCGGGTGCGGGTGGCGGATAGCGCCGTCACGCCGCTGGTAGAGGGTCCGCGCACGGTGGCATCGTTTGACATGAGCGCGGATGGCAGCGTGCTCGTATTCGTCGCCTCCGACCCATGCCGGCCGGGCGAGGTGTTCGTGCGCGATGCGGCCGGTGAGCGGGCATTGACGGACCTCAACGCCGCCTGGCGGGCCGAGGTCGTTCTGCCCGAGGCCGAGCGCTTCACGGTGGTGTCGGACGGCGTCGAGATCGACTGCTGGCTGATACGCCCTGCCGGGTTTGAGCCGGGCCGCCGCTACCCGGCGCTGCTCAATGTCCACGGCGGCCCGTTTGCCCAATACGGGTGGAGCTTCCACGACGAGTTCGCGGTGCAGGCCGGGGCGGGCTACGTGGTGGTGTGCTGCAACCCGCGCGGCAGTTCCGGACGCGAGGATGAGTTCTCGCGGGCGATCGCCGGCCGGCCGGGCGAGCCGGACGCCGCCGACGTACTCGCGGCGATGGATGAGGCGCTACACCGCCACGACTTCATCGATCCCGCGCGCACGGGGCTGCTGGGCGGTAGCTACGGCGGCTATCTCACCGCCTGGATAGCGGGCCACACCGACCGCTTCGCCGCCGCCTGCCCGGAGCGCGGCCTCTACAACCGCTACAGCAAGGAGGGCACCAGCGACATCTGGTCAGGCTACACCTACCTGCGCGTCCGTCAGTGGGAAGACCCGGAGTTGTATTGGCGCTACTCGCCGATCACGTACGTACGCGACATGCGCACGCCGCTACTGATCATCCACAGCGAAGAGGATATCCGCTGCCCGATCGAGCAGGCCGAGCAGTTATACGTCGCGCTCAAGCAAATGCGGCGCGAGGTGCGCTTCGTGCGCTTCCCCGGCGAGAATCACGAGTTATCGCGCGGCGGCAAGCCCAGCCACCGTGTTCAGCGCTTCGGCTATATCCTCGACTGGTTCGACGAGAAGCTCGCCGCGTCCGCGCATACTCCGGCGGAGGCAGCGGCCGGTTCTTGAACACGTGCAACCGCGACCAATCAGGTCACGGGTGAGCGCCAGACCACCCCCCCGGTGGCCCGGTGCTCACCCGTGATACGCGGCGGAGGTCGAAGAGGCCAGGGTCCGAAAACGCCTTACAGGTGATACGTCATCACCATGTCCTCGTCGAAGAGGATGTTGCCCGTGAACGACTGAGGGGGCTGCTCGATGATCCAGCGGGCGGCCTTGCCCATCGCGACCGCTTCCTCGAAGTCGAGGTCGGGATTGTCTTTGCTGTTCTGGGAATAGATGTTCCCCGGAGTCTTGATCCGGCCCTGGGGCGAGAGCACGTTCACCGCGATGTTGTCGCCCTGCACCTCGGCCGCCATCGACTGAGCATAGCGCTCGAACCCAGCCTTCGTCATGCCGTAGAATGCCCCGCCTGCCCGGCCGCGTTCCATCTGCTCCTCGGTGTAGGGGCCGGGGCCGGGAAACACACCGGCGCGGGACGAGATGTAGATGATGTGTCCGCCGCCGGACTTGGTCATCGGGTCAAGCACGGCTTTGAAGGCCATGATCGGCGCGCGCATGTTGATCCGCCACAACAGGTCGAGGTGGCGCGGCTGCACCGTGCGCGTGTTGCCGGGGATCAGCACCGACGGGTTGTAGATGAAGGCGTCGATCCGTCCGAAGGCTTCCAGGGTCTTCTCGACCATGTTCTGGAGATCGTCGTCTTTCGTCGCGTCTATCTTCAGTGGCAGCGCCTTGCGCCCGCGCTCCTCGATCTCCTTGGCGACGGTGTGGATCGAACCCGGCAGGCGCGGGTCAGGCGCCTGCTCACTGCGCGCGCCCACCACGATGTTCGCGCCCGCTTCCGCCAGCGATACTGCCATATCGCGGCCGATTCCACGACTGGCTCCCAGGATGATCACCGCCTTGTCGGTCAGTGGCATGCCGTCCTCCTTGTGGTGAGCGACCTTACCCCCCGGCCCCCTATCCCGCGAGGGATGGGGGAGGATGGTGAGCAGCCGTCGGGGTTGACGGGCCAACCCCGGGGCGCGCCGCGTTCGTCGCCACCTATATACCACAGGCGGGCGCTACATGGGCCGGGGCGTTCACGGCGCCGAGGGCCGGCGCCCGTCCTCGCGCGCCACTGCCTCGATCAGTCAGACGCGGCCGCGACCTGGCGCTCGGCGTACGGTCGCCAGACGGGCATCACCGGGCCGGGGCGGCCAAGCAGCGTGCTGAGACCCTTGAGCAAACCCTGGACCCGCATCACGAGCAGCACCTCCGGTGGGACGCCCTCGATGTTGAAGCCGCGCAGCGCTTGAGCGAGGCGAGTATTCACGTCATCAATGCCGCCCTCCGTGCCCATCATCCGGCTGCTGAGGCCGACGAAGGCGACCGGGCTGTCATCGTGCGCGATAAATCCCATCGCGCGAAAGGCGTCCATCACCGCGATGGGATCGCGGTTGGCGGCGGCGATGCTCAGCCGCGCGACACCCTCACGCGCCGCCGGCGTCAGGCGCGCCGTCAGGCCGAAGTCGATCAGGGAGAGCCGTCCGTCCGCCAGCACGATGATGTTGCCGGGATGCGGGTCGCCGTGGAAGAAGCCGTGTCCCAGTACCTGCTCGCCCCACACGTCAACCACCCGTTCGGCGACCTCCCGCGGGTCGAGTCCCATCGCGCGGAGCGCGGCGACATCAGAAACCTTGGCGCCGTCCACGTATTCCGTGACCAGCACACGCCCGGAGGTATGCTCCCACACCACCGCCGGCGCGACCACATCACCGCGGTGAGCGAGCGCGGCGATGATCGTCTCGGCGCTTCGGCCCTCGTTGATGAAATCCAACTCCTGAGGCACCAGCCGTCCGACCGCCCGCGCGATCGGCCGGAAGTCGAGTCCGCGCTCGAACCGGTGAACGAGACCGAGGATCGTGGTGAGGTTACGCAGGTCGAGTTCGACCAAGCGGCCGATGTCGGGGTACTGCACCTTGACCGCCACACTCCGGCCGTCGCGCAAGCGGGCGCGATGGACCTGGGCCAGTGACGCCGCCGCCACCGGCCGGCGCTCGAACGCGGCGAACACCTGCTCGGGCTCGGCGCCCAGCGCCTCACGCAGCACGGGGCGGATAGTGGCGTACGACTGAGGCGGCACCCGGTCGTGCAACTGGGAGAGCGCCGCGATGTACGGCTCTGGTAGCAGGTCGGCGCGCGCTCCCAAAAACTGCGCCGACTTGATGTACAGTCCGCGCAGCCGCTTCGCCCGTGTCGCGATCTCGCCGGCCGACTCGCGGTGTTGCCGGTCCCAGGCGGCGTCGCGCTGGTCGGACGGCAGGGTGGCAATGCGGCGTTGCGCCCGCTTGTAGCGGAGGAAAACGTGAACCGCCGTACGTCCGACCACGGCCGTGCGCTGCCCGCGATTGAGCAGACTGGTCATCCGGGACAGCGGCATGGCAACGGTCCTCCCCTGGACAGCGTCTGCCATTTCAGTGTAGAGGACATCGGCCGGACGGGAGGGGCGATCGCGCGATTTGGCGCTCGGCCCGCACTCACGCGGAATGGGACCGGTGCGACCCACACCGGGTCGCCCTTGGGCGCGGGAACCGCGACGAGTTACCCGTGTCACCGGCGGCGACGGGGCGAGGTCAGGGTGAGTAGGGCGATACCGGCCGGAGCGCCAATCGCCTCACCGAACAGCAAGGGACCGAGCGGCAACCCGGCGACCCCCACCCAGATCAGGGAAATGACCACGGTGAGCGCCGCGATCGCGAGGACGGCATGGAACAGCTCTTCGAGCATGACCATTTCGCCTCCACGACATGCCGTGCCGGAGAGGTGGTTCAGGACGGCATTGAGGGCAGCCTATCACAACCGTCAATCCGTGATCCGCCCCCCCGCTCCGCCCCTACGTATCACACGCGAGAATCACACCCATTGCCCGGGGTCCTTTTCTGAACCGATGGCAATGCTGCCCCACCGCCGCGCGAAGAGGGATAAGATCACCGACAGTCCTTAGCGCCACTTGGACAGATATGTTAGGTCGTTGGCTATCATTTTCCGAAGCATTAGCCCTGGTACCAGTCGATTAAGTCCGTGGCACAACTCCGATTTGGGCGTCACCAAAGGGCTAATCTTCACGCTTTCGCAACTATCGCATACCCTGCCGAGCGAATAGCCGTCGTTTTGTGACTTTTCGTCTTGACGGTCGGCCTATCGCCTCCTATTATCTACCGGCATTGCTCCGAACATGCATTGGATCGCGGCGGTTATGCCGCGCTCGGCGTACCTTGCCGGATGATTCGTTATGTATTGTAGGACATCGCACTGGTGAAGTCGTGTGCGAGGACTGGAATCAGGTTGAGCCAGTGCGCCTCGCGAGGGAACAGGAGGTTCTAACGGGATGGACGGCAGAAATCCTCCGGCGCCACGTCGCCGGTTGCTCACCCGCGGACTCGCCATGATCGCCGGCGGACTCGGACTCGGGCTGACGGCCAAGGTCCCTCACACCCACGCCGCCGAGAGGGCGCCCCGGCGCGACACATCGACAACGCGAACACTGACGCTCTACGGTCGCTCGTGGCGCATGTATGGTACGAACCACCGACACGGCGAGACCCCGATGGCGGGCGACCGGCTGACAACGTATGGCGAGCTTCTCGATAGCTCGGGAGGAGCATCGATCGGTGAATTCCATGCCGCCAGCTTCAGCACGGGATCCTCGTTCGTAACCGGCTCCTACGCCATCGGCAGCGTTGAGATCCACACCTTTAACCTCCGCGACGGCACGATCATCGGCATGGGCGCATCGACGGGTGGCAATACGGTGTTCGCGGTCACCGGCGGCACCGGCCGCTATCTCGGCGCCGCCGGCAGCTACGTCGCGCGCCAAGACCCCTCCGACCTCGGCGGTGACGGCTCCGCCGAGTTCCGTTTTACCTTCCTCACGAACGCGTAGGAGTCGTTCCTGCCCCACTCGGGGCCATCAGGCATGAACAGCGAGGCCATACCCTCAACATCCATACACCCAACACCTACTACCTAATCGCAACGGAGGAGCACATGGCATTCGATGCCCTTCTGACATTTAACGGAGCTCAACTCGGCGGTCTCACATCCGGGGGAGCGGCAACGACCGCGGGAGAATCCCAAGATCGAGACCATCGGAATGCGATTGAAATCTCCGAGTTCAGCTTTGGCGCGCAGAACCCGACAACCATCGGCTCGGCGACGACCGGAGCGGCGGCGGGTAAGGTGAAGTTTCAGATGCTCACCGTCAAGAAGCCGGTCGATTCCGCGTCGCCACGGTTGTTCACGGCGTGTGCGGCCGGAGCCCGCTATGATACCGTCACCCTGGCGCTGCGAAGGTCCGGGGCGACCGGCGCGAGCGCCGATTACCTGATCTACACGTTCAAACTGGTGTTCATCAGCGGCGTGGGCTGGTCTGGAAGCACCGGCGACGACGCTCCAGTCGAGCAGGTCGATATGGTGTACGGCGCGATGCAAGTGTCGTATGCCCCGCAGGCGCCTGACGGCACCCTGGGTACCCGGCAGATGGTGCAGTGGAGCCAGGTCACCAACACGCCTACCCTCAACACTGGCCCCTGAGCCGGAACGGCGATTCGATTTTGGTCGCGCCGCTGACCGGCCACCCGTCCTACCGGTCGGCCGTCTCACGCGGGGACCCATCGCCGCAAGCTTCGCGGCAAAACCGGCGCATCGGTATCGCGCCATCATTCGAGGAGCCGTCCATGCGAGCGCTCAAACGCGCGTTACTGATGGGATTGGCAGCCGCCTGGGTCGGTACGGCGGCACACACGGTCTCCGCCACGACCCCGCGCGCTCCCGCCGTGGCGGCCGCCTGTACCGGCGACCGGTGGCCGATCCGCACCCTCGGCGATGACGACGCGTCGCTTGTAAACCTCACGCCCGTGACCACGACCGTCACCGATCTCCTTGCCCTTCCCGCCCCCGACGTGGTCCCGCGCCTTGCCCGCGCCGCGCCGGTCGAACTCACGACGTACACCATCACGGTCACGTTGATCGATGCCATCGTGGACAGCGCCGGTGACCTGGCACTGACGGTCGCCGAGCCGGCCGATCCCAGCCAGACCCTTGTTGTCAAATTCTTGGATACGGTCAATTGCGCGCTGTCCACCGACCAAACGCTCGTTGACCGCATGCAGCGGGCGCGAGATGCGGTCGTGGAACACGTCGGGGCGCCCTCGTCGAACCGCCCCACGGCCGCGTCGGGTACCGCCGATATCACCGGGGTTGGGTTTGTCGGCAACGACGCACCGCTTCGCGCGGGTGCGACCCGGATCTTCTTGCACCCCGTGCTCGACTTCGTGCCACGTTAGGGCCGGCGGCGAGATGAGTCGGGCGCCGACAGCCACTCCGCCAGCGCGGTCGCATCATAGCTGCCATCAACACGGCCGCCCCCGTCCCGCGCCAGCGCCAGTTCGTCGCGTGCCCACGGGTCCGGCTCGCGGATGGCAGCGGCGGCGAGTGCCGTGCTGGCGGCGCGCCCACCGATGCGGCCCAACGCCCAGGCGGCGTGGCCGCGCACCAGCGCGCTCACGTCGTCGAGCGCACGGATCAGCGCGGGTATCGCCGCCTCGTCGCCGATATTGCCGAGGGCGATGCAGGCGTTGCGCACCAGTCCCTCGCGTTTGGCGCGCATGACCGCCCGCCCGGCGAACATGGCGCGGAAGCCGTCCTCGCTCAGGTCGAGCAATGGCAGCAAGGCGGGCGCGGCAACCTCGACGCCGGCCGGGGCGAATTCGGGCAGCGGCGCGACAGTGTGCGCGCCCGGTACCGGGCAGACATCTTGGCAGATGTCACAGCCGAACAGCCAGTCGCCATGTAAGGGCCGCAGCGCCCGCGGCACCGGCCCCCGCTGCTCGATTGTCTGGAAGGAGATGCAGCGGCGGCTGTCGAGCACATACGGGCCATCTATCGCCCCCGTGGGACACGCCGCCACACAGCGGGTGCAGGCGCCGCAGGTCTTGCGGAGCGGCCTGTCCGGGTCGAGGCCTGCCGTGGTGATTATGTCCGCGAGCAGCGTCCACGAGCCAATGCCCGGAGTGAGCAGATTGGTGCTCTTGCCGGTCCAGCCGAGACCGGAGCGGGCGGCATAGGCGCGCTCCGCCAGCGGTCCATAGTCCACTAGCGGCCGGCTGCGAACACCTGGTACGCGTTCGTCGAGCCAGCCGCACAGCGCTTTGAGCTTCTTCTCGATCACGCGGTGATAGTCGCGCCCCCAGGCATAGCGGGCGATGCGCCCGCGCAGCGACGGCCCCAGCTCGGCGGCCGTCGTCGGTAGGGCCGTCCAATAGGGCGCCGCAAGCGTCACCACCGAAACAGCGCCCGTCAACGACCGCGCCGGGTCGGTGGCGCGGACGGCGCGCTCGGCCGTGAACCACGGCATGCCCTCGAACATGCCCAGCCCGATGCGTTCCTCGAACACCTGCCGTGTCTCGGGCAGCGCCTCGGCGCGCGCCACCCCCACGGAGGCAAAACCTAACCCGCGGGCGTACGCGCGAAACTCGGCGGTCAGTGAGGTGGTCGCAGTGGTGATCATCACGACCAACGTAGCAGATGCGGCGGCTCTTGGTCCGCTATTCCACGCGTTCGTCCCGCCCAACCACGAGGAGTATTCACGCGCTGGTCGAAGTCGCTCGAGGCACCGCGACATCCGGGCGCGCCTCCTCCCGCACAATGGGCTGTTCGGGACGCGTCAAGTCCGGCGTTCGTTCAGCCTAGAACTGGATGCCGGCCGCGCGAATCAGGCGTTCGACTGTCTCGCGCTCCGGCACATCACTCAAGATGAGAGTGTCAGTCGCGTTAACAAACTCGATGGCGACGACCGAGCCATCGGCCGCGAGGTCCACATTACACCACGCGTCAAGCTCGTATGGACGGTCAATTGGCGTGTCCCGAAGCTCAACATAGACGATATCGCCATCCTGGATGTACCCGGCGTAAGGAATAAAGTCGGTCACTGGTCAACCCCTCTCCAGACGACCGAGGTCACACGAGGCGGGTTGGTGTGCTCACGGACGTACACTTAATGGTCACGCCCTTGCACGGTGGGTAAGCGTTCCGTCATCAGCCGTCAGCGTTCAGCACCCAGCCGGCCACGGTCGGCGACCACCACACGGGCGCGGGCGCGGTGGGGGCGGATTATCCTGACGATGAACTGGTGGGCTGATGACTGAGCACTGATGGCTGAACGCTTACCACGGTGGCAACGTATACGACCGGGCGGTACGCCCGGCTGGGTAGAGGTTCGGCCGGATAGCTCGTGTGATACATACAAAGCACGAGATCGATATGCTCCATGGTGATGTCACGCTTTCGCTTCTGCTGCCGGGCGTGAGCGTCGATCGTGACGGGTCGTGGATTGGTCATTGTGAGCCACGTTGCTGTTCAAACCATGGAAGGGCAGGCGTGTCGCGTCCGGAAACGTCATCGTGGCGCAGCCCGCGCCACGCGTCGAGAATCGCGGCGTCGTGATGGAACGCGAGATCGGGCAAGGCATCGGGGGGGAAAAACCGCACGTCCAGGCACTCGTCGCCGATGACCGGCTCGCCGGGAGCGGCCTCGGCAGCGTAGGCGAGATAGATCACGCGACTGCCCGGCTCCTGGTACACGCCGAGCAGCGGGCCGACCGCCACGCGGATGCCGGTCTCTTCCCACGCTTCACGCGCAGCGGCGGCGACCACATCCTCGTGGGCATCGACGAAGCCCGAGGGAAATGACCAGCAGCCCATCTTCGGCTCGTGGTTGCGGCGGGTGAGCAGAATCTGCCCATCACGCGCCGCGACCACACCGACCGCGACCTTCGGGTCGTCGAAATGAACCTGACCGCACGCCGGGCAGACCGGCCGCTCGCGCCCGAACACCTCGCGCCGTTCCAGCGCGGCGCCACAGTTGCCGCAATAGTTCGGCATGGTCGATACCCTATCTCAGCAGCGAGACCTTGAGGAACCGCTCGAGGTAGCGCCCGGATTCGTCCTGCCAGCGCTGGCGGACAAACTGGACAAAATCCTCACGCCCGCCGAACTGCGAATGATGCTCCAGCAGTCCGGTGATCTTTTGATCAACGACATCGCTGATATCGACATCGAAGTTGCTGTCGTTCGCCCCCCACAGGTAGAGTTCCCCGACCTTGTGGGCGGCCAGCCCTTCCGCAATCTGCTCGGGAAAGTTGAGAATGTCGCGGGCAGTGGGATACACGGCGTCAACGGTGGTCTGACCAGTGGCGCGGTGGTCACTGTGGTTGATGAACGCGTTGCGCTGGATCACATCGAGACAATGGGTGAACACCGCGTCGGGCTGCAACATGCGGATGTGACGAACGATCTGGCCGAGAAGCGTGCGGTTGACAGTCAACTCGCCATCGACATGATCGAGGAAGTAGCAGTCTTTCACGCCCAGCGCCCGCGCCGCCGCCCGCTGTTCCTCGCGGCGCATCGGAATCAGCCGCTCCGAGGTCATGTCCGGGTCGGCCGTGCCCTTCGAGCCATCGGTGCAGACCAGGTAGTAGAACTCCCAGCCGTCGCGCGACCACAACGCCGCCGTGCCGCCCGCGCCAAAATCCGGGTCGTCGGGGTGAGCCGCCACCACCAACGCCCGCTTCGTCCCGCCATCCGTCACCATTCGCACCTCTCCTCCGCCAGGTATGTCCCACCATTCTACGGGCATGACGCCGTCGCCCCAACCCGCCCCGCGGCAGATGCGGGGCACTCGTCACGGGTGCGGTCCGCCACCCGCGCACGCGACCTCCACCTGTCGCGGGTGACACACGCCGGTTGACAGTTTCCACGCCGTTACGGTACATTTGTTCGCTAGAACAGGAGTTCCAAAACAGCGTGTTTGACCCGCTCGACAGAGGGGCGGGACGTTCGCAGGGGAGGTGGTCGGTGCGTGACCTGTCGCCCAAACAACAGAAAATTCTCCAATTCATCCGCGAGTTCATGCGCAAGAAGGACTATCCGCCCAGCATCCGTGACATCCAGGTCGGGT
Organism: Dehalococcoidia bacterium; assembly: GCA_038325665.1. Lineage (GTDB taxonomy): Bacteria > Chloroflexota > Dehalococcoidia > CAUJGQ01 > CAUJGQ01 > CAUJGQ01. Next base: position 17,535 of record JBBQJF010000007.1, on the reverse strand, counting down.
GCGCGATCAGCTCGACCTCGGTGGTGGATTACAACCTGAGGGCGTTGGAGCGGCAGGGGGTGATCCGCCGTGACCCCGACATCTCTCGCGCGATCGAGCTGCTCGACGGCGGGCGGCGGCGCGCCCGCATTGTCGAGGTGCCGCTGCTGGGCACGATCGCGGCCGGCGCTCCTATCCCCGTACCCGAGGCTGACACGTTCAGCGAGGCGGCCAGCGCCGAGATGATCCCGGTAACCGATGACTTTATCGGTGGGCGCGAGGATGTGTTCGCCCTGCGCGTGAAGGGCACGTCGATGATCGACGCGCTGATCAACGACGGCGATATCGTGTTGCTTCAATCGACGGCGGATGTGAACGACGGCGAGATGGCGGCGGTGTGGCTACGCCATGAGGGCGAGACGACCCTGAAGAAGTTCTATCGCGAGGGTGATCGCATTCGTCTCCAGCCGATGAACGCCACGATGGAGCCGATCTATACGACCGCGGACAACGTCGAGGTCCGTGGCCGCGTCATCTCCACGGTACGTCTGCCCGAATAGTGACGGGATCGCCGCGAGCGGCCCCCTCCCTGATTGGGGACGGGGGCTTTCGCGCGTGCGGGTAATACGGACGCCGGCGCTTGATGGCCGCCTTCGGGCCGCGATTCGCTATACTGCAAGAGAAGCCCCGCCCGTCATCGACGGGTACGCGAGAGTGTCACCATGGCCGAACCGATCCTGGAAGCGCGTGATCTGCACACCTCGTTCTTCACGAAAGAGGGCGTGATCAAGGCGGTGCGCGGTGTCAGCTTTTCGCTCGAACCGGGCAAGGTCCTGGCAGTCGTGGGAGAGAGTGGCTGCGGCAAGAGCAGCCTCGCGCTGTCACTTCTGCGACTGATTCCCTTCCCGGGCAAGATCACACGCGGCGAGGTGCGCCTTGCCGGACGCAATCTCATGGCGCTCGGCGATGAGGAACTACGCCGGATTCGCGGTCGCGAGATGTCGATGATCTTCCAGGACCCCGTCAGTGGACTGAACCCCGTGCTGCCGATTGGCAAGCAGGTCGAGGAGATCCTCACCAGCCACCTCGACATCCCCAAGAAGGATCGCAAGCGCCGGTCAATCGAGATCCTCAAGCAGGTGGGCCTCGCTGATGCAGAACGGATCGCCGGCTCCTATCCCTTCCATCTGTCGGGCGGTATGTGCCAGCGGGTGATGATCGCGATGGCGACGGCGCTCAACCCCAGCGTGATCATTGCCGACGAGCCAACCTCGTCACTTGATGTCACGGTCCAGGCCCAGATTCTGCACGAGCTTGATACCCTACGCCGCGAGCGCGGCACGGCCATCCTGTTGATCACGCATGACCTTGGTGTAGTGGCGCAGATGGCGGATGAGGTCGCGGTCATGTATGGCGGCAACTTCATCGAGGTCGGCACGGTCGAGCGACTCTACCGTGAACCGCGTCATCCGTACACCTGGTCGCTGCTCTCGACGCTGCCGCGGCTGGACCGCCACAACGGCAAACTGCACGCCATCCCCGGCGCGCCGCCCAATATGGCCGAGCTTCCCGAGGAGTGCGCGTTTCTGCCGCGCTGCGTGAAGGCCACCAATCGTTGCCGCACCGAACCGGCGCCGGCGCTGTTGGAGGATGGCATCGCCGGCCATCGCGTCGCCTGCTACAACCCCGTTTTCCAGGACTGGGGAGACGATTGAGCGCGCATCGCCGTCACCGCCGGCCGGCCATCACGCCCCGGTCATCTCGGCCACCACGATCTCGAGCGCCGTGACCTCATCGATCCGGCCGCGCTTGATCGCCCGGTCAGCCTCGACGATGCGGTGGTGAGCGGATTCGAGGCGGGCGGTCGAGGTACGCCGCGCTTGCTCCGCCAGCCGGTCGAACTGCCATTCGTTCCGCACACCGATGCGGGCGGCGACCTCGTTGCGCGCTGTACCCACCTCGGTGAGAGCGTGGATCATCAACAGTTGGCGCACGCGGCCGGCAATTGTGGCGAGCAGCACCGGCGGCGGACGCCCACCCGCGAGCAACTCCTCCAGGAGGATCAGCGCCTCACTCGACCGGCGCTCCGCCACCTTGTCGGCCAGCAGGTAGGCACGCGATTCAAGCGCCGCCGGCACCAGCCGCTCGACATCGGATTCGGTGATGCGGGCGCCGGCCGCGTACAGGCTGAGCTTTTCGATCTCACCGGTCAGCCACCAGAGAGTATGCCATTGCTTGTCCTCGGCCAGGTCCGATGGCGCCGATTCCGCCAGCCGGCGCAGCGCCGCGCCATCGAACAGCACGCCGCGCTGACGGGCACGCCCGGCGATCCAGCCCTCCAGCACCCGCACCGTCATCCGCCCAAACGCCTGTACCTTCGCCTTTGGCGCGAGCGCGGCCAGCAGTGGATTGGTCGCGCGCACCTCACCATCGTCCAGCGCGAGAACGGTGGTCGGGGGCATACCGTCCACATACCGGGCCAGCGTCAGCCATCCCTCCGCCGCGCCATCGCCGCCATCGGTCGGTTTGGGCGCGCGACCCCCACGGCGTCCGCCCGCCGGTCGCTCACTATCGGCACGCCCGAGCAAACCGCGCACCAACACGAACCGATGCTCGGCCAGGAACGGCATCGCATCGCAGACCATGGTGAGTTGTGGCAGCGTCAGGGTGCGGGCGTCGAGGAGGGTCGTATTGGTCGCGAGCATGCCATCGGTGTCGAGCGAGGCGCGTAGCGCGGCCAGCGCCTCGTGGCGCGAGAAGCTATCTGGCCCATGGACGATGTGGAGCATATCAGTCGATGTCCAGCACCCAACCCAGCCACACCATCACCGACACCAGCGCGAACGCCGCCATCCCCGGCCACAGCAGCCCATCGAAAAACGCGCCCGCCTGGCCGTCTGTCGCCGACGCGGCCCGCCACGCGCCGACACCGAGCGCCACGATCAGCGGAAATAGCAGGGTCCACCACGGCGGCACGAACCGCCGCCATGCCGCCGGTGATAAAGATTCGGGCACGTCCGACATGGAGGCTCCTCGGAGATTGGGTGTCGCGCGCCGGCCCCGCGTTCCAGACCCGGGGGCGCACTCGCTTGTTCAATCCCGGTCCTTGCACGCCTGCCGCGGCCGGGCCGGGGCAAGGGCACAAAGGTTTAGGTGCGGCGCAGTGGTTTACGCGCCCGCCGCCCGCCGTCCGTTCACCGCGCCGAGTGCGACGTCCGACCAGGCGTTGGGTTATCCCGCGGACGCGGACGAGCCACCGGGTCGCCCCGACGGAGGAACCCGGGTCATACCCTGGTAAAGGCGGCCGGGCGGGTCGCCCCGGTCGCGTCCCGCGGTCATGCGGACCGATCCACTGAGAACCGAACAGGCCGCCTGCTTCTGCACTAGCGACGCGCCATGCGGGTATCCTGACGGGCCGGCAACACCAGCTTCGCGACGATCACGACGATCGCGGCGCCGACCAGTGTCCACAACACGGGAAAGCCACCGACGCGCGGCCACTGAAGCCAGTCGGGCACGCTCAGCACTTTCGCCAGCACGATGCCCAGCACACCACCGATCAGCCCGCTCAACAGCGTGAAACTGAGGTTGCCTCGATACTTCAGGAGCGACTGGGCGGCGGCGCTGGCGAGACCGGCGAGAATCAGTGTACCCGCCAACCAGAATACGGCTCCAAACACGAATCCGACGATCTTGATGAACACGATCAGCGCGAGTAGCAGTGCGATCAGCCACAATGCGACCATGCGGGGACCTCCTCGGCGGCTGCCCCGTCCAAAAGGTGCGACGGGGCGTGCGTCCGGCATGCCAGCCAAGGAGATGATAGCAAAACCGCGGACGGTTTACCGTGAACCGCGCACTTTGGCGGGACTGTCACGCCAGACGGCCGCCTTCGCCTGACAGGCCGTGCGACCGCAGGTGCGCCCATCCTTGCCCAATGCCCTGCCGCAAAACGGACACGCGGGCGTCTTGGCTGTCATAGGGAGTGCCTCCTTTATCAGAACTGATGTTCTTATATCACGGTTGCGCCGCCGCTCGCAAGGCGTGCTTACCCGTCAGATAGCCCGTCCCCGCCGCGCTCGCGCCCCCTTGAACCAGGCGCATGAACCGACGAACCTGATGGCGTCATCGCGCGCCGGGGGATGCCAGGGCGCATGTGCTGTGCGCATGGATGGGCGCTGTACAGCATCGACGCGGAATGCGCCGCTGGCGACCGCTGGCTGACCCGCTGCCACGGCGCCGCCGGTCGATCGATCCGACGTGGCGCGCGAAGGCCGCTGCCATCGTACGGGAGACTGATGGCCGGCGGCTTCAGACTTACGTCACATCTCACGCCGGGGACATGTATGAGCGAGCGACGAGGCGACCCGATTGGCGTGCGGCGCGCGGACCCGCTTCTTCCGGATTTGCGGCTCGTGCCGGCGGGCGCGTGTGTGATGGGTGACGACGCGGGCCGGGTGGACGAGCGTCCGGCGCACACGGTATGGACCGGTGATGTGCTGTTCGCCCGAACGCCCGTGACCAACGCGGAGTACCGGCGGTTTCTCATCGCCACCGGCCATGACCCGCCGCGCTACTGGGTCGATGATCGTTTCAACCAACCGGAGCAACCGGTGGTAGCGGTGAGCTGGTTCGATGCTGTCGCATATTGCACCTGGCTGTCCGATGCCGGCGGACAACGCGTCCGGCTGCCAACGGAGGCAGAGTGGGAGAAGGCGGCTCGCGGCGGACGCACGGCCGAGCGATTCCCCTGGGGGGATGACCCAGCCGGCTGGGCGGCAGACACCGCGCTGGGCGAAGTCCGCCAGGAATTGCCGTACACCGTCGGTCAGTCGGTCGCCAACGGCCACGACCTGCTCGACATGGGCTACAACGTGCATGAGTGGTGCAGCGACTGGTACGACCCGCGCTACTACGCCGTGTCGCCCGCGCATGACCCGCGCGGGCCGGCGAACGGGGTGCGCCGGTCATCGCGCGGCGGTTCGTGGCGGCACCAGGTTCAGGTGTGCCGCAACGCCGCGCGCAGCAGCCTCGACCCGACGTATCGCTACAACGACTACGGCTTTCGCGTCGTGTGTGACTCGTAACAGCCGGCGCGTGCGGCCGGTGCATCTGCTGGCCGGTGTGACTCGCGATGTGGTGCGCTCACGGCGGCGAGAGCGCCTCGTGCACGGCGCGCAGCACGGCCACGGGGTCGGACGGCCGGGAGAGATAGGTCCGCGCCCCCGCTTGGAGCGCGGGTGTGGGGTCGCCGCCGGCCATTATCAGGGCGATCACCGGAGGCGGCTCACTCATTCCAACACGGACCGCGTGCGTGAACACCGATCCGTCGATGTACGGCATGTCCCAATCAAGGATGACCATCGCCGGTCGCTCGTCCTCGACCGCGATCAGGGCGTCGAGGCTATCCGATTGATGGACGACATTGTAGGCCGCTGCCTCCAGAATCGCCCTGATCTCGGCCGCCTGCTGGTCGTCGTCATCAACCAAAAGTATTCGCGGCTCCGAATTATTGTCCATGATCTGGTCCTAACGCTAACTGATTGTCAGCGGTCAGTGACCGCTGACCGCTGACAACTGATTATTGCTTATGCAAGTTTGCCCGCGAGTGATCCCAGTATGCCAAACGCGGCTGGTGGGCCAAAGCACGGCAAGTATCAGAAACGCGCGACAAATCGTGGGGGATGGTAAGCGGGCCGGCACGCCCAGTCGTACCGCGGGCTGGCCCGCCGGCGGAGAGGGAAGCTGCCTATGAGCGCGGGGACCACCACGGCGTGTGATCCCATCCCCAGCTCGCGGGGGTGGACGCGGCTGGCCCCGGTTTCGATGCTCTCGGCGCGTGGGCGGCGTGGTTCCGACCCAAGATCGCGCGGATAACGTGCTTCGTCATATCTGGTCTCCTCGTGGTTGGTATGGGTCAATGATGCCGCGCGTGGGCGAGGCCGTGTAGCGCCCCGCGGCCGGTCCAAGGCCCCGGCAAAGGTACCGTGCCGGCCCGTCACCCACGCCCGGTCCTTACGACCGCCGGGTCACTGACGGCCGGCTCGTGCGCGGGATTCTGAACGGCGCCGTGAGGAGATAATCGGTCGTCAATCGTGGAGGTCGCGGGGTGTGTCCGAGTCGTGTGGCGCCCGGATACCCGCGTGAGGGCAACAGACCGGGCGCGTACAGACTCGGACAGAAATCGGACGCACCCGAATCGAGAGTTCGGGTTGCCCAACGACGTGAGAGTGGCGATACTTGCAGCCACCAAGGCATGACCGCCCGCGGTAACGGGAGACACCACCGGCGCGACCGGCGCATCAGCAATAGATGGGAGCGATATATGCGGCTGCTATTCTTCGATGATTTCAAGTTAGGCGTGCTCACGGGAGACACGGTGGTCGATGTCTCGGGTGTGGTCGAGGACATTCCGCACACCGGTCCTCACGACCTGATCAACGGTCTGATCGAGCGATTCGCCGAATATCGCGGCCGGCTGGACGAGGCGGCGGCGCGCGGTGGCGGCGTCCCACTGGGCCAGGTGCACATCCGGCCGCCGCTGCCGCGCCCCACCACCATCGTCTGCATGGCGGTGAACTACATGGAAGACGGCACTCGCACCGAGCCGGCGCCGATCAATGCCTTCCTAAAGTCGCCCAGCGCGGTGATCGGCGACGGCGACACCATGGCGCTGCCCGATGTGCCCGCCACGATTTTCGAGGGCGAAGCCGAGATGGCAGTGGTGATCGGCCGGCGGGCAACGGGTGTGCGCGCGGACGAGGCGATGTCGTACGTGTTCGGCTATCTCAACTTTATCGACGGCTCCGCCCGCGGCCTCGTGCCGGTCGCCAACTCGTTCTACCAGATGAAATCGCGCGATACGTTCGCGCCGCTCGGACCGATACTGGTCACCGCCGATGAGGTGGCCGATCCCCATGCCCTTCAGGTGCGGTTGTGGGTGAATGGCGCGCTCAAGCAAAACTTCAACACCAGCGATATGGCCCACAAGATTCCGCGCTGCATCGAGTGGGTCAGCGCGACCCACACGCTCGTTCCCGGCGACGTGCTGGCGACCGGCACCAATCACCGCGGCCTCAGCGCCTTTCAGGACGGCGACCGCGTTGAGCTGGAGACAGAGGGTCTCGGCCGGCTGAGAATATCCGTGCGTGACGACCTGCACCGGGCGTGGGATCGTGAGACGCGCCTCGACCGCCAGGAGCGCGGGCTTGACGGGACCGCGCCGCAGTTGTCGGGGAAGTACGTCCCCGCGACGGTGTGACGGCCAATTAGCCAATCGCGACGTGCAAGCGCCATGAGGGTGTCATCGCTGTCGCGGATGCCGGGGCAGCCGCCCCGCTCGGTTCCGAGGGTCGCGACCCATCCAGAGTGAGCGAGAACGGGGCGACCCGCCGGGCATATGACCCCTCGGATCATCCCCGCGTTGGGATGGTTCGCGTACACTCGGAGGATCGCCCCGAGATGTGTCCCCGCCCCATGCATTCGCCATACGAGCCGCGTTGCGCCATCCGCGCGGCCATGGGTAGCGCCGCCGGCGCTCACGAACCACGCGGGCGGGGCCAGTGTTGGGGACGCCCCGGTGTGTTAGTCGATGATCGATGCGTAAATCGCCGCCCGTATCTCCCGCCGGATCGGGTAGCTGCTGGAAGGCATGAGCTGCGTGAGGAAGATCATCACCAACTCCTCGGCCGGCGAGATGAAGAACGCGGTCGAGGCGGCGCCGCCCCAGTAGTATTCGCCGGGTGTGCCGATGATCTGGGCCACGGCTGGGTCCAGCAGCCTGGCGAAGCCGAGGCCGAAACCGATGCCGTCGAGGCTGGTCTCGCCCAGGCGTCCACCCATCCCAGCCAGGTCGCGACCGCCCGGCAGATGATTGAGCGTCATGAACTCCAGCGTCCGCGTCCCAAGGATGCGCGCGCCGTCGAGTTCGCCGCCGTTCGCCAGCATCATGCAGAAGCGCAGATAGTCGTGGGCGGTCGAGACCAGTCCACCGGCGCCCGAGAAGTAGGTGCGCGGACGCGTGTAGATGCTGGTCGCGTCGGGCCGGTCGAGCAGGGTGTAGCCCGGCTCCGCGGTACCGGCGCGCTGGTAGTTGGCGGCGAAGCGGTGGAGCTGGTCGGCCGGCACATGAAAGCCGGTGTCGGGCATGCCCAACGGCGTGAAGATCCGCTCCTGCAGGAACCGGTCGAGCGGCATCCCGCCGATCACCTCGCACAGGTAGCCGACGATATCCGTGGAGACACCGTAGATCCATTGTGAACCAGGGTCACATTGCAGCGGCAACTGACCAAGCTTGGCGATCATGTCCGCCAGCGTGCCGTCGGACGCGGAGCCGCGAAGTTCCGCCCGCGCGTACAGCTCGCTGACCGGCGTACCGGTCGCGATGATGCCCGAGCCAACCAGCCCCGAGGTGTGCGTGAGCAGGTCGCGGATCGTCATCTCGCAGGCAGGGTCGCGGGTTTCATACGCGTCAGCGGTTCCACCGGCGAAGACCTTCAGACCCTTGAACTCCGGGATGAACTTCGAGGCCGGGTCATCGAGCTGGAACCTGCCCTCCTCGTACAAGGTCATCAGCGCGACGCTGGCGATCGGCTTGGTCATCGAATAGATACGGAAGATCGTATCCGCCGCCATCGGTTTGGCGGCCTCATCATCCATCCGGCCCGCCGTTTCAAAATGGACGACCTTGCCCCGCCGGGCCACCAGCGAGATCGCGCCGGGGATCTTGCCGTCATCGACGTACCCCTGAACCAGCCGGGTCAGGTTTGCCAACCGTGACGACGACAGGCCGACATCCTCGGGCGCGGCCTCGACCACGATTGGCTTGTCCAGTGCTGTCACCATGGCGTTGCTCTCCTCCGGGCCAGTCTCGTCGGTCGTCCCGGTGGCCCGATCCTACGTCACGCTCCCGTGACGCGCCAGGGGACACCGGCCGTGGATGCGTCCAGTTCATGGATGCGCGCCCGCGCGCCCACGCTGATCTTCGGTCGCCACACAAGCGCGCCCCCCGGCGCTCCGGCGACCGCGCCTCCTGCCTCGCCCACCGCTGAAATGTACGGCCTCGCATCGTCAGCGCAACACGGTCCCCCGACTATTGGGAACTGGCCTCACTCGCGGTACAGTAAAATCGTCCGGCACGGCCGTTTGGAGCAGCGCCCGGGCGGAAGGGCGGGGCGTCGCCCGCAACACCCAACACCCTTTCAAAAGGAGGACATCATGACAGTCCAACAGCAGGCGAGCGGTGTGAGCGCCCCGGTGCAGCCGGCGGCGATCTCGCATCTGGTGCTCAACGTGCGGGACGTGGAGCGGTCACACCGGTTCTACACGGAGATGCTCGGCTTCCGCCAGGTGGGGGAAATTGAACGGCTGCAGATGCGCTTCTATGCCGGCAACGGCGGCAACCACCACGACCTGGCGCTCATGCAACTTCCGAACCCGGAAACCGCCGGCGAACCGGGTACATTCCGACTTGCTAAGCCGACCACCGCCGGCCTCAATCACGTCGCGATCCGCATGCCCGACGAGGCAGCGCTGATGACACTGTTCGCGCACCTCAAGCAGAACGGCTATCCGGTCGAGATGCGCATCGACCACGGCATGAGCAAGAGCGTCTACATCGCCGACCCCGACGGCAACGGCCTCGAACTGATGTGCGACCTCCCGCGTGAGCTGTGGGAGGACGACATCAACAAGGCGCTCAACCACGCGGTGGCCTTGCCCTTGGAGTGATGCCGTCGCGGACCGCGCCAAAGCCGCCGCGCCGTCCTATCACTGAGGGAAATCCCCGACACGCTCGACGGCGCGTCTGACAGTTCCCTCGGAAAGTTGCGGACTGTCCCTCATGTCGGGTCACACCTCCCGTGTCACGCTGCTGCTGATGGCAGACGAGTGACGCGGGAGGATCCACCCATGACCACCACAACGCCCATGGCCACCGATCAGGACGCGGCGCTCATCGCCCGCCTTACCGCGCGGGACGAGCAGGCGCTCGCCTCGTTGTATGACCGCCATGCCCACATCGCGTTCTCGCTCGCCTATCGCATCGCCGGCGATCGGGAGGTGGCGGAAGAGGTCGTGCAGGAAGCGTTTCTGTCGGTGTGGCGGCGGGCGGCGAGCTACCAACCGGGGCGGGGCACGGTGCGCGGGTGGTTGCTCGCCATCGTCCGTAACCGCGCGATCGATACCGTCCGCGCCCGCGAGGCACGCCCGCGGACCACGGTTATCGACGAGTTACCGCTTGCCGCCGCCGACGACCCCGAGCGGGAGGCGCTCGCGGCGCTCGATGGATACGTGATCCGCGCCGCCGTCGCGACGCTCCCGGCCGATCAGCGCATAGTGATCGATCTGACGTACTTCGGCGGCCTAACAGGACCGGAGATCGCCGCGCGGCTCGATGTACCGCTTGGCACGGTCAAGAGCCGGCTCCGATTGGCGCTCAGCCGGCTGCGCGACCACCTCGCCGAAGCGCTCCCCGCGGCGACTCCCATACCGGTCCACCAGACGGTTGCCGAAGTGCCACCACCCACGGGTCGCGCGCCGCTGAGCGTCAATCTCCGCGCGTACGGCGGGGGGCTTCTACATCCCGCGGCGGCACGATAGTGCGGGAGCGCGACGCATCTCACTCTCAGCGGCCGGTCGATTCGCTCACCATACAGGGCCAGGATGTCCACCCGCTCCCACACGCTGGGTCGAACGACGCATCACTCGGTCACCGTGATCGCCAATCGGAACACGGGCAGCCGGTAGCCGAGTGTGAGGCTGGGGTGGTCGCGGACTCGTGGAGCGCGCCTGCCCTGCCGGACGCCGCCGGCAGGTGGCGTTGTTGGGCACTCCCAAGTTCGTGTGGCCGGCGCCGGCGTGCCGAGTCCGTTGACATGTCCCGATAGCGGACGGAAGATGTGACTGCATTGGATCAGACAACCGTCCGACATCCACCTGGACGGGGGCGAACAGTTCGAGGCGATCGAGTTCGCCCGGGCCGGCCGGTTGTCCCAGTCACGGGAGCGGCCGTATCAACGCGCCAGCGACGATCTCCGCCTGCCTGTTCTGCGGCAACGCGCTCGCGCGGGGTGATGCCCCGTGCCCGCGCTGCGGCTGCACGCGCCCCGCGGCGGCGCGGCCTCCGGCGCCACTGATCGGGCGGGAGCGGGAACTGGCGCTGGTGCGCGAGCGGGTGGATGCCGCGACTTCCGGGCGGGGCGGGGTCGTGAGTGTCGCCGGACCGGGGGGTATCGGTAAGACACGGCTGGTTGAGGAAGCGCTCGCCCACGCCAAACACCGTGGCTGCTCGGATTTCCTCATTCGCGGCTTCGAGCCGAGCGCCGCGCTCCCCTTCTGGGCACTGAATGAAGCGCTCTATCTCGACCCCGGCGCGAGCGTTGATCCTGCCATCGGATTGGCCGAACTCCGCCAGGCATTGCGCGGCGCACGGGACGACGCCCACGGTTCAACCGCCGGATTCGAGGCACGCGACGCCGCCGCGAACGCACGCATCTATGAGGCGGTGACCCGAGTGGTTCGCGGCATCACCTCGGTGCGGCCACTGGCGCTGATCGTCGATGATCTCCAGTGGATCGATGGTCCAACACTCGATCTGCTCCGCTATGCCGTGCGCCTGGCGAAGACCCTACCGCTCCTTCTGATCCTCTCGTATCGCGAGGGCGACGACGGTGGTGGCGCCTGGCGGTTGGTACCCGACGATGCCGCACGCGAGGGCATCCTCACCGAGACGCACCTGGCGGCGCTGGAGGGGAACGATGCCCGACGACTGGCAACAACAGTCGCCCCCGCGCCGCTCTCGGACCGCGCGATCGACACCGTGCTGCGGCTGGCCGAGGGGAATCCCTTCTATATCACCCAACTCGCCCATGCGTTTGCCACCACTCCCGCGACCGAGGGGCGCGTGCCGTTGCCGCCCGCGCTCCGTGGGTTCACCGAGCAGCGGCTGGCCGGTGTGTCACGCGGATGTCGCACCCTGATCGAGGCGATCGCCATCGTCGGCCGTCAGTGTTCGCTCGGCCTGATTGCTTCGATCTCTGCCATGCCCATGACCGAACTGGCCGCCGCGCTGGAGGAGGCGCTGGCGGCGCATGTTCTCGTGGAGCGGGAAGCGCATGGACGGCCCCGGTTCGACATCGGCCACGCGCTGCTCCGCGACGCGGCGACCCGCGATCTGAGCGCTGTCGCGCGGGCACGGCTCCATTTGAGTGTTGCCGATGCGTTGCACGCGCGACGACCGGGCGGCAGCCGCATCACCGCCGGCGAGGTGGCCGAACACTACCTGGAGGCACGGCTGCTCGCCCCGCCGGAGCGTACCCTCGCCTATGTGCGCGAGGCGGCAGACAACGCGATGACGCTGGGCGCGCCCGAGCAGGCGGCGCATTTCTTGAGCGCGGCCATCGGCCTGCTGATCGATAATGCGGCCGCACCGGAGGAGGTGGCGCGGCTGCGGCTGCGGTTGATCGAGGCATGCGGCGCCGCGGGCGATATCGCGGCGGCCGAACGCGAGGCGGCGGCGGCGCTCACACATTGGCGCGCGACGGGCAACACACGCGCTCAGGTGGAAGTTCATACGTTGCTAGCCGAGCACCTGAACCCGCGGCTGCGTCCCGGCGACGTGGTCGCGAGCGCCGAAGCCGGACTGGCGTTGCTCGGCGATGAGCGCGGCCCGATGGCGGCGCGGCTGCGCTACCTTCACGCGCACGCCCGCCACATGCTCGACGACAGCGACGGTTTGCTGCCCGCCGCCGGCTGGCTGGCCGCCGGCGGCTTCGACCCGCCCGAGCCGAATGCCGAGCTATGGTCGCGGCTGCTGCGCATTCTGTGGAGTATCTGGAATATTCCCGATGCCGCACCGACCATCGCCCTCTGCCGGGAGGCAGTGGACCACTCCCAGCGCACCGGCGACCGCCGTGCCGAGGCGATGACCCGCTTGTGGGAGGCGCAGGTGCTGACCCAGGACGGTCGCCCGCGCGAGGCGCTGTGGTCGCTCGACGAGGCCCGCCGGTTGGCGGCCGAGACGGGCAGCGCGCCGATGCTGGTCGACGCCGGGGCACTACGGGCGGAAGCATTGCTTCAGCTCGGCCGCTGGCGCGAGCTGGAGGAGGTGGTTGAGGACACGTTGCCCGCGTTGGTGCGGCTTGGCTCCACCTATTTCGGCTACAACCTGGTCGCGGCTCATTCGTGGAGCCGGCGGCTGCGCGGGCTGCCGTGGGAGCTGCCGCACGGGGTCACGCTCCGCTTCCCCGAGTCACGCCTGTTTATCGCGGCCTATCGCACTAACACCGCCCGCCAAATCGTCGAGATGCGCGCCGGGGACCAGCGCACCGACGGGCTGCTCGACCGGCTCGTGGCAGCGGTGCCGGCAGAGGGGACAGGGATCGCCTGGGCGACCGCGGCGGTACCGCTGCTCGCCACGCTCGCGCTCGCCGGACGCCGCGACGACGTGGCCGCCCGCTACGACGCCGCCGCCCGGTTCGGCCGGTTCCTCCAGTACGCGAGCTTCGGGCCGTTAGAGGCGGGGCGAGCGGCGACGCTGTTGCGGCGATGGGACGAGGCCGAGGCGCACTTCGACGCGGCTGTCGAACTTGCCACCGCCGAGGAGCTCCAACCCGCGCTCGCCCGCACCCTGCTCGAACGCGGCGCGATGTACCGGCAGCGCGGACGGCGGGGCGACCGTGCCCGCGCGGCGACGACACTGGTGCGCGCGGCGGAGATGTGCTCGACCCTCGGTATGGTCCCCGACCAGACCCGCGCCCTCGATCTGCTGGAGCGTCTCGGTCCGGTCGCCCCGCCGGCAACGCCGGCGGGCCTGACGCCGCGCGAGACCGAAGTCTTGCGCCTGTTGGCCGACGGTTGCTCCAATCGCCAGATCGCCGCCGCGTTGACCATCAGTGAAAAGACCGTCGAGCAGCACCTGCTCAACCTCTATCAAAAGCTACAGATTGACTCGCGCGCCAAGGCAGTCGCCTTCGCCTACGCCAACGGACTGGTGCCGTAGCGGGCGCTCATCCAGACCGCGGCGTGCGGATGGTGTCGACCGTCGGTACGTCCTTCAAAAACCTTGCCATCCGCGGGTCGCTCGCGATCCGGCGGCGCTGTGCCTCACGCGCGGCATCCGGCCGCATGCCCGCGAACTCCTCGATCAGCCGCTGTTGTATCTCCGATTTCATCTGCACGGCATCAAACGACTTGTCCATCCTCAGATCACCTCGCGCGGCGAAAATATCCGTACGGCCCGGTAGCCATACACCAAGTTCACGCCTTGATATCCGCTAATCTTTTCGAAGTGAACGATGTGCTTGAAGTTCCAGCTGATGATCATATCGACATCCGCGACGGTAGCCGCCGCGATATGCTCAGCATCACGTAGCGACGCCGGGCCAACGACTCCCGCCGCGATGTATGCGTCGCGCAGTCGCTCAACCTCGACTGACAGCTCAACACGTTCCATCACCCCGATGGGTATCGAGAAGAGGATATCGCGAACCCGTTGAGGCGCGTCCTGCAGTTCAAGGAGCAGCGTGTCCGCAACGATAAGACGGAATGTCCCTTGACGGATATGCTCAAAAAGCGCTCTACTCGGCTCTGAGAACTCCTCGTCGAAGCATCCCCCGAACACGGATGTGTCAGCATAGATTCGCGGGACGCGCATTCGTGGGATCCTCCGCTGCCAAAGTGGGCGCCAGCACGAATTGTACCTCCTATGTTGCCCCCGAAGGAAAGCCCAGAAATTGGTGGGCCATATGGACGACTCGTCAGAACAGCGCGCGTTAGCCGCTGGCTGCTCGAATCTCCAGATCGCCGCCGAACTGACCATCAGTGAGACGACGGTCGAACAACACCTGCTCAACCTCTATCAAAAGCTACAGATCGACTCGCGCGCCAAGGCAGTCGCCTTCGCCTACGCCAACGGACTGGCACGATAGCGCCCACCCTGGTGTATCCACTCAACGCGGCGTCCCCGTAACCCCGCCGAACTGACCATCGCCCATCGCTCGACGAGCATGGCTGGCCGGTGGCCGCATGTTCTGGCGTGTGACCCACCGGTCGTTGCACATCGCATCCACGCCATGGCACGCGCCGCATTCTCCGCTCGCGTGATATCCTCGGCGCATTCAATGAGTGGTGTGCCGGCGGTTGGAATGTTGCAAACCGACAGTTAAGTTGCAATAATTTCTACACCTATCTATCGATCTATGATAGGATCGAGTCCGTGAGCGGGGTCAACGAAAGCACGCATCGACCGTGGGCGAACGCGAGCCGGGGTCGAATTTGAGCCGGTTAACATGCGTCGCGGGTCCACGATTCATGGTGAATGATCAGTCTCGATATCCTCGCCGCGTGTTTGCCCTAGACACCGCATAGGACGTGTCAGCGTGGCCCCTCGATCGTCGTACTCTCGCGTCAACCGGCGCCTACAGCGGATGCTGCCTTTCATCGCCGTGGGCGTGGCACTCACGGCCTCGGCCTTCAGCGGGGTATTGGGAGCCGGCGCGACCGGCCGCTGGATTGCGCCGGCACTCCCAACGCTGGGCGCCGCCAGCATGATCCTGGTGTTTCTGCGCGTGATGGCGTGGCGGTCGGGTGCAATACAGTTGACGGACCGGCCCCTGCCGCGCGGCGAGGCTGGTGAACTCGCGCGGCACGACACGCCGTATCGGGCGCTAGTGGAGTCCGCAGCCGACGTGATCATGCTCACCGACACGGACGGCGCCTGCCAGTATGTCAGTCCGTCGGTGACGGAGATGCTGGGACTCCTGGCGGACGACTTGCACGGCCCCGGCTTCTTGGCGCGTCTCCATCCCGATGATCGCGCGGCGATGCAAGAGTTCTGCCGTGCGACGATACTGGCTGCCGGCGTCACGCGGGCCGAGTTCCGCGTGCAAGAGGCGGGCGGCTCGTGGCGACTGCTCGAAGCAACAGCCCGACCGCTGCCGCCGCGGCAACCGGCGAACGTGGTACTGGTCCTGCGCGACATGACCGATCGTCAAGCGCATGAACAGTACCTGCGCCAGCTCGCCTTCCACGACCCATTGACCGAACTCCCGAACCGTTCGCTGTTCATGGACCGGCTGCGACAGGCATCCACCCGCTCCGCCCGAAACCAGAGCGCCATCGCGGTGATGCTGCTCGACCTCGATCGGTTTAAGCTAGTCAACGATAGTCTGGGACACCGCGCGGGTGATCAGTTGCTGATCGAGACCGGGCGGCGACTGCGCGCCGAGTTGCGCGCGGGCGACACGGTCGCGCGCCTGGGCGGCGATGAGTTCGTGATACTGTGTGAGGATGTCACCCCGGTACGCGACGCCGGTTTCGTTGCCGCTCGGATCGTGGAGACGCTGGCCCGGCCGTTCACTATTCAGGGACGCGAGTTGTATGTCACCTGCAGCATCGGCATCTCGCTCACCACACCGGGGCGCGCGGCGCCGGGCGACCCCATCCGCGAGGCAGACATCGCGCTTTATCGGGCCAAGGCAGCCGGGGGCAGCCGCTTCGTGACGTTCGAATCTCACATGAGCATGGAAGTCGAGGGCGAGGGCGAGGGCGAGGGCCGTATGGATTTAGAAGGCGACCTGCGGCATGCGATCTCACGGGGTGAGCTGCACCTGCACTACCAGCCCGAAATCGACATGACCACCGGGGCGATTGTCGGTATGGAAGCGCTGGTACGGTGGGCGCATCCGACCAGAGGACTTCTCGCACCGCGGGAGTTTCTTCCATTGGCCGAGGAAACCGGCGTGATCATCGAGATCGGTCGGTGGGTGCTGGAACAGGCGTGCCATCAGGCGGCGGCCTGGCAGGCGTTCCAGCCGAATGGTGCACCCCTTGTCATTAGTGTCAACCTGTCGGCGCGCCAGTTCCGGCAGCCGGACCTGGTCGCGCAGATTGCCGGCGCGCTGACGCGCAGCGGCCTCGACGCCGCCGGACTGCGGCTGGAAATCGCCGAGAGTGTCGCGATGCAGGACGTGGAAACCGCCGTGCTGACACTCCAGTCACTCAATCGATTGGGCGTGCGATTGGCGATTGATAACTTCGGCGCCGGACCCTCATCGCTCGGTCATGCGCGGCGGTTTGCCGTCCATACACTCAAAATCGACAGGTCATTCGTTCGCGACATGGGACATGACCGCGCGGCGGTGGTGGTTGTCGAGGCGGTGACAGCACTCGCGCACGCGCTGGGAATGGACGTGACCGCTGACGGAATCGAGACCGCGGAGCAGCATCGCAACGCGCGGGACGCGCACTGCGATCACGGCCAGGGGTTCTACCTCGGCCGTCCCGCGTCGGTCGCCCATCTCAGTCACATGCTGGAGGCCGGCCGGCTACCGGCGACCGACGACTAGACACGGCCGCTACCCTGCCCGCGGTGGCGCAGCTTGCACCGGTCCCACGAACACCAGCCGGTGGCGGCTGTCGTACACCGGGGCACAGCGCGAGCACGAGTAGCGCCGGCCGCGCACTGTCTTGCGGCCCCGACGCCACTCCCAGCCGCAGGTGGCGCAGCGATACACGTACAGCAGCCGCGGGGCGGCGAATCCCTCCGCGTGCAGATCA
>JBBQJF010000006.1:0-39245 GCA_038325665.1 Dehalococcoidia bacterium | reverse complement strand
CAGACCAACAGCGCTCTCAACCTGGCAGCCATCGACGAGGACGAGCGGCAGGAAGCCGTCGAGCACACGATACGCACCTTCGCGTTCGCCGCCCGCGCCGGCGCGCGCACCGTGGTCGTCCATCTCGGCGGCGCCGGCCGCGGTCTGCTCTCTTCCGAGAGCGAACTGCGCCGGATGTTCGCCGCCGGTCGGATGGAGAGCGAGGAGGCGCGGGCGGCACAAGAGCAGGCCCACCGCGCTCGGGCCGAGCGGGTCGGTCCCCACTTGGACGCCGCCCGACGCTCGCTGGCGGAACTGACAGAGGCGGGCGCGCGCCACGACGTGACGATCGGCCTGGAAAACCGGCTGCACTTCCACGAGATTCCGTCGCCGGAGGAAGCACTAGCGTTGACGGCCGGGTACCCGCCCGAGCGGGCCGGCTACTGGCACGACACCGGTCACGCCGAGGTGCAAATGCGGCTCGGCCTCCTTGACGCGCCGGCTGCCCTGACGGCCCTGGCCCCACGGTTGGCGGGCGTGCATCTCCATGACGTGAGTGGCATCCGCGATCATCGGGCGCCGGGGAACGGCGATGTGGACTGGGGCTACATCGCCGCCGCACTCCCGGCCGGCATCGTGTATACGCTGGAGATTGACCAGCACGAACCGGAATCGCTGCTGGCGCGGTCGCTCGACTTCTTGCGTGAACGAGGTGTGCTGCCCTCCTCATGAGCAGGGCCGCGCCATCAGCCGGTCACGAAGCGTCCTGCTCGCGGGGGAGTGTTGTTATGTCGTTCATGACTCATCTCGAATGCGCCCGTTGTGGCGCGATCCATGATGCGCGCATGCTGCACAATCTGTGCGACTGCGGCTCGCCGCTCCTCGTGCGTTATGACCTGGAGCGGCTAAGGGCGGCGATTACGCCCGCCGATCTGTCCGGCCGTCAGGCGAACATGTGGCGCTACGGCGAGTTTCTGCCGGTCGAGGATCCGGAGCACATCGTCACCCTCGGCGAGGGGTGGACGCCGATCTTGCCGATGCCCCGCATCGGCGCGGCGGTGGGCCTGCCCCGCCTCGAGCTGAAAGATGAGGGACTGAACCCCACCGGTAGTTTCAAGGCGCGCGGCGCGGCCGCCGGTGTCTCTCGCGCGCTGGAATTAGGCGTGACCGAGTTCGCGATGCCGACGGCGGGCACCGCCGGCGGAGCGTGGGCGGCGTACGGCGCGCGGGCGGGAATGCGGGCGCATATCGTCATGCCGGTCGATGCGCCGGTGATCAATCAGCGCGAGGCGGCCGCCTGCGGCGCGGACGTGCGACTGGTGCGCGGCCTGATCTCGGACGCGGGCCGGATCGTCGGTCGGGCGGTGGCGAAAACCGGATGGTTCGACGCCTCCACGCTCAAGGAGCCATATCGGATCGAGGGCAAGAAGACGATGGGCCTGGAGATCGCGGAGCAGTTCGGGTGGAACCCCCCCGACGTGATCTTCTACCCGGCGGGCGGCGGCGTTGGCCTGATCGGCATCTGGAAGGCGTTCGATGAGCTGCGCGCGATCGGCTGGCTGCCGCAGAATTGCCGCCCGCGATTGGTGGCGGTGCAAGCCGAGGGATGCGCGCCGCTGGTGCGGGCGTGGGACCAGGGACGCGAAGAGTCCGAGTTCTGGGAGGGCGCCGACACGGTGGCGAGCGGCATCCGCGTGCCCAAGGCACTTGGTGACTTCATCGTGCTGCGCGCCGTCCGCGAGACGGCGGGAACCTGCATCGCTGTCAGCGACCGCGAGATTCTCGACTGCACCGGCCGGCTCGCCCGCGAGGAGGGCTTCCTGATCTGCCCCGAGGGCGCCGCCAATCTCGCGGCGGCGATCCGGCTGCGTGAATCCGGCTGGCTTACCGCCGATGACCGGGTGTTACTACTCAACACCGGCGCCGGCATCAAGTACCCGGAGGCGCTCGCGGTCGAGCTACCGGTGCTCGACGTGGATGACGATCTGTAGCCCACGATATGATAAGGCCAGCGCAGTCGTTACCCTCGGGACGCGGACGATGCACCGCACGCCGGCGGCCCACCGGCTCGGCCCCGCCGGGACTACTTGTCGGGGCGAATTCCTGGTGGGTCGCCCGCAATCTCCACCCCCCACCCGCGAATCTGTCTGTTGCCCCTCTGCTCATCGTTTCCTATCCTTCTCCTTCAGACGGGTGCGAGGCCGCACCCAGCGGGAGGGTCCGGTGCGCCTTTCACGGATGTTCGGCAAGACCTTGCGTCGCGCGCCCGCCGAGGCGGAGACGGCAAACCATCAATTGTTGCTCCGGGCCAGACTAGTCGAACAACTGGCGGCGGGTATCTACTCGTACATGCCGCTCGGCTGGAAGGTCGCGCGCCGGATCGAGGCCATCATCCGCGACGAAATGGATCGCGCCGGTGGTCAAGAGGTCCATATGCCCACGATGCAACCGAGCGAGTTGTGGGAGGAGAGCGGCCGTCTCACGACGTTCAGTGGCCTGTATACACTCCAGGACCGGCGCGAGCGCTGGATGGTGCTTGGCCCCACGCACGAGGAGGTCGTCACCGACCTCGTGCGGCGCAACGTCCAAAGCTACCGTGACCTGCCGCAACTGCTGTACCAGATACAGACCAAGTTCCGCGACGAGGCGCGTCCCCGCGGCGGCCTGATTCGCGTACGCGAATTCACGATGAAGGACCTGTACAGCTTTGACGGCGATTGGGAGGGGCTGGACCAGAGCTATCAGTTGATGTTCGATGCCTATCTGCGCGTGTTCCAGCGTTGCGGCGTGCCGGTGACGCCCGTCGAGGCCGACTCCGGGGCGATCGGCGGCAAAGAGTCGCAAGAGTTCCTGTTTCTGACGGACATCGGTGAAGATACCGCGTTGATCTGCGCGACCTGTGGCTACGCCGCCAACGCGGAGAAGGCCGAGTTCCGTAAGCCCGCCGCCGCGCCGGAAGAGGCGCAGCCGCTCGAAGAACTCTCGACCCCGGGCCAAAAGACGATTGACGACCTCGTTCAGTTCACCGGCAAGGAGCGCGCTCAAACACTTAAGGCCGTATTCTACCGCGCTGACAAGAAGCCGGTGTTCGTCGCCATTCGCGGTGATCTCGACGTGAACGAAGCCAAGTTGAGGAACGCGCTCAAGGCTGTCGATCTCGATCTGATGTTAGATGACGAGGTGCGTGGTCGCGGCCTCATCGCCGGGTCGGCATCGCCGGTCGGCCTTCAGGACATCACGATCGTCGCTGATGACTCGGCGACCACCTCTCCTAATCTGATCGCGGGGGCGAACAAGCCGGATGTTCATTACGTCAACGCGAACTATCCGCGCGACTGGCAGGCGGCCGTCGTCGCCGACATCGCCCTCGCCCGCGCGGGTGCGGAGTGCGCGCGGTGCGGCGGCACACTGGAGGAGCGACGCGGCATCGAGATGGGCCATGTGTTCAAGCTGGGCACGCTCTACAGCGACGCGATGAACGCGACCTTCCTCGATCAGGACGGCCAGACGCGGCCGGTGATCATGGGCTGCTACGGCATGGGCGTGGAGCGTCTGCTGGCCGCGGTCGTTGAGGCGAACCACGATGACCGCGGAATCATTTGGCCGGCCGAACTCGCTCCCTACGCGGTCCATCTCGTCGCGCTCAATCTCGACCGGCCCGAGGTGCGGGCGGCAGCCGACGACTTGTACGCCGCGCTCGCCGCGGCGGGCGTGTCCACGTTGCTCGATGATCGTGACGGCGCGGCCGGGGTCAAGTTCAACGACGCGGACCTGCTCGGCATGCCGTGGCGTGTGACCGTCAGCCCGCGCACACTCGAACAGCAAGCGGTTGAGATCAAGCGCCGCACGGCCACGGAGGCCGAATTCGCGCCGATCGCCGGGGCGGCGGAACTGATAGCGGCGCGGGTCCGAGGTAACGGCGCGTAGCCGCGGTTCGGCGCGCGACATGTGACCCCTCGGAGCGGTCGAGCCGGTGGGCGTCAGCAGCAAGGGTGGAGCGACCCGCCGGGTCGCTCGCGGCTCCCACGTATTCAACCGGCCGGCCGCGGGTTGTACGCGTCCGGCGCGTGTCTCGACGTGCCGTTGGCGCCGCGGCGCTTCGATTGCCGTTGAAAACTTGACCTCGCGGTGCTATAGTGATCCTATCCAGTAGTAGGTTCATCTAAAGTGGGCTTCGCCCCACTTTTTTGTTGGTCTTGAGCGTGTGGTCTTGAGAGTCTGGGAGGTCCGGGACAGGATGAAGAGTGACTTTTTGATGGCGATCACGCAGCTTTCGGCCGAGAAGAATCTGTCGAAGGATGTGGTCTTCCAGGCGGTCGAGACCGCCCTGGCATCAGCGTACAAGAAGGACATGAACTCCACCGCCTCCATTTCGGTCAAGATCGACCAGGGTACCGGCCAGATTGAAGCGTACACGCACAAGCTGGTCGTTGAGGAAGTTGAAAACCCACGCGACGAGATCACGCTCGACGAGGCACTCGCGATCCGTGCGGACGCCGCCGTCGGCGAGACCGTTGGCGTGAAGACGTTGATCGCCAACGCCGGCCGTATCGCCGCCCAAACCGCGAAGCAGGTAGTGCTTCAGCGATTGCGTGAGGCCGAGCGCCGCGTCGTGTATGAAGAGTACGTCGGCAAGGAAGGCGAAATCATCTCCGGCGTGGTTCAGCGCGTCGAACCGCGTCAATCCACGATTGATCTCGGCCGCACCGAGGCGGTACTCCCCTCGGCCGAGCAGGCGCGCAACGAGCATCTGCGCCCCGGCCAGCGGGTGAAGGTGTACGTGCTAGAGGTGCAGGACGCGGTTAAAGGCCCTCAGGTCTACGTCTCGCGCACGCACAAGAACCTCATCCGCCGCCTCTTTGAGTTAGAGGTGCCAGAGATTCATCGCGGCGCCGTCGAGATTAAGTCGATTGCTCGCGAGGCCGGCTCGCGCTCGAAGGTCGCGGTCGCCGCCCGTCAAGAGGGCATCGACCCGGTCGGCGCCTGCGTCGGTCTGCGCGGCATTCGCATTCAAAACGTCGTGAACGAGCTGAATGGTGAGCGGATCGACGTGGTGCAGTGGGATCCTGACCCGGCGCGATTCGTCGCGCATGCACTCAGTCCGGCGCGGGTGGTCAGCGTCCGCGTGGAAGAACCCTCGAACACGGCGACGGTCATCGTACCGGATCAGCAGCTATCGCTGGCGATCGGGAAAGAAGGACAGAATGCCCGGCTGGCCGCGAAGCTGACCGGCTGGCGGATCGACATCAAGGCCGAGTCGGCCGCCCTGCCCGAGGAACTGGCGCCGGTGGCCGTGGCGGAGACGGTGTTCAGTGCCCCCGCCCCCGCGCGTGAGGAGCTTGATGAGGCGCTCCTGACGCCGGCGGCGGCGGTGGCGCCGGTCATTGAGATCGAGATTGACGAGCCAGTCGAGGAGCATGTCGCGGCCGAGGCGGCAATCGTGATCCCGGATGCCGCGCCGGTCGAGGAGCTGGAGATGATTCCGGAGCCGGTCGCGGCCGAGCCGGTGCCCGTCGCCCCGATTGCCGCCCGCGCGCCCGCCCGCACACCCGGCGGCATCCGCTTCGCGGAAGACCTGCTCGGCCAGGTCCGACCGCCGCTGCCTCCGCCCGACGCGCCCCGCCCGGCGCGCGGTGGTCCCGCCCGTCCGTCGCGTGGCCGCGAGGAGCGGGAAGAGGAAGAGGCGGCCGCGCGTCGCGCCCGCACGGCGGGCGCCGGACGCAAGCGCCGCACGGACACCAACCCAGAGGAAGACGACGACGATCCGTACGCCGAGTACGCGGCACGGTTCCGGTAGGGCGTAGATGAGCACGAGCGTTCGGCAGCAGCAGAGTCCCCGTGTGCGACATGTCCCGCAACGGACGTGTATCGGCTGTCGTTCGACCTCAGCGAAGCGACAGTTCGTGCGGATCGTGCGCACGGTCGAGGGACGCGTGGAGGTGGATCCCACGGGAAAGAAGGCCGGGAGAGGCGCGTACCTGTGCCGGCAGCAATCGTGCTGGCACACGGCGATCAAGCGTGAGGCGATCGGCCGCGCGCTCAAGATCAGCCTTTTCCCCGACGATCGACAGGCGCTGGCGGCGTTTGGCTCAACGCTGCCCGAGACGGCGCCGGATGAGCCGGTGACACCGCGGTGATCACGACTGCAGATTTTGTTCACACCCGCTCACGCACGGTGCGGGCCGCGTAGCTGCCGAAGTTGCCCCTTGATGGGCCTCCGGCGACGCGCCACCCGGCGTGACCGGACCGGAGGTAGCCCATTTGACCAACCTACGCACACCGACCGCACCGCCTGCCGCCCCCCCTCCTCCACCGGAAGACATGGGCATGATCGAGCTGCCACCCGCGTTGAGCGTGCGTGAGCTGGCGGACATGCTGAACGTCGCACCGGTGGAGATCATCAAGGATTTGATGAAGAACGGCGTGATGGCGGCGCTGACCCAGGTGATCGACTACGACACCGCCGCGATCGTGGCCTCTGATTTTGGCTTTGAGCCACAGGAAACCACCCCCAGCCCTGACGAGATGATGGCGGCGCCGGAGGGGATGTCGCTTCGACGGATGATCGAGGAGGATGACCCGGAGAAGCTTCAGCCGCGTCCGGCCGTGGTTACTGTCATGGGACATGTTGACCACGGAAAGACCAGCCTACTCGATGCAATCCGTCAGACCACGGTCACGGCGGGTGAGGCGGGCGGAATCACCCAGCACATCGGCGCCTATCAGGTCGATGTGAGTGACCCCACGGCGGGCGCAACCCGCGAGGTGACATTCCTCGACACCCCCGGCCATGAGGCGTTCACCGCCATGCGTGCTCGCGGCGCGCAGGCGACGGATATCGTGGTGCTGGTCGTGGCCGCCGACGACGGTGTCATGCCGCAGACCAAAGAGGCGATCGCCCATGTGAAGGCGGCCGGTGTACCGATGGTCATCGCGCTGAACAAAATTGACGTGGCGAACGCCAATCCCGATCGCGTCAAGCAGGAATTGGCCCAGAACGATGTGCTGATCGAGGAGTACGGTGGCGATGTGCCGTGCGTTCCCGTTTCAGCCCGCACCCGCGAGGGTTTAGACGTACTGCTCGAGACGCTGCTGCTCCAGGCCGATATCCTCGAACTCAAAGCAAACCCGGAGCGGCCCGCGCTCGGCATCGTGATCGAGGCGCAAATGGACCGCGCCCGCGGGCCTGTCGCCACCGTGCTCGTTCAGACCGGCACCCTCCACGCCGCCGATGTGCTGGTGGTCGGCGAGACGTGGGGCCGCATCAAGGCGATGTTCGATGATCGCGGCAGGCGCATGAAGGCGGCCGGGCCGTCCACACCGGCGCGCATCCTCGGACTGCCGATCGTCCCTCTGGCGGGCGACTTCGTGACCGTCACGAAGGATGAGCGGACGGCGAAAGCGGTGGTCGAGCATAAGCTCCGCCAGCGCGCCGCCGAGCGGGCGAACGTGGCCCGTCCGGTCACGCTCGACACGCTGTACGGCGCCATCTCGGCGGGCAAGGTCAAGGAACTCAACATCATCCTCAAGACGGACGTGCAGGGTAGTGTCGAGCCGATCCGCATGTCGCTGGAACGCGTGTCTACCGAGCAGGTACGCGTGAAGATCATCCACTCCGGTGTCGGCTCCGTCACCGAGACGGACGTCATGCTGGCGGTCGCCTCAGGCGGTATCATCATCGCGTTTAACGTCCGGCCCGAGCCGGGGGCGTTGCGCGTCGCCGCACAGGAAGGCATCGATATCCGCCATTACAGCATCATCTACAACGTCATCGAGGATGTGGAGAAGGCCCTCAAGGGCATGCTCGACCCGGTGTTCGTTGAAGTCGTGGATGGTCACGCCGAGGTGCGCCAGATCATCCGCATCAGCCGCTACGGGAACATTGCCGGTTCGTATGTGACCGATGGTAAAGTCGTGCGAAACAGCACGGTGCGGGTGCAGCGCGGCAACGAGTTGATTCACACCGGGCGCGTCGCCAACCTCAAGCGCATCAAGGATGATGTGCGCGAAGTTGACTCCGGCTACGAATGCGGCATCACGCTTGATGCCTTCGATGCATTCCAGACCGGCGATGTGCTCGAATTCTTCCACCGCGAGCGACAAGAAGCGTAGGCGGCGGCGATCGAGGGGCAGGCGGCGGTCGAGCGCTATGTGCGACCGCCGCCTGCCCCTCCCCGTCTGCCGGAGATACGTCCATGAGCAGGCGCACGCTCCGAGTTAACGAGCTGTTACGCGACCAGATCAGCGATATCCTCCGTCGCGAGGCGCGCGATCCCCGGCTCGAGACCATGGTGAGCATCACCGAGGTCGAAACGTCGCAGGATCTGCGGCACGCGAAGGTGCATGTCAGCATCATGGCAACGGAAGAGGAGCGCGAGGCCGCAATAAAAGCGTTGCGAACGGCCGGACCGTTTATCCACCGCCAGTTGCGTCAGCGGCTGCCCGACTTGCGTCTCATCCCCGAGCTGTCGTTCCATCGGGACGACTCGATCGAGCGTGGCGCGCAACTCACCCAAACACTGATCGAGCTTGCGCGCGAGCGGGGTGAGCTTCCCTGAAGGAGCGGAACGCATCAGCCGCTCCAACGCTGGCAGGTTACAGCGCGTCGCTCACGCGCCACGGGCACACGAGGTCAAGCCCCATGTCAGGCACGGCTCCCGCCCACGAGAGCGGCCGGGCCGCGTTCGGCCCCGCCATTGAGGCGACACTCGCCGCTGATCCGCACCGGCCGGGCAGCGTCGATGCGGTGCTGCTCGATCAACAAATCGCGCTGACGCCGCGCAACCAGCCCGCGTTGTATGCGCCGCCGGCCTCCACGCCGGCGTATCCGCGCGGCTCCCGGCCAGAACTCGAGCGTTGGGTCGATGAGGCCGTGACCGGGTTGATCCATCCCGTGCAGAAGGCCACGGCGCTCACCCGATTCTGCACCCGCATCCCGCGCCAGTTTCCCACGCCCGAGCGCTCCACCGCATCCGGCGTCCACGATGGCTTCGGCGCGTATCTGTGCGGCGGCGCGGAGGAAGACGTGGTGAAAAATGGCTCGCCGCTCGCGGCCGAACGGGCACGCGTCCTGTGCGTAATGGCGCAGATCGCCGGCCTTCCCGCGCGGCTGGTGTTCCTCGCACGCCCCGATAACGCCGAGCGGCACACTGTCACCGAGATCTTCCTCGACCGCTGGTGCGTCTTCGATGGGTTCACTGGCACATTCTACCCCCGTCCCAAGAGTCTCTTCGCGTCGGCATGGGATGTACAGCGCCAACCAGCGATAGTTGACAGCTCCGCCGAGCACCGCCGTCAACGGTATGCGGACAGCGCCTTCTTCCGCTGCATCGGCATCGCCGCCTATCCCGTCGAGGGGTTCACCGCGTATCGCTATCCCCGCGATCCGATCCCGCCCGATCTCGCCGAGAGACTTCAACAGGGTCTGGGGGCATGAGCGATCCGGGCGCCGTCGCACCTCGTGCCCGACCCCGCGGGACCATCAGCGCCAATCACACACTGGGGCAGACGTGTTATGTCCATTGACGCGACCGCGCCGGCAGACGGCACATCTGATCCCGATGGGGACGACCTACCGCTGCACGGCCTGCTCGTGGTGGACAAGCCCGTGGGGTGGACCTCTCATGATGTCGTTGCGAAGGTCCGGCGCATAACCGGGGTCCGGCGCGTCGGTCACGCGGGCACGCTCGACCCGGCTGCCACCGGTGTGTTGCCGGTTGGGGTGGGTCAGGGCACACGCGTGCTTGAGTATCTCTCCGCCACGGACAAAGCCTATCGCGCGACCATCCGGGTGGGCGCGCGCACGGACACCGACGACGCCGACGGCACGGTCATCGAGCAGCGAGATTGGCACGGGGTCACGCCCGCTGATGTCCGGCAGGCGCTCTCCCGGTTCGTGGGCCTGATCGATCAAGTACCGCCCGCGTACAGCGCGATCAAGCAGCACGGAGTGGCGCTGCACCGGCTCGCCCGCCGTGGGGTGGAGGTGACGCCGGCGACCCGGCAGGTGACGATCTGGCGCATCGATATCCTCGACCTCACACTGCCCGATGTCACCATCGAGGTGACATGCTCAAAAGGCACGTACGTGCGGAGCCTTGCCCGTGACCTCGGTGACGTGCTTGGTTGCGGCGCCCATCTCGCCGCACTGCGGCGGCTGCGGACAGGGATCTTTGCCGAGAGTGACGCCCACACGCTGGAGCACCTCGCGGCCATCGCGGAGGCGGGCGGCCTTCCCGCTCTCCTGTTCGCCCCAGACGTGGCGCTGCTCGCGTTCCCGGCGATCATCGTGGGCGCCGCGGGAGAGGATGATGTCGTCAACGGCCGGCTGCTCGCCTCCGTGGCGCCACCCCCGCCGGCCATGCTCGCACGGGTCTATGGCGACGACGGCGCATTCCTGGCAACGGTCAGCGGCGCGGCCGGCGGATGGCAGCCCGAGAAGGTATTCGCCCGCCCATAGCAATTTTGCACCGTTCCGGCGCTCATACTCCGCTGGTGTATAGTGCCAATCCCCGCCCGGTGTCATATAGTAGTCGAAGTGCGACCGCGTGAGCGGGCGCGAGATGACGGGAGGATCTGAATGGAGGCGTACTGCCTAAAGTGCCGCACCAAGCGGGACATGCAAGACGAGAAGCAGATCACGATGAAGAACGGAAAGCCCGCCACCGAGGGCAAGTGCCCGGTGTGCGGCACGAAGATGTTCAAGATCGGCGCGGCCGCGAAAGCGTGACCATCAGTCCCCGCACTCCATCGACTTTGGGAACAACGACTGCTGGGATCGCCCGCGATTCCCGGCCCGGTTCACCCGGTAGGTTGGCGTCTCGCGCGGCCCGCGCGGAATGCGAACGCCGCGCCGAGGCCCGCCGCACATGTGGCCAGGCCGGCAACGGCGTCAAGCACCCAGTGATTGGCGGTCGCGACGATCGCCGTGAACATCAGCAGCGGTTGCGCCACGGCGACCAGTCGCGCCCACCAGCTTCGCGGACGCGCCAGCACCAGCGCCACGCTCATTAGGAACGACCACCCAAAGTGCAGGCTGGGTACCGCCGCGTACGGATTGACGAACGGGCCGAGCGATTGTGCCTGGTACGACAGTTTGCTGTGATCGTGCATGGTATCAACGAAGTTGTACCCGTCCATGAGGCGAGGCGGCGCCACCGGGAAAAGGCGATAGCATACCAGTCCAACCAGCGCCGATCCGAGGAATGCGTCGCGGGTCAGTCGGTATGTTTGACGCTCATTGTGATACAGCCAGACGCCAGCCGCCACGATCAGCGGCCCATGCGCCCAGAAGTAGACCAGATTCCAGACGCGGATGCGTAACCGCCCGCGAGCGGTCCACGCGTTGAGCAGCGGCTCCCAGTACAGACCCCGGCGCTGCTCCAGCCGTACGACCCGTGCAGCATTGCGTTGAGCGAGGGCATGCCGGTCCTCGATGCTGCCGCGGGTGAGGAAGTACGCGAATAGTCCCCCGGCGATCAGCAGAAGCTCACGCAGCGCGGGGTAGCGGCGCACGATGCGATGGACCGACCGCCCCGAGGATCGATGCGCATCAGCGCCGGCGCGACCAGAATCGCGGCCAGAGGGGTGGTGGCGCCCACGTTTCATTGGCTCGGAGTCTACCATAGCGCGCGATGACGCACCGGTGATCGCCTCCAGCCGGTGTGGCCCACGTCTCGCCCGGCGATGCCGGGGCGGGGCTGTGAGCGGAGGCGGGCCATCATCTCCCCCTTTTCGCGCGGGGAGCAGGGCCGGGGGTTCGATGGCTCGCCCTGTCGCGTGGGCGCACCGGCGTGCGCTTGTTCAGGAAGGGCATACCCGTCTAGAATCGAGAAGACCATATCCGGCCCCTTGCCACGGCACGGGGCCGAACCATGTCCGGGTGAGCAGGATGGCTCGATCGCGATCACGCCGCCGGACACCAGGGAAGGGAGCGCAACGTCCCTTGGGCAAGATTAACGTCGCTATCATCGGTGTGGGAAACTGCGCCTCATCGCTCGTCCAGGGCGTGCAATATTATCAAAACGCCCAGCCCGGTGACGACATTCCTGGGCTAATGCACATCGACCTGGGCGGATATCACATCCGGGACATCAACTTCACGGCCGCGTTTGACATTGACGTCAACAAGGTGGGAAAGGATCTCTCCGAGGCGATCTTCGCCGAACCGAACAACACCATCAAGTTTGCCGATGTACCCCACCTGGGCGTGAGGGTCCACCGGGGTATGACGCATGACGGACTCGGCAAGTATCTCTCCGAGGTGATCACCAAGGCGCCCGGGACAACCGATGACATCGCGGCGATCCTGCGCGAGACCAAAACCGATGTGGTGATTAACTATTTGCCTGTTGGTTCAGAGACGGCGACCAAATGGTATGTCGAGCAGGTGCTGCGCGCCGGTTGCGGGTTCGTGAACTGCATCCCCGTCTTCATCGGGCGCGAGGCGTACTGGCGGCGTCGATTCGAGGATACCGGTGTGCCGATCATCGGCGACGATATCAAATCCCAGGTCGGCGCAACGATCGTCCATCGCGTCCTCACCCGCCTGTTCGAGGACCGCGGTGTCAAGCTCGATCACACCTATCAACTCAACTTCGGTGGCAACACCGACTTCCTGAACATGCTGGAACGCGAGCGGTTGGAGTCGAAGAAGATCTCAAAGACCAACGCCGTCACCTCGCAACTCGATATCGAACTGCCTGCCGAGGACGTCCATGTCGGTCCCAGTGACCATGTGCCGTGGCTCAAGGACCGAAAATGGTGCTACATCCGCATGGAGGGCACGACCTTTGGCGGCGTTCCCCTCAACCTCGAACTGAAGCTTGAGGTGTGGGATAGTCCCAACTCGGCGGGCGTGGTGATCGATGCCGTGCGCTGTGCGAAGCTGGCGATGGATCGCGGCCTGAGTGGGGCGCTGTATGCGCCGTCGGCGTACTTCATGAAGTCGCCGCCGCAACAGTACACCGATGACGAAGCCCGGCGTATGGTCGAGGAGTATATCTCGGCCGGCTGAGGACACGCGTGGCACTGTATCTGCTGTTCCGGTTGGCCGGCGTCGTGCGCTACATGCCGCTCCGCTTGGCATATATCTGCGGCAATGTCGTGGCGACGGCGGCATGGCTTCTACTGACGGGTAAGCGCGGGGTGGCGATCGACAACATGACGCGGGTGCTCGGCGACTCCAAAGCCGCGCGCCGGGCCGCGCGTTACTCGTTCCTCAACTTCGCGCGCTACAACGTCGATTTCCTGCGTGCGCCCTTGATCAGACCCGAAGAAATCCTGTCCAAGGTACACTTCGACCGGTGGCACGACGTGGATGCTGCCTTTGCCGAGGGCAAGGGTGTGATATTCGTCTCCATGCACGTCGGCAACTGGGATCTGGGCGGCGCGGTGCAGGCTGCCCGCGGTTTCCCGCTCAACGTCGTGGCCGACCCGTTCTTCAACGAGCGGACGAACGCGATCGTGGTCAACACGCGCCAGTGGCGCGGGATGAAGGTGATCCCGGTCGAACGAGCGGCCGCCGGCATCGTGCGCGCGATGCGGCGGAACGAGGGATTGGCGCTTCTGATTGACACACCGGTTGAGGACGGCGGTGTGGAGGTCACGTTCTTCGGCGAGCGCACCATGCTCCCGGCAGGCCCGGCGCGGATCGCGCTACGCACGGGCGCTCGGGTGATTCCCGTGGTGATGGTGCGCCCGCGAGCGACGAGCGACCAGTTGATCTGCCTTGCCGACCTCGATGTGCGGCCCGTGCGTACCGGCGATGATCACCGCGACGCTCAATTGCTGACTCAACAAATCGTCACGGCGCACGAACGCTTTATTCGAGCCTATCCCGATCAATGGTACATCTTCCGGCCCATGTGGCCAACTGTCGCGCCGCGTCGCGCGGCTGTCGAACCGGCGTTTGCGCGCGAGCAGTGAGCGTGAGGGCGGTCCCGTCGAGGGGGAAGGCGCTGCCGAGGAGAGGCAGAGCCGGCGTGTAAACCCTGCATCCTGCTTTGTCGGCGTGAGATTACCGTGCACTCGCGCGTTCACCTTGGATACACCTACGGCGCGAACATCACATCGTCTATCGTCGATGTGGCACGGCACGAGGCATGAGCGGTGATACGAGGCACGCTCCGTTACCAGATGTATCGCTGGCTCGCTTGGACGATTGAGCGGGCGCCTCGCCGCGCGGCGTACGGGTTTACGTGGTTGGTGGCCGAGGTGGCGTTCGCGGTGAACGCGCCAGCGCGGCGAGTGGCCGTCTTCCACATGCGGCGCATTCTTGGGCCCGACGCCGCACCGGCCTCCGTTCGCCGTGCGGCTCGTGGCTGCCTGCACGCGGCAACATGGTATTACACCGACCTGCCGCGCACGGCGCGTATGGATGTGCGCCGATTCAACACCCTCCACGTTCACGATACCGGCTTCGAACATCTCCGACGCGCCGCCGCCGCCGGGCGCGGTGTCGTCATCGTGACGATGCACTTCGGCAATCCCGAGTACGCGGCGCAGGTACTGCCGTACCGCGGGCTGCCGTTGATGTCGCTCGTGGAACCGCTGGAACCACCGGCGCTCGCCGAGCTGTTCCGCTCCTACCGCGCCAGCCAGGGTAATTCCTCGGCCGAGGTAACGTTGAGCGGCATCAAGCGCGCGCTCCGCTGCCTGCGCGGCGGCGGGATCGTGGCCGTGTTGGTGGACCGGGACATCTTGCAGACGGGCATCGAGGTGCCGGTCTTCGGTTACCCCGCCCGCATTCCAACCGGGGCGATTGACCTCGCGCTGCACACCGGAGCCGCGATAGTCCCCTTGATGGCGAAGCGTGCAGGCATTGACCAGTTCGAGGTAACCATCGAACCGCCGCTGGTCCTGGAGCGCACGGGCCGCCTCCACGACGACCGACGCGTGAATCTATCACGGCTCATGGAGCGCTTCGAGCCATATCTGCGCCGCGATCCCGCGCAGTGGTTCGTGCTTCAAGAGACTATTTGGCCACGGGCGTGCGGGGCGCGGTCCACTGACGGGCGCGACGGCGGGAATGTGAGGCCACGCGGCGGTTTGCGGCGTGCGATTCGCCGTGGCGGTGGGAGGTGACAGAACATGGGGTTCATCCGCCGTGGTTGCCCGCTTCCGGCTCGGTCGCCACGCCCGTGGCGAACAGGGTATCGATCTCCGCTGCTGTCAGTCCCGCCTCCGCCAAGACGGCGCGGCCGTGCTCCCCCAAAAGCGGCGCCGTGCGGGCGGTCGCGGGTGGCGCGCCGTTGACGCGGGTGAGTCCGGCGGTCTGCCGAACCTCACCGAGTTGCGCGTGCGCGAAGGAGGCGGTGTAGCCGTTCTCAAACAGGAGCGGGTCATCGATGGTGTCGCAGTACCCCGTCGCCGGGGCGCAAGGCACACCCCGCCCGCGCAACGCGGACACCGCGCGGTCGAGCGGAAGCGCGGCGAAACGACCGGCGAGCAACTCGGCCAGTTCGCGCCCGTGGTCGGCCCGCGCCCGTGGCGACGAGAAGCGGGAGTCGCGCGTCCACTCGGGACGGCGGAGCGCGCGGCATAGCGCTATCCAGTCGCGTTCGTGGCGGCACGCCAGCATCAGCCACGCCGCATCGCCGGCGGCACGAACGCGGGAACCGGCGTCCTTGCACCGGTATAACCGGCGAAGGGGGTGCGGGCCGAGGTGATGGCGGTCGTTGGCCGGCCGTGGCGGCTGGCCGGGATACGCCGTGAGACTGTCGGATTGCAGCAGGCAGGCCGCGGTCAGCAACGAGCACTCCACCAATTGCCCGGCGCCGGTACGCTCCCTCTCGTGCAGTGCGAACAAGACGGCGGTCGCGTTGAGCATCGCCGCGGTGTTGTCCGTCACTGGCGGCATCAAGAACACCGGCGGGCCTTCCAAACCACCCTGCGCGCGCTCAATGCCGCTCCGCGCCTGCATCAACGGATCGACGCCGGGCTTGTGGCGGTAGGGGCCGGTCGAGCCGTAGGCACTGACATAGCAGTACACGATCCGTGGATTGACCGCCCGCACGGCGTCGTAGCCCACGCCGAGACGGTCTGCCACGCCCGGACGCATGTTCTCAATGATCGCGTCGGCGGTCGCCACCAGCCGCAGGTACGCGTCACGCCCGACCGTCGTCCGCAGGTCGAGGCACACGCCGCGCTTGCCTCGGTTCCAGGTGAGAAAGCCGCCGTGCAAACCGCGCAGCCCGTCCCCGTCCGGCCCCTCGACCTTGATCACATCGGCGCCCAGGTCTGCCAGGAAGGCGCCGCCGTATGGCCCCGCGATGTAGCCCGACACATCGACGACCCGAAAGCCCGCGAGCGGGGCAGCGCCCGTCGGCTGCTCGCCTGACCGCGGGGGGCGGGACACGGAGTGACTGTCATCGATGGCCGCGGTCCCCGGCGCCGGCGCCCCGCGCTCGGACGCGGGTGCCGCCGGTGGTCGCTGCACACCGAACTTTAGTACCGGGGCGATCTGCTCCACCGGCCCCAACGCCGGATCATCGACGGTGACGATCATCCCCTGCTGGCGCACCTGGGGGTCATGCAGAAACTCATCGACCGTCTGCGATGGCGCGTACGGCACATCGTGCTCATCGAGGATGCGATCCCACTCGGCGAACGGACGCCGGTCGAACTCCGCGGCAAGAATGTCGATCAGCGCGCGGCGGGCGTCGTTGTCCGCCATTCGCGGCGGACTCTGGAACCGCGGGTCCGAGATCAGCTCCGGTCGATCGACGGCCAGCGCGATGCGCGGCCAGAAGCGCGCGTTGATCGCGCCGAGGTGAAGCCAGCGGCCATCCCGCGTCTGGTACAACCGGTACAGCGGCATCGCCCCCAGCGCCAGCCGGGTGAGCGCGTCGAACGGCTGGGGCCGCTCGGTGGTCACGAACGTCGCACCGGACATCGCCAGTGCGCCGGCAAGCAGTGACGTCTCGACGCGGCTGCCGGTACGCGGGTGGATAGTGGGGGATGAGGCATGACCGTGTTGGCCGGCGCGGTCACGCGCCAGCAGCGCCGCGCCGATTCCGTGCAGGCTTAGCAGCGCCGCCGCGTACGAGCACAGCGGCAGCGTGATGTACATTGGGCCGTCACGAAACCCCGGCTGGCGGCGCATAATCCCCGAGAGCGCCGCGACCAGCGACTCATCCGCGGGCAGGTCGCGCCACGGCCCGACCGCGCCGCAGGCCGTGATCGAGGTGTGAATCAGCCGTGGATTGATTGCGGCAAGGGACGCCGGATCGAGGTTGAATCGCTCCAAATCGCCGGGGGGCAGGTCATCGAGCAGCACGTCGGCGGTTGCCGCCAGCGCGCGAACCACGCTGCGGCCCGCCGTCGTGCGGAGGTTCGCGGGCACGACCGTCTTGCCGGGCGCCCAGACGCCAAAGCCGGCCTCGCCCGCGAGCGGGTGGCCGGCGGGCGGCTCGACGGCCGTGACCTCTGCTCCGTGATGCGCGAGCAGCATCGTCGCGACCGCCCCGGCCATCGTGGTGGTGACATCGACCACGCGCAGTCCCGTGAGCGGGCCGGCCGGGACGGCTCCCGCTGCCGGCGCAACGGAGCGACCGCCGGGTGCGGCGGGACTCACGTCAGCCTCGGTCGTCATCGGTGCTCGCCTCCGGCCGGGCGCGGCATGCTGGTACGCATGACGGCTTACTCCCGACTGGCGCCGTACTGGGGCCGTCGCTTTTCGTCGAACGCGAGCGTACCCTCGCGCGTTTCAGCGGACTGATGAAGGGCGCGGTCGCCCTCACCAGCGGCGCGGATCGCATCAGCGATGCCGATCTCCATCGCGTTGCGGAGATTGGCCTTCATCGACCGCACGGAAAGCTGAGAGTGGCCCGCGATCTTCTCGGCAAGTTCCATCGCCCGCGGCAACAACTCATCCGAGGGCAGCACTTCGTGGGCGAGGCCGAAGTGGCGGGCCGTGGGCGCGTCGATGCGGGAGGCGGTCAGCGCCATGTACATCGCCGCGCTGAAGCTGGTGCGCCGGGCGAGATCGAGCACGATTGGTGCGCCGCCGCGAGCGCGGGCGACGAACGGCAGCACGAACTGCGCGTTCTCCGAGCAAAGGATGATGTCGCACGCCAGCGCGTAGCTTATACCACCACCGGCGCAAGCGCCGTTCACCGCCGCGATCGCGGGCTTCACGATATCCTTCGCCGCGAACGCCTGGCGGAACTGCTGCGCCTGGCCGGTGCGGGCGGCCTCGGCTGCTTCCTTCATATCGGCGCCCGCGCAGAACGCCCGTCCAGCGCCGGTGAGCACCGCCACCATCGCCTCATCGTCCGCGTTGAACCGTTCCCACGCGGCATACAACTCTTGGGTCAGGTCGGCGTTCATCGCGTTGAGCGCCTCGGGGCGATTCAGCGTGATGACCACGACGCTCTCGTATTGCTCGTACAGTACACTTGGCATCGGATACTCCCTCTCTTCGGTTACGGTTAATCCTAAGGTATGGATGCCGGCCCGCGCGGGCCGCGGCGATCCCATCGACGCGCTGGCCGCGCATCAGGCGTCCAGTTCCCACGGAAGCAGAACACTGTTCGGGTAGTCGGCCAGCGCCGCGCGGATGGCCGGCAGACGGATCTCATCGATCCGGTAGTAGGTGGGCCGGCGGCCGACCTCCTCGGGAGCGTGCGCGTCGGAGTCCTGGATACAGGCGCGCGGCATGCGATAACGCGGGTCGGAGCCAGTGCTGTAGCGCGCCTTAAACTTAGGATCGGTGACCTCGAGCGCCGCGAGGTGCGGTGAGTTGTAGATACGCAGCTTATCGGACGGCCGTTCGTCGGAGAAGAGAAAGCCGCGCGGCTCGCGGTCAACATGCGCGCCGATCGCGATGCCGCCACGGGCCGCGATCTGCTCGAACACCGCGTCCATCCACCAGTCGGTGCGTTTGAACCCATCGCCCCACACTTCTTGGGGTAAGTCGATGGCAATCATCAGATCGCGAATCACATCCACTGATGTGTC
Source organism: Dehalococcoidia bacterium (assembly GCA_038325665.1). GTDB lineage: Bacteria > Chloroflexota > Dehalococcoidia > CAUJGQ01 > CAUJGQ01 > CAUJGQ01. The sequence goes on along the minus strand of JBBQJF010000006.1, from coordinate 20,306 downwards.
GAGGTCGAAAATCGCCAGACAGTGGCCGCCGCGGGTCGAGATCTCGGTGCCCGGGATGATCGTCACCGAACTGCCGCGCGCCAGCTCGCGCATTTCATCAATGACCTCGCCGCCGTTATGGTCGGTGACGGCGATGGCGTCCAGACCAGCCTTCTCGGCGGCGGCGAGGATATCCGAAGGTGGGGTCACGCGCCCCAGCTCCGGCCGGATGTGGTCAATGTAGCAGGCAGAGAAGCGCGTATGGATATGCAGGTCCAGCTTCTTGAAGCCGGGAGGTGCGTCGGAGTTTGCTGTCATCGTCACGCTCGAATGCGCGGTTGGTCGATCAGGGGCCAACCACCGCGCCACAGTTATTCCACGACGCCCGCGCGGGGGCTATCCGGGCGATTCTACTACGGGAGTTAAGCTGACGGAATGAAACCGGCCACGCCGCGACATTCACTGCACGATTCCCCGACGGCGCAGACCCGCGATGCGGGCATCGTCGTAGCCGGCCGCGCGCAACACCTCATCGGTGTGCTGGCCGAGCGACGGCGAGGCGCCGCGCGGGCGCAGCGGCGTGCCGCTCATCTCGACCGGCGGGCCGACCATCTTGAGCGTCCCGGCGGTTGCGTGCTCGACCTCGACCACCAGGCCATTGGCGATGACATGGGGGTCGTCAAACAACTCCTCGGCGAATCGCACCGGTCCGGCAGGTACGCCCGCCGCGTCGAACAGGTCCAGCCATTCCGCGCTCGAACGCTCGCGAAAGCGGGTCTCCGCCTCCTCCACCAGACGCCGGCCGATCGCGCGCGCCTCATCGGTGCCTTGTTGGAATGCTGCTGCCGCGAGTCGGGGATCGTCCAGGCCTACCACCGCGCAAAACTTCACCCGGAGAGCGTGACTGAGACAGCCGACCGCGAGGAAGTCGTCCTTCGTGTGATACACGCGGTAATACGGATTGGCCGCCGCCTGCCCTGCCAGTCCACGGGCGGCGAGCGCGGTGGCGACGATGTCGGGGTACGGCTCGCCGGTCGCCCGCATCGCGTGCAACCGATCGAGGAGTTGGGCGCGCGGCCCCGCGTCCTGGCGCTCGACTGAGAAGAAGCGCGAGGTCTGCACCGCGAGCGCCGACCCGAACAGAGACGTGTTGATCTCTTGTCCTTCGCCGGTGCGCTCCCGCGCGTACAGCGCCGCGCAGATCGCCCAGGTGAGCGTCAGGCCGGCGGCAAAGTCAGCGACCGCGGTGCCGCCGATTGTCGCGGGCACGCCCTTGTCGGTCGTCGTCCCGGCGCCGGCCATCAGGCCGCTCATAGCCTGGAGGATGATGTCGTAGCCGGGGCGGTGCGCGTACGGACCGTGACGGCCGAAGGCGGTGTTCTGAGCGTAGATGATGCGCGGGTTAATGCGCGCGAGGGTGGGGTAATCAATGCCGAGCCGCGCGGGCACATCGGGGCGGTAGTTGACCACGACCACATCGGCGTCGCGGGCAAGTGTTTGGATGATCTCTCGCCCGTCGTCGGTCTTGAGATCGATCGCCAGTCCACGTTTGCCGCGGTTAAGCGACATGAAGCTCTTGCTCTCGGCCGGCATGAACTGGTTTTGCAATCGCCACGCCTCGCCGTCAGGCGGCTCTACCTTGATCACGTCGGCGCCCATATCCGCGAGCAGCATCGTGCAAAACGGCGCGGCGATAATCTCGGAGAAGTCGAGCACCCGCACACCGAGCAGTGGCCCTGACGGCCCGGGATCAGCCTGGTCAAAGTCTGTCGTCATCGCGCCCTCCGGGAGATGGTAGCCCAGAGTATAGCGCGTCGCACACGAACGCCACCGACCCCCGGGCGGGCAGCCCCTGCCGCGGGTCGGGTCCGCCGGGACTTTGCGCCTCCCGCCGCCGTCCCAAGCCGAGCCGCCGGGTCAACGCGTATCGAACACCTGGACGGCGAGGGCGCCAATCGAGCCATCGACCAGCCGCTCCCCATCGACGACAATACGCTGTCCCGGCTTGAGTGCGGACGAGTCCAGGGGAACAAAGCGGGTGACGGGCGCCGAGGAGGCGAGGTCGTACGGACGCTCGCCCGCGGGCGTGCGAATGCGCAGGCTATTGGACTCGAACGCTGCCACCATGCCGGTGATCGTCTGTGTTTCTGTGGATGAGCTGGTGGGGCGCTGGCCGTCGGGACCAGCGAGAGGAATTTCCGGCGGTTGCAACCGGATGCGCACGACGAGCATCCGCCCGTCACTCTGGCGGCGCACCGTGGCCGTGACCGGCTCACCGGGCTTGATGTCGGCGACCGAGCCGCCGGTACTCATGCCGACGGGCGCGGCCGCGCGAATGAGGACGCGAGTGGTCTCGCCCCCCGAGCCGGTATTGAGAACCAGCACCCGACCTTCCACGCGCTCCAGGGTGCCCGCCAATCTTGCAGGGCCGGAAGCCGGCGTGACGCTTCCTACCGGCTGCACGGAAATAGCCGCGAGCGCTCCCGTCTGAGAGTCGCCGGCGCCGGAATCATCCGTCAGGGGCAGGAGCAGATAAAGCGCGAATCCGCCGATGCCGAGGGCGAACGTGGCGACGATGGCCCAGGCCGTGCGCACGGTTCCGCGCGAGTTTAATCGACGTTCCATCCTCCCCAGTGTACACCACGGCACTGACTCATCATGAAATGCCCGCGAGCGACCGCGCGGCCACCGGCGAGTGCTTGACAGCGATAGCGGCACTCCTGTACTACGGCCACATACAGTCACCTGATCGTACGAGGCCGTTTCTCAGTGGCGTAGGGAGGGGAGCCATGAGTGACAGTAGGGTCTATCCGGTCGCGCTCCGGGGCGAAACGTATGGCAGACGTCGGATGCTAGGCATGACCGGCCTGATGACCGGCGCGGCGGCGGTAGCCGCGGCCTGTGGTGGCGGTGGCAAGACGAGTACCGGGGGTAGCGGCACGGGCGCGGCGCCGGAGCTTAGGAACAAGGAAGCGACCGCTGCCGCCGGTGAGCAGCCCAAGTCCGGTGGGGTAGCGAAATACGTGACATCGGGCGAACCGCCCGACCTCGACCCCCGCCTAACCCTATCGTTCGGGCTGCACAACTGGCTCGGCTCGGTCATGAGCCGCGTCGTACGGACCGTCCATGGCGCCGAGAGCAAAGACACGAACGATTTCACGCTCAAGCCGGATGTGGCCGCATCCTGGGAGCAACCGGCCGACCTGATGAACTACACCTTCAAGCTGCGTCCGGGCGTGACCTGGCACAACAAGCCCCCGGTGGGCGGTCGCGAACTGACGTCGGAAGACATCAAGTATACCTTCGAGATGTACGCCAAGTCCGGGGCGCACACGGGCGCGTTTGACACGCTGGAGCGGGTGGAGACGCCGGACAAGTACACCGCGAAGTTCGTGCTCAAGCAGCCCTTCGGCGGGTTGCTCGAGGTGCTGACGGTTCCGACGCAATGGGTATTCGCCAAGGAGGTTATCGACAAGGAAGGCGACCTCAAAAAGACGGCGATTGGCACCGGACCGTTCGTGCAGGACGCCTTCGAACGCGGCGTCGGCTTCAAGGGTTCCAAGCACCCCACCTACTTCGAGAAGGGTCTGCCCTACCTTGATGGCATTGAGCTTGCCTCGGTACCGGACTCGGCGACTCGCAAGAACGGCTTCCGCGCCGGTCAATTCGACGTCCTATCGGGCATCCTTCCGAACGAGGTGGATGAGCTGCTCAAGAGCAACCCGAACATTCAGGTGGAGGAGAGTCCAGCGAGTCACGCCGTCTTTGGCGTGGCGATGAACCAGAGCAAGCCGCCGTACAACGATGTCCGCGTGCGTCGCGCCATCTCGATGGCGATCGACCGCAACGCACAGGTGAAGAGCATCTTCCAAGATCACGGCATCCGAGGTTGGGGCATCCCTTATGTATTCCACCAGGATAAGGAGTATTCGGAGGACCAGTTAAGCCCGTGGTGGAAGTACAACGTGGCCGAGGCGAAGAAGCTGATGGAGGCCGCGGGCTACAAGGATGGCTTCAAGGACAGCATCACATACTTTGAGTACGCCGCCTCGATGACCTCGCAGGTGCAACTCGTGCAGGCGCTGCTGAAGGCCAATCTCAACATCGACTTGACGATCAAGCCGGTGGACTACACGACCTGGTTCCAGTGGTACACCTCGCACAAGTGGGAGGGCACCGCCTGGGGGTTCCAGATTGGCTCGTCCTCGACCGTCGACGACTTCTGCTACCAGAACATTCACTCGAAGTCGGTGGCGAACTACTGGTACATCGCCGATGACCAAATCGACGCCCTCGCCGACAAGATCCGGGTGGAACCGGACGCCGCCAAGAAGAAGGCGCTAATCAAGCAGATGTTCGACCGTGAGCAGGACATCAGTGGACGACTGTGGATGCCCTACAGCAACGCGATCAACGTCAAGCAGCCACATTTCCGTAACTTCAAGAGCATGGCGTTGCGCGGCGGCGGAAGTGCAGACTACGGCGGAGCGGCGCGCGCTCAGCACTGGCTGGCGAAGTAGAGGAAAGGTCACGGGTCATAGGTCCCAGGGGATGGTGAGAGTCGCCGCGTGATCAAGAGGCTCCCCCCTTTTGCCGATGGCTCACGACCTATGACCTTGACCCGCTTGCTATTGTTCCACGCCCCCGCCCTACGACCCGTGACCCATGACCTAGATCGCCGGAGGCGAACCATGCAAGCGTACGTTTTGCGGCGATTGGCGTTCAGCATCCCCGTGCTTTTGCTCACGTCGGTGATCGTGTTCTCGTTGCTTCATACCGTGCCGGGTGATGTGATCATCGCGAAGCTCGCGGATCAGGGCACGGTCAAGAAGGAAGACATAGAGATGATGAAGCGGCAGTACGGCCTTGATAAGCCGTTGCCGCAACAGTACTTCATCTGGCTGGGCCGGCTGGTGCGCGGCAATCTCGGCATTTCGATCTACACCGAGGAGGAAATCCAGACATCGCTACGCCGCGCTTTCCCGGTGACTCTGGAACTGGCGGCGTGGGCGATGATAATCGCGATCCTGATAGGCGTGCCGCTCGGCATCGTCTCCGCCGTCTTTCGCAACTCGGCCAGCGATTATGTCGGGCGGATCGTCGCCACGCTCGGCTTGTCCGCGCCCGATTTTTGGGTCGCGACCATGGTGATCACCTTCCTCGCGATCCAGTTTCACTGGATTCCGCCGGTGCGGTACCACCGACTGTGGGACGATCCTGTCTCCAATCTTAAGCAGTTCGCGCTCCCGTCGCTGGTGATTGGCTACCGGCTGTCGGCCACGATCATGCGCATGACCCGCTCGACGCTGCTCGAGGTGCTGCGTGAGGACTATGTGCGCACCGCGCACGCCAAGGGATTGCGGGAGCGCTCCGTCGTGTTCCGGCACGCGTTGAAGAATGCCTTCCTGCCGGTGATCACGATCATGGGCGGGCAAATCGCGTTCTTGTTGGGTGGTTCGGTGATCATCGAGCAAATCTTCGTCCTGCCCGGCATGGGCCGGCTCGCGATCCAGGGGTTGACATTCCGCGACTATCCATTGGTGCAATCCCTGGTGATGGTCTTCGCGGCGATCGTGGTACTTGCGAATCTCGCTGTCGACGTGAGCTATGCCTGGCTCGACCCAAGGATTCGGTTCCGCTAATGCGAGCAACCGGGAGGGCGAGCGAAACGCCGTTAAGATGATGATCGTTCTTATCGCCGTCCCCGCTCGCCGGCTCGGAAGCCGGAGGCCCGTATGACAGTGCAGACTCAAGCAGCGGAACTCCGTCTGGCGGCCGCCGCCCGACGTAAGACGCACCCCCTCGTCGGCCTCTCGCGCTTTGCCCGCCGCAACCCGCTGGGCGCGGTGGGGGCGATCGTCATCCTGCTACTCGTGGTCACGGCCATTTTTGCCCCGCTGGTCGCGCCCTATGATCCCCTGTTCCCGGATGCGATCAACCGGCTGGAGGCGCCGGGCGCCCGCCACCTGTTCGGGACGGACGACATCGGTCGCGACGTGTTCAGCAGGGTAGTCTACGGCGGGCGCGTGTCGCTGCAAGTCGGCATCATGACGGTGCTGCTCGGCACGGTTGTCGGCGCGACCATCGGGCTGATGAGTGGCTATTTCTCCGGCTGGGCCGACATCCTCGTGCAGCGGCTGCTCGACAGTGTGCAGTCGATCCCCGGCCTTCTGCTCGCCCTGGTGGTGGCCGCCGTCATCGGCGCCGGCACGATCAACACCATCTTCCCGATCGCCGTCATCCTCATCCCAATCAACGCACGGGTGGTACGGAGCGCCGTCCTAAGCGTGCGTGAGCACCAGTACATCGAGGCCGCGCGGGTGCTCGGCTGCGCCGACCGGCGGATTATGCTGCGGCATATCCTGCCGAACGTGGTCGCCCCGATCTTAATCCTGTCGTCGATCTACATCGGCAACGCGATCATTATCGAGGCCAGCCTCAGCTTCCTCGGCCTCGGCACCACGCCGCCCACGCCGTCGTGGGGTAACATGCTTGCCGGCCAGGGCCGCACGTACATGGAACAGGCGCCTTGGCTGGCGATCTTCCCCGGACTCGCGATCACTATCACCGTGCTGTCGTTCAACCTGTTGGGCGATGCGCTGCGTGACTCGTGGGATCCGCGGCTGCGCGGACGGTAGGCGCGAAACGCCCCATCCCCGCCCACGGCCGGCGTCTGGCGCGATTCGCGGACGCCGGCCGATGTCGTGTGTCCCGGCGCCCACTTGGCAGCCCGCGTCGGGTCAGGCCACATGCTGACCGCGGAGCGGTTTGGCGCCCGCCGATATGCTACGATCCTCTCATCCAGCCCTCGATGGCGATCGCGATTTCGTCGGAGTATCTCCGTCCCAATTGACCGGCGAGGGCGATGGGGGAGGTTTAACCGTGCCATTGTTCTCGGCGCCGCGTGGTATCAACGATGTACTGCCCGATGAGCAGGCATATTGGCGCCATGTGCGCGACACGGCCGAACGGATGGCGGCGCAATACGGCTTCCAGCCGATCGATATTCCCATGTTCGAGGAGATCGGCCTGTACGAGCGCGGTGTCGGCGACAGCACCGACATCGTCCGCAAGGAGATGTTCTTGATCGAGCGGCGCGGGGAGGACGCGAAGCAATTCGCCCTGCGGCCGGAAGGCACGGCGGGCGTGGTGCGCGCCTACCTCCAACACGGTATGGCCAGCCTGCCGCAGCCGGTCAAGGTGTTCTATTTCGTCCCGGTGTTTCGGTACGAGCGACCACAGGCGGGACGGCTGCGCCAGCACACTCAGTTTGGCGTGGAGGCGATCGGCGAAGCTGACCCGGCAGTCGACGCCGAGGTGATCGAGATGATCTGGCGTCTGTACGACGAACTGGGGCTGCATGACCTGGTCGTGCTGCTCAACACGATCGGCGACCAGAACTGCCGGCCCGCCTACATCGCCGAGCTGCGCGACTACTACCGCCCGCACCTGGATGCGGTGTGCGCCGACGACCGCGTACGCTTCGAGAAGAACCCGCTGCGGCTGCTCGACTGCAAGGAGGAGCGCTGCCAGTCCGTGAAGGCGGGCGCGCCAACGTTGCTGGAACGGCTATGCGACCCGTGCCGCGAACACTTTGCCACACTGCGCGCGTACCTCGACGCGCTCGGCGTGCGCTACGAGATCACACCCACGCTGGTGCGCGGTTTTGACTATTACAGCCGCACGGTGTTCGAACTCGTGCCGCCTGATGCCGGCTCGCAGGGCACCGTCGGCGGCGGTGGGCGTTACGACGGGTTGGTCGAGCTGCTCGGCGGCCGGCCCACTCCCGGTATCGGATTCGCCACCGGTGTGGAACGCATCATCATCAACCTCAAGCGGGTCGAGGCGCGCGTGCCGTCGCTGCCGGCGCCGGCGGTGTACATCGCGCACCAGGGTGACGCGGCCCGAATCGAGGCGATGAAGCTGGCGGGGGAACTGCGCGCCGCAGGTGTCGGCGTTCTGCTCGGCGTGGGCGCGCGCAGCCTCAAAGCGCAATTGCGTTCCGCCAACTCCGCCCGCGTTGCCAGCGCGATTATTCTCGGCCCCGAAGAGATCGACGCCGGTACCGCGGTTGTGCGCGACTTGGGGGCCACCACCCAGCAAACGCTTCCACGCGCCGAGATCGTCGCGCGGCTCACGAGTCGCTGACGTCGCCTCAACCCGCCGAAGGGGTGAACGCACCATGCTATCGGACTACATCAAGGCGGCGATGCGGCGGGCGCACTATGAGATTCTCTCCGACGACGGCACCTACTATGGCAGCATCCCCGGCCTCGATGGGGTATGGGCAAATGAGGCAACACTGGAACAGTGTCGCGATGAACTTGAGAGTGCTCTGGGAGATTGGATTCTCTTTAGCATCTATCACCATATGGCGTTGCCCGTTCTCGATGGGATTGAGCTACACATCAAAGAGGCCGTTTAGTGCCGGTGATCGGCCCGATTAAACGCGCTGACCTAATCTATTATTTGCGACGATTGGGGTTCACGGGTCCGTTTTCGGGTGGGAAGAACCAGCTTATGCTCCGAGAACAGAGTCGGCTGATTCTGCCGAACCCGCATCGCGGTGTCATCAGCGTGCAACTTCTGGCGAGGCTGCTGCGCGAGGCCGGCATCGAGCGGGACGAGTGGGAACGCCTGTAATCAGCCGCGAGCGGCCAGGCAGCGCGCTCATCCGGCAGGAGCGCTATGCTATACTACCCTCGCGGCGTGCAGGGCCGCGACCCCCAGGTCCGCTGGGGGTTCTGTGTGTGGAGCGCTGTCGCATGTGGGAGAAGCTTAAGGACATCGAACGCCGGTACGAGGAGCTGAGTGCCGAGATGGCGCGACCGGAGGTGGCGGCCGACTATGTGCGCTTCCAGGAACTCGACCGCGAGCGCTCGTCGTTCGAGGCGATCGTGCAGCTTTACCGCGAATACCTGAAGGCGCGGGCGCGCGCCGATGAAGCGCGCACGATCGCGCAGGACAGTGACGACCGCGACATGCGCGAGCTGGCGCGCGAAGAACTTGATGAGCTGGAAACGCGACTCGCGGAGTTGGAGGCGCAAATCAAGCGCGGGTTGCTGCCGAAAGATTCCCGAGACGACAAAAACGTTATCGTCGAGATCCGCGCCGGCACGGGCGGCGATGAGGCCGGCCTATTCGCGGCCGACCTGTTCCGCATGTACACCCGCTACGCCGAACGACTGCGATGGAGCGTTGACGTGCTGTCGATGTCCGAGGGTTCGGTGGGCAGCATCAAAGAAGTCGTGTTCGAGATCCAGGGGCGCGGCGCTTTCTCTCGACTAAAGTATGAGAGCGGCGTCCATCGTGTCCAGCGAGTGCCCGCCACGGAGGCGCAAGGGCGCATCCACACCTCGGCGGCCACGGTCGCCGTGTTACCCGAGGCCGAGGATGTCGAGATCCAGATTGCCGAGAAGGATCTGCGGATCGACATCTTTCACGCGGGCGGCGCCGGCGGCCAGAATGTGAACAAGGTCGCGACCGCGGTCCGCTTGACCTACATTCCCACTGGAACGGTGGTCGTGTGCCAGGACGAGCGCTCCCAACTAAAGAACCGCGAGAAGGCAATGAAAGTGCTGAAGACGCGGCTGCTCGACCTCGAACGCGGCAAGCAGGAAAAAGAAGTGAGCGACGCCCGCCGCACCCAGGTCGGCACCGGTGACCGATCCGAGCGGATCCGCACGTACAACTTTCCACAGGACCGCCTCACGGACCACCGCATCGGCCTGACTGTCCACAATCTGCCCGCTATCCTCGACGGCGAGATCGATCATGTGGTCGACGCCGTCGCCAGCGCGATCGAAGCGCAACAACTTGGTGAGGCCGTCGGTGCAACTCGCTGACGCGGTCCGTCGCGGCGCCGATGCACTGAGGATGGCCGGCATCGACGATCCCGGCTTCGAGGCCGAGTTGTTGTTGCGTCATGCCCTCGGCTTCAGCCGTGCCCACCTGCTCGCTCGCCCAACCGACGACGTTCCGCCCGAGGCACAAGCACGTTTCGACGCGCTGGTCCGCAAGCGGGCGGCGCACACCCCCTCCGCGTATCTCACCGGCCTGCGCGAGTTCTATGACATCGAGCTGACCGTGGGTCCCGGCGTGCTGATTCCCCGTCCCGAGACGGAGCATGTCGTCGAGGAGGCGCTGCGACTCGGTCGCGAGATGCTCGCCGGCCGCGGACGGGTGACGTTGGTTGACGTGGGCACCGGCAGCGGAGCGATCGCGCTCGCAGTCGCAAAACATCTGCCCGCGCTCCGCGTGCTCGCCACCGATAGTTCGGCCGCCGCGCTGGCGGTGGCCGGGTTGAACGCGCTGCGACTGCGTCTCGCGGGCCGGGTCACGTTTCTTCAGGGCGATTTGCTCGACCCGGTGCATGAGCCGGTCGATATCATCACCGCGAATCTGCCGTACGTGCCTACCGAGGTGATCCCCACGCTGGCGCCCGAGGTCCGCGATCACGAACCGCGCGCCGCGCTCGACGGCGGGCCGGATGGGTTGCGGATCATCTCCCGGCTCCTTGCGCGGGCAAGTCATGTGCTTAGCGCGAACGGCGCGATCGTCGTCGAGATCGGCCATGATCAAGCAGCCCCGCTCCGCGCGCTGGTCGGTGACTGGCTGCCTGGCTGGGGCGCCACCTTCATCGATGACCTCGCCGGGATACAGCGGGTCGCAACTCTGCGGCGGTGAACACGAGCGACGCCCCTAGCTCTCCGCGCGCCGCACCATAACCAGGAACTCCCGCGGCTGTCGTGTCCCCGCGCTCATGAAACGGCTCTCAACACCGAAGCCGCTCCGCTCGTACACGCGACGCGCCCGCTCGTTAAATGTTGCGACGGTGAGCCGGAATAGCGCGGGCTGAAACTGCTCACGCGCGAAATCGAGGATGGCGTGCAGGAACGCGGCGCCAGCGCCGTGACCCGTCAGGTCCGGCCGCATCCCCAGACCGATATCGAGCGCGGGTAGACTGTAGTCACCGCCGGGTACGCGCGCCGCCGCCTCGAAGCAGCAGAAGCCTACCAGATCATTTGCCGCGGTTCGGATCGCGTAGAACGCGTTGCGCGGGTCGATCATCTCGGGGATCGCGTCGGGATCGCCATCATACACGGTGAACGGGTCATCGTACCGCCACGTCGCGATCGCTCGCGCGGACGCATGGTCCATGGTCAGGAACGTCAGGCAATCCCGTCGAGCCATCGACTCCTCGGAAAACGCTCACCAGACTGTTGGTATGAGGCCCGACCGGAAAATGTCCGCGTCGCGAGTCACGAGTGCGACGGGACGGCCCGATTGGTGGATTGCAGTATGGTCGCGACGATCAGCCGATCAGTTTAAAGTCATGCTCGGTGGACATACGACCCGTTCGGAACGCACCGTACGGGAGCGGCGTTCCCCAAGTCGGAGACGAGGCAGCCGCGGCTTTGCAGCGCTCCAGCCTCTCACGAAGGGTTGTTAGATGGCGCTCCTGCCGTAAGAGGTCAACGCGGATGTCATCGGCGCCGAATGCCTTGGCCGGCAGCGCCGCCATCTCCCGACGCCGCTCGTCGATCTCGCTCTCGATCTTGTGGATTCGTTGTTCGAGTTCCACGATCGGGGACAAGTGCGCGTGAATCATCACGAAGCCTTCGAGCCGGGTCGTGGCGCCATCCTCGTGGCGGGTAGGACCGTAAATGGTCTGGTGGATCTCCCATCCACGTACGCTCAACTCGTCAAGCGCGTCGTCGATCGCGTCCCATCGCTCATCGCCCGCGAACACGGGACCCTCAAGTGATTCTTCGCGATTTGAGTGAAACCGGAGGATCTTGTACATCACGGCTATGCACTACCTTCTCGGGACATCGCGAACTCGGGAGCGCCCGGGACAGGAGGGTCAACGGCTCGGAATCACTGGCGGAACACGGGGCGGCCGAGGTTGGGCCTCGCCGCCGCCCCGTGTTGTGTGCTCAGTCCGCAAAGGCCGCTAGCCGCGTGGCAGGCCGAGACCGCGGGTGGCAATGATGTTGCGCTGGATCTCATTGCTGCCCGAGTAAATCGTGGCGGGCACGGAGGTGAGGTAACCCTCCGGCAGGTCGCCATCGAACGGGGCGCCCTGCTGCTCGGGGATCAACTGACCGGGAAGCCCGAGCATGTTGACGCCGAAGCGGTACATGCGCTGGCTCAACTCCGACTGGAAAATCTTGATCACCGAGGCCTCGTAGTTCGGATGAAGCCCCTTGGACTGCATATCACCGATGCGGTAGCCGAGATACTTGCCGACATTATTCTCGACGACCAGATTGGCCAGACCAAGCCGGTTTCGCTCACGCTGCCACGCCGGCGCCGCCTTCAGGTGTTCTGTCATCCGCTCGAGCGTGCGCCGCTGTCCGGCCGTGGTGCCGATCCCCGAGCGCTCGAAGTCGAGCAGCGTCATACCGACGTACCAGCCACGGTTCTCTTCACCGATGAGGTTCCGCCGGGGAATCCGGACATCCTCGAAGAACACCTCGTTGAAGTGGTGGCGGTTCGCCATGTTGATCAGCGGGCGAACGGTCACGCCCGGCGTATTCTTCATGTCGAGCAGGAAGAACGAAATACCGCGGTGCTTGGGCGCATCCGGATCGGTGCGCGCCAGCAAGAAGATCCAGTTGGCGCGGTGGCCGCCCGAGGTCCAGATCTTCTGGCCGTTGACCACGAAATCATCGCCGTCGCGGACGGCGCGCGTCTGGAGGCTGGCGAGGTCGGAGCCAGCGCCCGGCTCGGAGTAGCCCTGACACCAAATCGCGTCACCGGAGGTGATGCGCGGCAGGTGCTCCTGCTTCTGTTCCTCATTGCCGTGGATGATCAGGGTCGGACCGATCATGCCGACACCAAAGCCACGGGTGCCGGTGTCAGGAGCGCCGTGATAGCCAAACTCCTCGTTGAAGACCATCTGCTCATAGATGCTCGCGCCAAGACCGCCGTACTCTTTCGGCCATGCCGGGGCGATCCACCCGCGCTTGCCAAGCTCCCGATTGAACGTCTTCGCGGCCTCAAACGCGGAGTCGTCGGTGCGCGCATCGCGACCGCCGCCGAAGCCTTCCTTCGCGGGAATGTGTTCCTTCAAGAACGTCTGCACCTCGGATCGAAGTGCCTCTTCCTTTGGGCCGAATCGCAGTTCCATAGCGCCTCTTTCTCGCGCATCGGGCGACGAGTGGTGTATGCGTTGATCATACGATCCACGCGCCATATACGCACGGTTTTTCACCCGGAAGAAGGCGGAGGGGGAGCGAACGGCGCGCTCAATCGGGCGAGCCGCCCGTATTCGGTCGGGGGATCAGGCGGAAAGCCCCGCGTGCCGGACGCGGATGGATACCCACGGCGCCGAGCAGGTCGGTGAGCGTCACACCACCCGCGTCCCAGGTCACGGGGAAGTCGTCGGTGACCTCACAGCCGAACAGCCGGTTGGCGCCCGCCTTTGGCGATTCGCCCGCTCGCAGAGCCGGGGATACGAGTAGGGAGAGCACGCAGGCGCGTGTGGCGCCTTCCCACCGGTGACCCACGGACCCGCGTTCCGCCGCGCGTACCAGCGCCTCGCGGCCCAGGGCGGGAGATCGCTCCCACGCTAATCGAAAGTGCTCAACCGCGCGTACACGCGCGGCCATCCGCCAATCGCTTGCAGAAGCAATCATGACACGTCCTCATCAGTGAATGACGGAAGCCTGTGACACACGCATGAGGGTCGATGGCCGCCGGGCCAGGAAGCCGGCGCGCGGCCGGCCCGCCTCCCCGCGCTAGAACAGCGATCCAACTTCCGTGACCTCGACGCTATGCGGCCGGCCCTCGCCCTGTCCCGCGGCGGTCACGCGGATCATGCGCGCCCGGCGCAGTTCGGTGAGATCCGACGTCCCTAGGTAGCCCATGCCGGAGCGCAGTCCACCGACCAACTGGTTGATCAACCGCTCGAGTGCGCCGCGATACGGGACACGCGCCTCAACACCCTCGGGCACCAACTTCCCGGGATCGGAGATGTGCTCTTGACGGTAGCGGTCACGCGAGTAACCGCGACCCATCATCGCGCGCATCGACCCCATGCCGCGGTATTCCTTGTAGCCTTCGCCGCGCTCGAAGATCACCTCGCCGGGACTCTCATCCGTGCCGGCCAGCAAGCTGCCGAGCATGACGGAGTGCGCCCCGGACGCCAAAGCCTTGGTGATATCCCCGGAATGCCGGATGCCGCCATCGGCGATCACACCGATATCCATGCCCTCCAGCGCGGCCGCGCACTCCGCCACGGCGGTGATCTGGGGCATGCCGACGCCCGAGACGACCCGCGTCGTGCAGATCGACCCAGGGCCGACACCGACCTTGATCCCACACGCGCCGGCCTCCGCCAACGCGCGGGCGCCCTCGGCCGTGACCACGTTGCCGCCGAGGATATCGACCCGTGTACGATCGTGGAGGACACGGACAGTGTCGATTACCGCGCGGGCGTGACCGTGGGCCGTGTCGACGACGATCGCATCGACCCCGGCGTCCTCGAGCAACTCAGCGCGGCGGATCGCCTCGTCGCCCACTCCAACCGCCGCCACGACCTGGAGCCGGCCCTTGTCATCCTTGGTCGCGCCGGGATACTGCGCCCGCTTGCCCAAGTCCTTCACCGTGATCAGCCCGCGCAGGATGCCGTCTGCATCGACGATCGGCAGCTTCTCGATGCGATGGTGGCGGAAGATCTCTTGCGCCTCTTCGAGACTCGCGCCCTCGCGCGCCGTGATCAATCCTTCACGGGTCATCACTTCTCGAACCGGTCGCTCATTGTGCTCCTCGAATCGTATGTCACGGTTGGTGACAATCCCCACGAGCCGGCCATCGTTCGTCGTGACGGGAAGGCCGGAGATGTGGAAACGCGCCATCATCATGCGCGCCTCGCCGACGGTGGCGTCGGGGGGAACATGCACCGGCGAGGTGATCATACCAGCCTGGGCGCGCTTGACCAGATCGACCTCACCGGCCTGATCCTCGGGGGAGAGATTGCGGTGTATCACACCAATGCCGCCGAGCCGGGCGAGCGTGATCGCCATACGCGACTCGGTGACCGTGTCCATCGCGGCCGACATGATCGGGATTGCCAATTCGATGCGGGGAGTGAGGCGGGTGCGGGTCGAGACATCACGGGGAAGGATGTCAGAGTAGGCAGGCACGAGCAGCACGTCGTCAAACGTGAGGCCCTCGGGTAGTTCGGTGACACGGCTCATGTGTGGCAAGCTCCTTAACTCATTGAACATCACTCCCGGGCGCCGCGTTGGCGCAACGCCGTTGTGATCAGCCGGGCGCGGGAGTCTGCCAGCAGAGACGTGCTGCCAGCGTACGCTCCATGCCGGTTTGGTTCGTACCAGCAGCGCACCGCGTCCGTCTTTGTGTGATGATAACAAAATCATATGACCCGGCTCAATGCAGAGCTGGCCTTTACCGGGGCTTTGCCATGCAGCCGCCAAGACAACGCCGCGATGGGCACGCTCTACATCGTTTCGACACCAATCGGCAACCTCGAGGACATCACGCTGCGCGCGCTGCGCATTCTTCGTGAGGCGCCGCTGATCGCGGCCGAGGACACGCGCACGACCCGCCACCTGCTCGACCGCCATGGCATCGCCACGCCGCTGACGGCGTACACCGACCACAACAAGCGCACGCGCATCCCGATATTGCTGGCGCACCTCGAAACCGGCGATCTCGCGCTCGTTTCGGAAGCGGGCACACCCGCGATTTCCGATCCCGGCGACGACCTGATCGCGGCCGCCCTGGCGCACGGGCACGCGGTGGTCGCGGCGCCGGGCGCATCGGCCGTGCTGACGGCGCTGGTGACGTCGGGCCTACCGGCGCGGCGGTTCTTGTACGTGGGATTCCTGCCCCGCACATCCGGCGAGCGCCGCAAGTTGTTCGCGTCGCTCGCCCGCCTGCCGTACACCCTGATCGCCTACGAGTCTCCGCACCGCGTGCGCGCGGCGCTGGCGGACGCCGTGGCTGAGTTGGGCGAGCGCAAGTGCGCCGTGGCCCGCGAGCTAACCAAGCTGCATGAAGAGATCTTCCGAGGCACGTTGCCGGAGGCGGCCGCGCATATCACCGCCCCTCGGGGCGAGTTCACGCTCGTGATCGAGGGCGCGACGGGCGTGGAACCAGCCGGCGACCTCGACGGGGCACTGGGTGATGTCGCACGTCTGTGCGGCGCCGGCTACACGACCCGCGATGCCGTCGCGGAGGCGGCGCTGGTACACAACCTGCCACGGAAGCAGGTGTACGACGCATGGCTGCGCGCGGGGCGCTGAGAAGGCACGATGAGCCGGCGCTACCCGCCCTTGCGTCCCCAGAAAAGCAGGCGGCGGAACGGATAGAAGTAGGGCGAGTGATCGCCGATCGTGCCGAGCAGCCGCTCACGGTAGGCGGTCAAGAAAGCGGCCGAGTCCGGCTCGTTCAGGCGGGCGAGGTAGGCGCCGAGACTCGTGCCCTTGACCCACTCGACCACGTCGGCCGAGTTCGCCAGTACATGGCCGTAGATCTTTTCGATGCACATATGCTCGCGTAGGCCGTGGTCATAGAGTAATGTCGCGTACTGCTCCAGGGTGAGCGCTTCGCTTCGCCGGACGAAGCCGCCGAGCATCTCGCGGAAGGGCGACTCGGAGGCAACCGCTGCCGCGAGAGCGTGCGAGGGATGGGCCTCGTTATTGGGCAATTGGAAGGCGATCTGAGCGCCGGGACGCAGTTGAGAGAGGATACGCCCCACCAGGCCGGCGTTGTCGGGCACCCACTGGAACACCGCGTTCGAGAGCACGAGATCATACGGACTAACGTCCGTGACATCTCGCACATCCCCCGCTCGGAAGCTGAGCCGTGGGCCGGCGTGCGCCGCCGCCTGCTCCAGCATCTTTGCCGAGGCGTCGACACCCTCGACGGTCGCGTCCGGAAACCGATTGAGCAATGAGGCCGTCAGTTCGCCGGCGCCGCAGCCGAGATCGATGATACGCATCGCGGGCGCGGGCTGCACCATCGCAACCAGATCCACAAAGGGCTGTGCGCGTTCGTCGCGGAACTTGTTGTACTGACTGGGATTCCATTGGTCGAGCTGTGTCATGCAGTCCTCGGCTTAGCCCGTATCGGGCGGGGTATCGGCCGTGCTCAGCGGCGGGAGCGCCTCGGTGTACACGACGATGCGTTGGTCGTAGTCGCGCGTGCGCGGGTTGAACGCGCCGCCGCGGGTGATGAGTACCAGGCCGCGGTTCGAATTCGGGCCGAAGATACGGTCGATCGGCGCATTGCTGGGCGTGTAGCGCGCGAGTTCCGTGACCACGAACTCATATTGCTGCTGATCCTCGGCATCCACGAATACGCGGTCGCCCGGTGTGAGTCGTGTCAGACCATAGAAGACGGCGGGGCCGACCCGGACGAAATCGACGTGGCCGGCAAGCACCGCGTTTCCCGGCTCAAATGGTTTGAATCCGGGCGCGTACCAACCGACCGACCAGGCATCGGCCGGCGACTCCATTGCACCGGCGCGATTCGTGCTGACGGGGATGATACGCGCGCTGACATTGATGCTGGGGATCCGGACGCGCACGGGCAGGAGCACCGGCGGAGGGGGTGGGGGCGGCTCGGGGTCCGGCGCGGAGGCTGATTCCGGCGACGGCTCCGGCTCGGGCGGTGGCGCGGAAGCTGGAGTGACGGCTGTCGGGGGTGTGGGCAGTAGAGGTTGGCTCGCGACGTCGTCGGCCCGGCTGACCGGGCGATACACCACCTCGGCGCGAGCGGGGCGCGACCGGCAGCCCGCGGTGCTGATCAGGACAATCGCGAGCAGCGGGAGCAGCCAACGCGACACCGTGGGCCTCCTCTAAAACGAGCAGGCCGATGGTATCACATGGCGACGTCATGCTCGGATTAGCTCCGAGAGCCTGACGTTCTCGCGGTTGAATCTGGGTCAGGTCTCGAGAGCACCTATCCGTGGCGCTTGCCGTGTTGGATGTGGACGTGCCGGTGAGTGGCCGGGAGCCAGGGTGAGGCCGTCATGCTGGCTCCGACAGCATGGCACGAAAGGTTCACGCGTCCGCGGCCTACCATTCACGGCTTCGCTGGCCGCGGGTCCACGACCGCGGGCGCCGGAGGGCGAGGACCAGGCGCGGCGGTGGAGCGGCGCGGGAACAGACCCGCCCTGCCGCGATGCCCTCATCCCCCCCTGCTAATCACGACCACGACGGTGGACCGGCCGATCAGCGCGTTCGGCGCCGGACTCTGGCGGACGACCTGGCCCGCCGGGGCCTCGCGCGAGGGCGCCTCAATAACGAACGCCACGACACCGAGGGTCGCGAGCCGGCCAAGCGCCTCGCCCTCATCGAGACCGCGCACGTCTGGCATCCGTCCGGCGACGGTGGCGCCGGTCACGGCGATGGCGGCGCCAGATCGCGCCGGGGGCGCCACGCCGGCCCCCAGCGATGCGAAGCGATCACGACCACCCCCCGCAACCTGACCGATAGCCGCGGCGACGAGCACCGCGAACGCGGCTGGCGCCACGATGAGGAGGCCGTGGAGGCGAGCGGGGCGTGAGGGCCATGAGGTTCTTGATGAGCGAGAGTCGCCTGGCGGTTCGGCGCGTGGGCGCGGTTGGCGGTCGCGGCGCGTGGACGTTTGCTGCTCCGGTGTCGCCGCCGGCCGGCGCGAGGTAGTGCCCCAGCCGGCGGGAGCGACCGGCATCAGCGCGAGTATCTCGCCGGCGTCGAGTCCCAGGTAGGTGGCGTAGCTTCGGAGGAAGCCGCGGGCATAGACCTCGGCCGGGAACGCCGCGAAGTCCTCCATCTCGAGCGCTGTCAGGTAGCGCCGCACGATGCGCGTGTCGCGCTCGGCCTGTTCGAGTGCGACGCCGCGCGCCTCCCGCGCCTCGGTGAGACGTTGACCCAGCCCGGTCATCGTGGCTGATCCCACGACGCGGACAACGGCGCCGGGACGCCTCGTGTGGTGGCACGACGCCGGGCGCCGGCGCGGGTCGCGGCGTCAAGTGTGCGCGCGGGCAGAGCGTCGGGTGCGACGATGACGAGCCGCGTGCCGGTCGATACCAAGGTCGTTCCGCGCGACCGGCGTACACCCGTCGCGTTAGCGCCGTCGACCGCGCCGCGGCGGAGGTTGCCGGCGCGCGGTGAGTGCCTGCTCGCCTTCTCATACAATTCGCGGATGCACATCGTGGACTCCCATGGTCCGAGGGCCGGGTGAGTGGTCCGCATCAATGCGGATGGCCGCCACGGAGGGTCATGTGGATGCCGGGACAGCGTGCCCCGAGGGGAGCGCGCGTCCATCACGCGGAGATTCAGACCGGCAGTCCATCGCTCCCACCGTGGCGATTCGAGCTGTGATCGGTCACGACGCCGGCGGGCCATGACGCGCTGACGAACCCGCGCTGTCCGCGCTGGACAGCGTTGAGGACGGACGTGTCCGACTTCGCCGCGTCCCTTCGACGGCCGCGGAGTCTCCCGTACCACGGACAGTATCACTGTCGTGAGCAATTTGCGCTACCGTGTGGCGCGTGCCACGGCGGTGGCCGGCATCGACCGTGGTCGCCCGCCTTCCACCACCCGGCTCGAGGTGTCGCCGTTGGGTCGTCAGGACGGAGGGAATTACGCCGGCGCCCACGCGGGTGGCAGATTGCCCCGCGAGCGCGGGTGATCCGCGGGTGCGTCGCGTCATGCGGATGCGTGACCACACCGGCGCCCGAAGTCGGAGTTGCCCGCCGGTGGGGGGGGTGCTATCATCTAAACCGAAGGCGTGGGGTGATAGTTTCGGCGCCGGTCGCCCTCGCGGAAGTAGCTCAGCGGTAGAGCACCTCCTTGCCAAGGAGGGGGTCGAGAGTTCGAATCTCTTCTTCCGCTCCGCAGCCCTCGCCGACAGCGGTCGCCGGGGGCGATTTGATGCCCGCGGTCTATCGAAGAGACGACCGATTCGTTATCCTCAAAGGGTCGAGCGCCGCGAGCGGGCATGATGCAACGCGCCGGTGTATCCATCGTGAACCCCGACGCGAGCGGTGAACCCTGCAGTGAGCCGAAGTGGCGGAACAGGCAGACGCGACGGTCTCAAAAACCGTTGACCAGCGATGGTCGTGCCGGTTCGATCCCGGCCTTCGGCACCCGTCCTCCCAGATTCAGATTTGGCAAAACCCCTCTAACGGTAGACCAACTCAAGACCGTTGGAGGGGTTTGCCGTGCCGAAGCTGGCTCCCGTTGTCGTGGATTTCCGTGCCCTGACCGATAGCTACCTGCTTGCCTGTCGCGCCGAGGGCAAGTCGCCGCAGACCGTCACCTGGTACGAGCATAAGCTGCGCGGGTTTACCGGCTGGCTGGCCC
>JBBQJF010000005.1:0-40242 GCA_038325665.1 Dehalococcoidia bacterium | reverse complement strand
TTTCTCAATGCGGCTCTTGAGCACCTGTGCCGCCGCTTCAAGTTGCTGCTCGTAGCCTGTCGCATCATCGTCCGACGTACGCCGCACGAAGACATCAGGCGTAACCCCAGTCTGTGCCAATCGCCGGTTGTCCGGTCCGATGAGAATATCGATGTCCTTGACGAGGAGCGTGGAGCCATCGGCCAGAGAGACCCGTGGAGCGCCGCCAAAGCATCCGGCCGTCTTCTCGCCTACGACAGTGGCTCGCCCGTGTGCCTGAAGTATCCCCACGAGCATTTCACCAGCATGCTTCGTGTTCGGTCCGACGAGGACGGCCATCGGTCGCTGAATCGGCAGCTTTACGGGATTGTCGTGCGCATTCGCGAAAATAGGCGGACCCTCACGGCGCGCCAGCCCGAACAACCGGCCCCTCTCGATGAACAGGCTGGGAAGCTCCGAGGTGAGCTGGCCACCGAGATTCGGGCGAAAGTCGAGGATCCAGCCTTCTACCCCCTCGCCATCGAGCCGCGTGAGGAGCAGATACAGGGCATTGATTAGCTGACTACTATCGTCCCCGGACAGGCTCGCGAAGCGGATGAGGGCAAGATTGTGAGGCAACACGCGGTGCGCCACGAGGGGCAAACCGGACGGCGTCGCCGTGATCTCATGTGCGCCTCCATCTTGATCCTGAATCCTGAAGGTGTTCGGCCGGTCCTCGCGGAAGTCGAGTAGTGCCACTGCCTCTGCCGGGCCAAGGCTATCTGCCGCCCGGCCGTTGATCGCGAGCACCCACTGGCCAGCGTCGAGACCAGCGGACTGCGCCGGTCCACCGGGATAGACATCGACGATTTGCAGCGGCGGCCGGGGGGCGAAGGTCAGACCGAATCGCAACGCGGGCTGGTTGGCGCCCGTGACGGCCGTGCGCTCGCCGTCCGGCGCAGTCGCGCCGGACGGCGTGTAGCAGATGTACCGGTGGTTCGAAATCTCCGCGAACGCCCCTGCCACCAGCTCCTGAGGTTGGAGCCGGCCCTCGGCGAGCTTCTCTAAAATCAGGAAAGCCAGCATATGCTGGGCGGCTGCAGTTACGGGGTCTGACGAATACGTGGGGGGAGGAGGAAAATCGCCCACACCAGCGTGGCGGAGTGTGCCCACCGCGCCGGACCAAGCCTCGGCGTAAAGCCGTGACTCATCGAGGTTCTCGATGTAGTGGCCGGCCAACCAGCGAATCCCTTCCCGCACGAGCGACGCCGGCTGTATCGGCGTCGCGGGAGCCTGAGACGGCACGGACTGCACCCGCGCCTCCGTCGGCGGTGTCGCGAGTGTTGCGGCACTCACACCGGCCTCGGGGGTTGCCGCCGTCGGCGCAAGGGCCGCGCCACGGCTCGGTTCCATGTCGGTACATGCGGTGATAAGCAGAGACACGAAAAACAAGGAGATCAGGATGCTCAGGCGGTTCATCTGCCCCGTCCCTTGATCGTGTGTCTCGCTCTCACGCGTCCACGGAGGGGAAGCCGCTGCATCGAAACTGCCGGACACTCTGCCGGCGCCTCGCCGGGCAGCTTTGATGGAGCGCTCGGCCGCGTTCCGTTTGTACCTATGTCGAGGTGTTCCACGATAGGTTCACCAACGCGTGACGCAATCCCCAGCCGTACGAGAGCCGCCCGAAGCCCGCTATTGTGACGCCGGAAATGCAGCGGCGCACCCGGCCAGGCCCTACCGCCGTCATCGGGCAGACACGCGCGTGCGAACCAGAGGCCCATACGCGTCGGGCCTGCGGTTGACCTCAAGATTCATCCGCCCGCGAATCGCCGCGGCAGCATCCGCGTCGAGTTGGGCCAGAACCAACTCGTCGGCGTCGGTGGTGGCTTTCGCCAGGATATCGCCGGTCGGACCGATCACGACGCTGCCACCGATATACTCGACCCCGCCCTCTACCCCGGCCTTGCCCGCGGCAATCACAGGTACGCCGTTCGCGTAAGCGCCGGCGCGCATGCACAACTCTGATTGCGCCTGCCCCCCGGCGATGGTGCTCCCCGAGCCGCCCCCTGGGAAAACCGGCGTGTTATAGCCGACTGCAATGACCTCCGCGCCGTCGAGGGCGAGACAGCGGTAGGCCTCGGGAAAGCGGCGGTCGTAGCAGATCACCATGCCGACTCGGCCGGCCTGTGAGTCATATACCGGAAAACCCAGGTCTCCAGGGGTGAAGTACCGCTTTTCGAGAATCCGGAATGAGCCGTCGTCCGCGGGCTCCACATGGCCGGGGATGTGAACCTTGCGAAAGCGTCCGATCTCGCTCCCGTCAGCGCCGATCAGCACCGCGCTGTTGTACAGGGTTGTGCCCTGGCGCTCCGCGAACGGAAGCACGACCGCGACGTTGTGTTTGGCCGCTGCCTGAAAGATCGGAGCCGTCTCGGCCGAGGGCAAGTCCGATTCAAAATGCGGTAACACATCTTCATGTACGAGCGTGGCGAAGTACGACGAAAGTGCCAGTTCCGAAAAGACGGTGAGCTGAACGCCTTCATGGCCTGCCTGCTCGACCAGTCGCACGATCCTCGCCACGGTCTCTGATCGCGTGTGGGAAACCGGGCCGAGTTGAGCCGCGGCAACGAGGTGGGTTGCCATGATGCACATCCTTTCCGCCGGGCGCAAGGCCGCTGTCAAGGAGCATTAGCGGGCTACAGTGGCCGGGTGACGGGCCTCACGTTGACAGCCGTTCGACCGGCGGGCGCTGTCAGCCGATCGGAGATCCCTCAGCGTGAGGCTGGTGGAGCCGCGTCCTACGCGGGGTTGTCGGTGTTGTATGATTCCGCAATTTCATTGCCCGTCGCGTTCCACACGCCGGCGTGGCTCGTGATATGCGCCAGCAGCTCGTCCAGGTACTTGATGCGGAGCGGCTGTCCGATGCAGTAAGGATGTAGGGCGATGCACATCACCATGCCGGTCGCGGCGCCCTCGGCGTAGAGATGGTCAAAGTGGTCGCGGCCGATTTGTAGCCACTCCCAGGCGGGGTGGTTCTGCTGGAAGATCACCGCCAGGTCGTTCACTTCGATTGAGTACGGCACGGCGGTCAGCCGCCCCCGCGGCACATGCATACGGTAGGGCTGATCGTCGTTGCACCAGTCGGCGGTGTACGTGAACCCCGCCTCCGCGATCAGGCCGGGGGTGTTGGCGGACTCACCCAATTGCGGCGCTAACCAGCCGGTGGGCGTGCTGCCGGTCGCCTTCGCGACCGCGTCGCGGCTGCGCGCGATCACCGCCCGTTCTTCGTCAGCCGACATCTTCGACGTGACCATGCGCGAGGTCAGCTCTCCGTGGGCCATGATTTCCCAGCCGCGCTTGAGCGACTCCTCGACGATGTCCGGATACCGCTCGCAGACCGCGGCATCGACGGCCGCCGTGGCGCGCAGGCCATATTTGTCCAGCGTCTCCATCACCCGCCAGAAGCCCACCCGATTGCCGTAGTCGCGGTGCGACCAGGTCCGCACGTCGAGGGCGGCCTGGGGCGGCGGCCACTGGCTCGGGCTGTCGGGCGGTATCAGATCGAGGAATTCGAGCGCCGGCACGATCCACAGCGCCACACGCGCGTTGTTCGGCCAGCGTAGCGGTTTGCGCTCCGGGAAGGCAGAGAAGCTGAACCATTCGTGATCCATCCGCGTGGACGGAAACAGAGTGCGTTGCGTTGCTGTAGACATGTTGGCCCCTATACTTCAAGGCTACGTGGTTCATCCCCTTTGGTTACCGCGCTGTTGCCATCTGGGAAGCCATGACATCGTAGTAGTTAGCAAAGTACCAGTCCGCGATCTCTTCGCCCGTGGTGTTCCAGACGCCGGCGTGGCCGTATATGTAGCTGAAGGCGTCGTCCAGGTACTTCTCGCGGCTGGGAGTGTTGATCAAGTAGGGGTGGGTC
The DNA here is from genome assembly GCA_038325665.1 of Dehalococcoidia bacterium. GTDB lineage: Bacteria > Chloroflexota > Dehalococcoidia > CAUJGQ01 > CAUJGQ01 > CAUJGQ01. Next base: position 36,356 of record JBBQJF010000005.1, on the reverse strand, counting down.
GCGATACACATCACCCGCGCGCTGTCCGCGCCTTCCGCGTACAGCCGGTCGAACTGGTCCTTAATCATGCGTCCGAAGGTTTCGGCGCTGTGCTGCTGCATCTGAAGGGCGATCACGTCGTTGAGCTCGATGCTGTAGGGCACGCTGATCAGACGGCCCTTCCGCACCTTGAGCGGGAACGGCTGATCATCGTGGAAGTAGTCGACCCAGTACTTCACGCCGGCCTCGGCGAGCAGGTCCGGCGTGGCGAGCGTGGTGGTTAACGCCGGGCCGAGCCAGCCGGAGATCACCTTGCCCGTGTACTTCTTGACGGTCTCGATCACGTCGGTGATCACCTCCCTCTCTTCATCCTCGGTCATGCCGAAGACGTAGCGGGTGTTGTAGATCCCGTGGGACATGTAGTCCCAGTTGCGCTTGGCCATCTCCTCCGCGATCCGCGGGAAGTGATCGAAGACCGCGACGTTGAGCGACACGCTGCCGCGGATGTTGTACTTGTCGAACAGTTCGAAGCAGCGCCACACGCCCATGCGGTTGCCGTAGTCGCGCCAGCCGTAGTTCCATACGTCCGGATGGGGCATGCGTGGCCATGGCGTGCGGTACTTGTTCGGCGGCGGCTGGTACTCGTAGAACTCCACGTTGGGCGCCACCCACACGGCGATGCGGTTGCCGTCGGGAAGCTTCATTTGTGGCCGTTTGGGCAACGGCGCGTAATCGTAACGGTCCGGGTACATGTTCAGTCTCCTGTCGCACTCGCCAGCCGGCGCGCCCCGATCTGACTGAGGTAGTCATACACCTCGGGCAAATTGACCACGTCGGCATACTTGAACTGGATGTCAAACAGCGAGGCGGCGTGCGACATTTCGATCCGGTCGAATACACACTCTTCGATGACGGACACCTTGAACTTGTAGCCGCCCGCGTCCACCACGCTGGCGCGGACGCAGCCGCTGGTGCTGTTGCCCACTACCAGCAGCGTGTCTACCTTCAGGTTCAGCAGCATGTAGATCAGCCCGGTGTGGAAGAAGACGCTCGCGACCTGCTTTTCCAGCAACAGGTCGCCCGTTTGCATTGCGATCTCCTCGGGGATCTCCGAAAGCGGATTCAGCGAACTGAAACTCGAGGAGGGGTCGGCGGCCGGCAGGCCGGTCGTGGGCCGAAACACATGCTTGGTGTAGATCACCGGCACACCCGCTGCACGCGCCGCCGGCAGCAACTTCTGCATGTGCCGGATGGCTTCCCAGGCGTACGGTCCGCACGCGCCCGGATAGCGGTCGAGCTGCTCGTAGATGGGTCGGTCCTCACCGCAGGCGGTGACCTGCATGTCGATCACGAGCAGCGCCGGCTTCTCGCCGAACCCCTGTCGGGCACGCGGCTTCCGCGCGGCGAGCACCTTGCGGTCATTCTCGGTCAAGAACGTGTCCCAAACGGCCATGGTGTGAGCCTCCTTGCATCGCCGGCGCCACGGCCGGCCCTGTTGCGGCCGTGATTCCCCTCGACCCACCATGCCCAATCGTCGACGAACGATTGGGTCCCTCCCAAGGATGGTTCGGCGCAGCGCCGCCGATAATCGGCCTGCTCCATAGACCGCGCGGGCGGCGGCGCAACTAGGATGCATACTTAGCGCGGGGCGGTGAACGCCGCCTGCCGGGCGCCGGCACGCGGATCGTAGCCACCGATAGACTGGTCGTACTTCTGCAGCCACTCGGCAGGCAGGTACTTCTCCTCCCACTCGGCAACCTGTGGGAAGCCAACGATGTCGAACATGTGCGGCATCGGGTATTTCCACTGCCGTTGCTGCCATTCATTCTGAGCGTCCACACCCCTCGCCTTGAAGTCATGCGCGAAGTCCCACGAGGCACGCACGCCGTACTGCGCAATCAGTCCAGGGTAGAAGGCGCCGGCATATCCCAGCGCCTGTAGCTCGTCCAAACTCGGGGCGGGATCGAGGAAGCCGAGGGTGCCCATCATCGGCCCCTCAATGGCGGCGCGCACAGCCTTCACTTCCTCCCGGTTCGTCAGCGCCTCGGCGTAGAGCACGTCTACCCCTGCCCGCTTGTAGGCCTGAAGCCGCTCAATGGTGTCCTCCAGCGAGCCGCCGGCCGCGCCACGGGCGTCGCAGCGGGCGATGATGACGAAGTCCGGATCGATCTCGTTCTTGGCATCGACGGCAGCACGGTACTTACCCACCGCCTCCTCGATAGAGATGACTTCCTTCCCCTTGACAAAACCACAGCGTTTGGGAAAGGGCTGGTCTTCGATGTGGATACCGGCCACGCCCGCGCGGATAAAGGACTGGACGGTGCGGCGCACGTTAATGGCGTTTCCGAAACCCTGGTCGGAGTCGGAGATGAGCGGGATACTGACGACGTTGGCCATCCGGCCGGCGTTCTCTACCATCTCCGTCGCGGTAATCAAGCCGGCATCGGGGATGCCAAGAATAGTGGCGGCCGTATTCGCGCCAGACATGTACGCACATTCGTACCCGGCCGCCTCGGCGATCCGCGCGTGCAGAGCGCACCCACCACCGGCAATAACGAACACCTGGTTGCGGTGAAACAGTTCCTGGAGCTTCGTCGTCTTCTTCATGCTGGTAGCTTCTCCTTCCGAATAGGGCGATGCGAGGTGGTTCTGACGGTTCGAGCGCGACGCAGGCGACCGCATGGTTGTCCGGTCAGACGCGCTCGGTTATTCCATCTTCTGCCCCCAAAACAGCAGGCGCGGAAGTTGAAAGAAGTAGGGCGCCTTGTCGCCGACCAGTGCCAGTAGGCGGGTGCGATACGCCGCAAGGAACGCGGACTGGCCCGTCTCGTCGAGTTGGACGAGGTACTGTCGGAGGCCCGTGCCTTTTACGAACTCGATCACATCGGTAGAGTGGGGTAGCTCGTGCCCGTAGATCTTCTCGATGCAGACCTGCTCACGCAGTCCGTGGTCGTAGAGTAGTTGGGAGTAACGTTCGAGGCTGAGCGCACCTCCTTGCCTGTTCGGAAGCCGGATGAGATCCCGAAAGGGTGGCTCTTGCGCTACTTCCTGAGCGATAGCACCCGTTCGGTTGCCGCCACGTTTTGGCACTTGCACGGCGATCTGCGCACCGGGCCGCAACTGGCTTACGATACGCGTGAGCAGATTCTCGTTGTCCGATATCCATTGAAGCGCGGCATTCGAGAAGACCAGATCGTACGGACTGAAGTCCTCGATCGCGCGGATATCCGACCGGCGAAACGTCAGCCGTCCACCCGCACGCGGCATCGCCTGCTCCAGCATGGCCGACGAGGAGTCGATCCCTTCGACGCGCGCATCGACCAGCCGCTCGGAAAGCATGGCCGTCAGTTCACCGGTACCGCAACCGAGGTCGATCACCCGCATTCCTGGCCGCGGCAGAACGAGTGCGAACAGATCGAAGAAAGGCAGCATACGCTGCTCGCGGAACTTGTTGTATTGGGCAGGGTTCCACGGATCCTGCTCGTGCGTCGTCGCCTGCACCCTTGCACCTCGTTATGATTCCCCCGATCCGGCCGGTGACGGACCATGCGTACCATGCTGGGCCGCATTCAACACGGCAACGGTCCGGTTACAAGCCGCGGAAGCGCCCGCGGGGCACAAGTTGGCCGCGGCCCGGGCTTGCCGTCACTTCACCGTTGCGGAAGATCACCTCTCCACGAGAGAGGGTGACGACCGGCCAGCCTCGGATCTCAAACCCTTCGTAAACCTCGAAGTCGGACGCCGAGTGCATAGAGGATGCGGAGATCGCAACACGCTTGTCCGGGTCGAAGATGCATAGGTCGGCGTCTGCCCCCACGGCGATCGTGCCCTTGCGTGGGTAGAGGCCGAAGAGCTTCGCCGGGTTGGTGGCAATCAACTCAACGAACCGCTCCACTGTGATGCGGCCCTTGCCTACTCCCTCGGAATAGAGCATCGGTAACAGTGTTTCGAGGTTGGACATCCCCGGCGGTACCGTGGCGAACGTGTCATCGTCACGGTACTTGTTCGCCATGAGAAAGCTGAAATGGTCCGTGGCGACCGTATGGATGTCGCCCTGGCGCAACGCGTCCCACAGCACGTCTACGTCGTTCTGGTCCCGCAACGGCGGGATGCCGACGAACTTCGCCGCCTCGCGGTCCGGCTGGTTGAACCGGTCCTCGGTCAGATAGAGGTAGATCGGGCGCGTCTCCACGTATACGGGTAAACCGTGCGCCCGAGCAGCGCGCGTTTCGTCCAGCGCCGACTTGCACGATAGGTGCACGATGTACATCGGAACACCCGTGGTGGCCGCCATGTGCATGGCACGCCCCGTAGCCGCCACCTCGACCGCGCGGGGCCGGCTCGCCGGGTAGTGCGCTAGCGACCGGTGGCCGGCCTCCAGCAATGTGTCGATGCAGAAGTCCCGGATCGCCGCGTCCTCGCAGTGGAACATCACCATGCCGCCCGCGCTGGCGACAGCCGCAAGCAGCCGCAGGTACTCAGAGGTGCGCTCGACAAAAGGAGGCGCCATCATGAAGAACTTGTAGCTCGGGAAACCGTCGGCGACGAGCGCCGGCAGTTCCTCGATCGCCTTGGACGATGGGTCGCTGACAATCACATGGAATGAGTAGTCGACGATCGCTTTGGGGCCGGCCTCGGCCCGCGCCAGATCGATGGCTGTGCGCAGCGATCCGCCGCCCTGTTGGGGAGCGAAGTCGCACACGGTTGTCACCCCGCCCGCCGCCGCCGCGCGGGTGCCATGGACGAAGTCGTCGGCGCGGGGGCGGTCGGCACGGCCGCCAACCGTATTGAGATGGGTGTGGACGTCGACACCACCCGGAAACACCAGCGCGCCGCTCGCGTCGATCTCCTCGCCTGCTTCGGGCAGGTCCAGCCCGATGGCGGCGATCGTCCCGCCCTGTACACCGATGTCCGCGCGCGTGGCGCCGGCTGCCGTCACCACCACCCCGCCACGTACAACCATATCCACGATCGTATCTCCTATCTCCTCACCCAATACCGGACAACGTACCCGCCGGCGCGAAGCCCCGTTATTTCGCCTGTTTGACCACCCCAGCGTCGAGCAGCGCCGCGATGCGTTCCTCGTCGAAGCCGTACTCCCGCAGTACCTCAACGCTGTGTTCGCCGAGGAGCGGCGCACGAAGGGTGAAGCCGCCTGGTGTCCGGCTCCAGTCCGCGTAGCGGCGCACACCAAGGACCGTGCCGTATTCGGGATGCTCATACGTATCGAAAAAGCCGTTCTCGTGCATGAACGAACTGGTAAAGATGCCGTCATGGGTGACCACGGGCGCCGCCGGTACCCCCCGCGTGAGGAGGCGATCGAGCACATCGTCGGTGGCCAAACCGGCGACCGCATCGGCGATCGCCGCGGCGAGCCGTCCGTCGCGTGGCTCCGACATGGCCGTTTCTGGGTTCATGTCGCCGGCCCACTCGGGATGGCCGAGACCGAGGCAAAGCCGCGGGAACTGCTCCGGCGCCGTGCAGGCGATCGCCACCCAGCCGTCGTCACAGTGATAGAACCGCTCCATCGCGCTCACGCCCACACAGTCCCGACCGCCGATCGGGGCCGGTGGTCGTCCCTGGTACGACACCAGTTCGCCAGACTGGCAGAGCACCGCTAGATTCGCGAGGGAGGTCCAAGCCTGCTGGCCTTTGCCGGAACGCTCCCGCACATAGAGGGCAACGGCGGCGCCGAAGACGCTCAAGATGGCGGTGGCCGAGTCGATCGGCGAGTGGCGCATGGTCACCGGTTCGTCGTTCCCGCCCTGAGCGATTCCGATGCCGCTCCGCGCCTGGAGCACGGTATCAAAGCCCGGCTCCAGCGCGAGCGGACCGGTGGGTCCGTAGGCAGTGCCGGAGCATGTGATGATGCGCGGGTTGATCGCCTTGAGGCAGGCATAGTCGACGCCCAGCCGTTCACGCACGCCGATGCGGTAGTTGTCCATTACGAGGTCCGCCCGGCGCACGAGGTCGTAAAACACCGCCCGCCCTTCCGGGTGCTTGAGGTCGAGTGCCAGGCTGCGCTTGCCCCGATTCCAGGGGATGAACCCCAGCGCCTGAGTGCGCCAAGGGTCGCCATCGAGCGGCTCGATCTTCACCACGCCGGCGCCGAAGTTGGCGAGCACCGCCGGCGCCAGCGATCCAGCAATGAACGTCGCAAGATCGAGCACCCGAACGCCGGCCAGCGGACCGTCGCCGCTGGAACTTGGCAATGGAGCGGGTGCCTGCTTTGCCACGGCAGGGGTATGCGCGGACAGCTCGTCGAGCGTCACTGGCCGGATAAAGTGACTGACGCTGCCAGGGGTCTTCGAGAACTTGACCGGCACGCCCGGCATTTCCACCATGCCCAGCCGCGGGTGCTGGAGCTCGACCCACATTTCGTTGGCCGCCACGGTCTCGCCATGGAACCACGCTTCACGGGTATCGACAGGGGTGAGGGGCACGAGGGGATCGTGGAGGGTGTGCAGCCACTCGGCGCGTGGCCGTTCGCCAAATCGGGCCTGCAGCCGCTCAGTCGCGATATGGTTGAAGGGCGGCTGCCCCACCTTCTTGAAGTCGCGGTCCACTCCCTCCATCGTGAATAGCTCGGGCAGGCCCAGGAGTTCGAGCGCCCGGACGTAGAACCGCTCGGTCAGGCAGCCGAGGAAAAGCCGCTCTCCGTCCGAACACATATAGATTCGGTAATTGGGGCCGTAGGTGATGCCCGCACCACGGGCGCCGGTCGTTCCATCGGCCGCCACAGTGGAATGGACGGCCGCGCCCGTCTTCAAGGCGGCCACGCCGTCCAGCCCGCTGACTGTCAGCGCCTGCCCGAGGCCACTGCGCGCCCGCTCGTACAGGCCCGTCGCGATGGCGGTAGCCGCCATCAGCGCCTGTCCGTAGGTCACCTGTGGCAGAACCAGGTGGACGGGCCGCTCGTCGGTACCGGATTGCATGCAGGATACGCCCGTGATCGCCGACAGGAGTGAGTCGCTCGGGGGGAGTTGGCTCCAGCGCCCCGCCTCAGCGTAGGGCGGCATCCAGACGTGGAGCAGCGGGGGATGCGCGGCGACCAGCGTACCGCCGTCGAGTCCGAGCCGTTCCAACTCACCGGGATTCGCATCGAACACGACCACGTCGGCGCCGTCGATGAGCCGGCGGGCAGCGTGCAGGCCCTCGTAGGTGTGGACATCAAGCACCAGTCGGCGCTTGTTGCGGTTCCACACGAGGTAGCCGGGGTCGGACTGCAGTCGATCACCGTCGGGTGGCTCAACCTTAATCACCTCTGCACCCAGGTCGGCAATGAGCATGCAGGCCATCGGCCCAGCGATGCCCTGCGTGAAATCGAGAACACGCAGCCCGTCGTACGCCCCCGCCTCTGCCTGCACGACCTGCCTCCTACCAGTCACGTCCCGACCACCACGTCGTGGGACAGTTCACTCACGCGGGTCCATGCCGCCAACGAGATTCGTTCTCTCCTGCCAAGGGCGGGCGGGCGTGAGGGCTCATGCCCCTACGCATCCCACATACTGGCGCCGACATTGAACATCGCGCGGGCAATCTGCATGCGCTGGATCTCGTCGGTACCGCCGCCGATGCGGCCATGGCGCAGCATGCGGTACCAATACGTGATCGGCATGTCCAACGACTCGCCCAGTCCGCCAAAGATCTGCATGATCTTGTCGATGCTGCGGTGCCCCCAGTTGGCGCCGAGCAGCTTAGAAAGCCCCCCCAAGATGCGCACGTCCTCCCCCGCGTCGGCTTTGGCCGCACACTCGTAGGACACGGCACGAATACACTTCAAGTCGATGTAGCAGTCCACCAGCATCCACTGGATCGCTTGCCGCTGGCTGAGGGGTTGGCCGAACGTGACGCGGTTTTTCGCCCACTCGACGGCCATCTCGATCCCGCGAGACAAGATGCCGCAGGCAAGTGAGCCGCGGCTGAGGCGGTCGTGGATCACGAGCCAACGCTGTCCCAAGCGGAATCCGCCGCCTACCTCGCCCAGCACGTTCTGATGCGATATCCGCACATTGTCCAGATAGACCATGAACTGGCGCGGCGTCGATGATAGCCACAGAGGGATCGGCTGCATCGTAATGCCGGGGGTGCCCTTGTCGATGAGGAACATCGTAATGCCGCCGCGCTGGCGCTTTTCTTCATCCGTGACGGCCTGAAGCATCATGAAGTCGGCCGTGTCGGCGCCGCTGATGAACATCTTGGTGCCGTTGATCACCCAGTCATCGCCGTCGCGCACCGCCTTGGTCTGCATACTATTGCCAGGGTCGGAGCCGGCCTGTGGCTCGGTCTGGGCGAAGCAGGCGTGCTTGTGACCGGCGATGACAGGAAGCAGGTAGTGCTCCTTCTGGTAGTCATTCGCCTCGTAGAGGATATTTGGCACGTGCGCCACCGGCAGATGCACCAGCGACCGATTGATCTCCTCGGCGACGACGAAGTTGCCCAGCACGCCGAAGCCACTCCCGCCGTACTCTTCCGGAAGGTGCATATTGAACAGGCCGGTCTCTTTGGAGATGCCCTCCAGTCGGGCGTAGTTTTCCTCGCCGATGGTGCCATCGACGAATATCTCACCGCGGCCGGTGGCTTGGCCCTGCGATCGGCTGGCGAAGAGCACCTGCTCCAAGGGGATGCACTGCTCCTTGACGATCTTGCGCGTGAGCAGCTTCAGGTCGTTCAGCTCCGGCGGAAGCTGAAACAGCGTCTTCGCCAGTTCCTGAGTCATGACCATAACCACCACCTCCTTGTACAGACGAACGACGCCCGCATCCGATTGCCGGTTGTATTGGGCGGGCGCCCCAATGTACGCACGTCGCGCACGTCGCTATGCGTTCGTGTGGACGGACGAGCGAGTCCTTCACCCTACGTTTCAGTTGCACTCCTCATACATGGTGACAGCGCCCGTCCACCGCCTCTTTCCGAGCCGCGATCAACGCGTCGATGCGTACATAGACCCGCTCGTCCGATTCGCCGGGCGCCATGTGCCGCCACACGACCAGGCTCTGCTGCAAACCGAGCACGGGCACGACCGGTCGAGCCGGCGCTCATTGGCGATGAACCGCGGCGTCCATCCTGGCCCCATGATGTGGTACGAGTCACCTCTGAGTGTGGTCCTGCCGCCCGTGAACAGCCGGGGGACGACCGCCTCGTCACCCCGAATCGGGTCATTCACCAACATGACATGGGCATGGATTCTGCGTCGACTCAGCCGGTCAAACCCCGGTCGCAGACTCTGCCCAATCAGCTCCGCACCGACCGATCTGAACTTCGCGACGTATTCAACCCGCTCGCCCTGGCGCCGAAACGTAGCGGGTTAGTCACCCGCGACCGTGAGGGGCACAAAGGCGCGAATCGCTTCTACCACCGCGGCCGGCTGCTCGCCCGGCAGGTCGCGCCCCGACCCGGGCACGACGACCATCCGGCCATTGGGGAACTGCCGGCCCCGCTCCTGTGCGAGCGCTGCCTGTGGGTATGCCTCACCGACGAGCGTGAGTGTCGGGACCTTGATGCTGCCGAAGTCGTCAGGCCGGCCGTCACGCGAAAACGGCAGGACGGGCAAATTGACGAGCACGAGCCCCGTTAGGCGCTCGGGATGGGCGAACGCGTACTTGCACGCATCGACTGCGCCGGACGCATTACCCGCGAGCCAAAACTCGCTGAGGTGGAGGTCCCGGCCAAGCTGCTCGATGGTCGGTGGCAACGCGGCGTACTTAAAGTGGACGATGCGATACTCTTTGCCCAGTTCGGTGGCAACCGGAGTCCATTTGCTCGCGGCCGCGTCCAGCAACACGAGGGCTGGACCCCGATCACCAGTCACGGCATACGCCTCCGACGGCACCCGACCGGCCTGCCGGGCGCGCAGACTGATCAGATTCGAGCGATGCTGGAAGATGTGGCCGCGCCGATGCGCGAGCACCATCATCAGCGTGCTCTGCACGGTCGCATTGCCGAAGCCGCGGTGCTTTCCTGACCTGACGAGGTCCGCGTCTGTCAACGCCGTCAGGCGCTGCAAGGTGTCCTGGTTGACCGCGTCGAACTCCCGGACGAGGTCGGCGAGCGGCCGGTCGTTTGCCGCGTTCTGTGCCTCACCCCAGAGGGCGCCGGGGGGGTGGCCGATCGGCGTGTCCGGGTCAGCTATGATCGCCAGCGCCTCATCGATCAGCCCCGGCTCGATCTCAGAGAGATGGGCGATATTCTGCTTGGCCGACCATTCTTCCGGATCGGGCACTGTGGTGGCAGACGCCTCGTCCAGGTCGGTAAACTCGGTCACCAGGGTGCGACCGGTCTCCTCCAGACCCTGAATCAGTTCGTGGCCCGCGGGACTGTTAAGCATGGCGGATTTCTCTCCGAGCGGACTTGCCTCACCGCGCGACCGCCGCGGGCTGCTGCACCGCCCCATCGCGCACCGTCCGGACGTACTCCAGCACTTCGTCCATAAAGATCACGTCGCAGTACTTCATCCACATGTCCAGAAGCGCCGCTCCATGGGATAGCTCGACGCGGTCGAAGACACAGTCCTCGACGACCACGACGTTGTAGTTGTGTGTGGTGAGGTCGATGGCGCTGGCCCGCACGCATCCGCCGGTGGAGTTTCCGACGATAATGGTCGTGTCGATGCCCATCGCGATCAGCCAGCTGATCAGCGGCGTGCCGAAGAGGACGCTGGCGAAGCTCTTGTCGAGCACGATGTCGTCCGGTGCGGGCGCGATCTCCTGCATGATCTGCCAGCGCAGCTCGGCCGGATCCGGCTGCTGCGCTGGCCCGCTGCGCTTCTTGGCGAAGCCGTCGAACTGGATGAGCTGCGGGATGTAGCGCGTGTAGATAATAGGCACGCCGGCCTCGCGGCAGGCGGGAATAAGAAGCTGCTGGTTGCGGATGCCCTCCCACGCCTCGTGTCCGCATCCGCCGGGCCAGCGCTTCACCATCTCGAGAATCGGCTCATCCCGATCCCCACAGGCGGTGTATTGCATATCGATCACGAGCAGCGCCGGCCTTGTGCCAAACCCGCGGCGCTTTGGGTCGCGCTGAGCCAGAAACTCCTGATCGCGCGGTGTGAGAAGCGGGTTCCAGGCATGTTGCTTTGCGGATGACATGGTTGAAACCTCTCCAGACTCACCCACGGCCCCTTCTTGAGAAGGTACGCGCCGTGGGTAGAGAATCGTGCCCCGGCTGGACTCCTATGACTTGTTGGGCGGGAGCACGGCCGCGAGTACCGTTAGACCGCCACTGGCTGACGGACATGCCCATTCAGGTACTGATACTTGCCGTGGCCGTGCGGGGCGACGATCTCGAAGTCGCGTGCGACCACCGTCCCACGCACCATCGTGAGGACCGGCCACCCCTTGAGATTCATGCCCTCGTAACCGAGACTCGCCCGTGGGCTCACGTCCGGCGGCTCCGGGTTCGCCGTGAATAATCCGAGCTATATAGGAGCCGGTACGTTCGTGCCGCCAACACAGTATGGGAGGGACTGGTGACGGTGGTCTGTCCCCACTCGAAGCGACTGCACGAACGTTCACGCTCGTACTTAGCCCGCTCCAGGTGTGGCAGCTTTACCCGCGCGTTCAGCCAGCTTCTGCTTGAAAAAGTTCATGAAGCCGCCCGCGAGCATGATCTGATAGGGAGGACTGTCCTGCGGCCACGCCTCGGCCTGAAGCGCGCCGCCGCGGCTGATGTTTGTCACTGCGCCGCTGACGATGTCCACCTCTAGCTCCTCGCCTTCCTCGATAAAGCTCGTGATCCCCGGGCAGACGAGTGCGGGCAGCCCGGTGTTGATCGCGTTGCGATGGCCGATGCGCGAGATCGACTCCGCCAGCACGGCGGAGACGCCGAGTACCTGGACCGGTCTGGCCCAGTTGCGGCTCGACCCACAGGCGAAGTTGACCCCTGCCACCAGGATATCCCCCGGTCGCACCTGCGCCGCCCAGTCCGGGCGGTTGGCGCGCATCGTGTACTGTGCGGCTTCCTCGTCCGTGATGCCACGCCGAGCCAGCACGTAGGCTCCCGGCACCATCAGGTCGGTACTAACTTTGTCCCCGAACTTCCACACCTTCCCGCGAAACGTGGTCTGCATGCCCTTCGCTCCTTGCTGTGGTCGATATCAAGCGGGATCTACGTCGCGGGCGCCTCCATGATGAGCACCCTCGTCACATCCTTTCGTGTCTCCGTCTCATAGAAAGTCACGCGGGTCGGCCAATTCGCCGGCGATGGCGGAGGCAGCCACGGTTGCGGGACTGGCAAGATAGACCTGAGCAAGACTGCTGCCCATGCGCCCCTGGAAGTTGCGGTTACTGGAGGAAATGCACACCTCGCCGTCGCCGAGCACACCCATATGCCCGCCGTAGCACGGCCCGCATGTGGAGTGCTCCACCACGCAATCGGCATCGGCCAATATCTCCAGCCATCCGGCCTTAAGCGCGTCGCGGTAGACTTCCTGTGACGCTGGGCTGACGAGCATGCGCACGTCGGGATGCACCTTGCGCCCCTTCATGATGCGGGCCGCGATTTCGAGGTCCTCCTGCCGAGCATTGGTGCAGGAGCCGAGGAACGCCTGATCGATCTTGATGTGTTGGCCCTTCGCCTCCGATGCGGGGTGGACATTGCCAGGGTCGTGGGGGAAGGCGATCATCGGTTCGAGGTCGGTGAGGTCGAACTCGTGGACCGCCGCGTACGTCGCATCGGGGTCGGCAAAGACGGGTGTATAGGGGCGGTTCACTCGCCCTCGCAGCCAGTCGTCAGTCTTCTGATCGCACTCAAAGAGCGCAAACTTGGCGCCGACCTCCACACCCATGTTCGAGATGGTAAAGCGCTGGGCGAGGGTCATCTGGCGGGCGACGGGTCCGGTGTACTCAATCGACTTATACAAGCCGAAGTCCGTGCCCAACTCCCCCGCCACCTTGAGGATGACATCCTTGCCAACGCACCACGCCGGTAGCGTGCCGTTCAACACGACCTTGACGCTCTCCGGCACGCGGAACCACAGTTCGCCGAACGCGAGGATGTAGAGACCGTCCATGGCCGCGTTTGTGACGCAGGCGTTGAACACGCCGCCGGACGTGGAGTGGGAATCACCCATCGCGATCAACTCGCCGGGAACAACCAGGCCGTTCTCGGGGAAGACCTGGTGCAGAATGCCGTGGCGCCCGAACTCGAAGAAGTGCGTGATCTTGTACTTCTTCACCAGGCGGCGCATGTCCTTCACCTGGTTGGCGACATCGACCGTCGGCGGCGGCGCCTGATGGTCCTCGACGAGATACACCCGGTCGGGATTCCAGATCTCCTCGACTCCTAGTTTCTCGAGTTGGGCGAGTCCGTGGCCGGTCGTGGCGTCCACCTTGGCCCAAACATACTCGCCGGGCTTCACCGCACTCCTATCGGAATGGGCGGCGAGGATCTTCTCAGCGATGGTCATGCCCATCTCAACTACTCCTCTCTTACCATTACCGCGGACCCCGCAAACGGGGATCCCATATGTCGCGCAGCGTATCGCCGAGCAGGTTGAAAGCGAGAACCGTGAGGCTGATGGCAATCCCCGGAAACAGGCTCAGCGTCGGGGCGCGCTCCATGTATGCCCGGCTGCCTCCCGTAAGCATGCCGCCCCACGACGCCGTGGGTGGCGGCGTCCCCAGCCCGAGAAAACTGAGTGCTCCCTCGATCAGAATCGCCAGCCCCAGGGTGAGGGAGGCAAGGATCAGGATGGGCGCGGTCACGTTCGGCAGGATGTGACTCCAGATGAGCCGAAAATCGGTGGCGCCCACCGAACGCCCCGCCTCGATGTATTGGTTCTCCTTCACGGACAGCACGGCGCTCCGGATAACACGCGACTCCGACGGGGCGATGACAATGGCGATTGCGACTGTCACCTGAACGGTGCCTGAACCAAACACTGACATGAGCGCCAGCGCCAGGATCAGACCGGGAAACGCCTGCAAGGCGTCAACGAGGCGCTGTGTGACGATGTCTAGGATGCCGCCGAAATAACCACTGACCAAACCGATACTTCCGCCACAGATCGTAGAAATGGCAACCGAAATCAGCCCGACCAGAAGCGAGATACGCGCCCCGTAGATGATACGACTCAACACGTCACGGCCAAGTTGGTCTGTTCCGAGGAGATATTTACTATTCGGAGCCTGAAGCCGGTCGACGGCGTGTGACTGGAGCGGATCGTACGGGGCGAGTTGTGGCGCGAGAAGGGCCATGACGATCACGGCGAGAACGACCACCAGCGATATCAGCCCCAGTGGCTTGTTCCAGAACTGTCGCAGCAACCACACTATCGGCGACGATCGCGGCGCCAGGCGTTCGAGAGCCTGGCCTCTACCCAGGGACCTAGCTTCCCCCATCATCAACTCTCCTCCGATCGGCACGACACTCTGTCAAGCCATCATTTCGGCGTCAGCGGTAGCGGATGCGCGGGTCGAGCCAGCCGTAGGTCAAGTCGACGAAGAGGTTGAGCATCACGATGATGGTTGCCAGCACGAGAACGTTGAACTGGATTTGCGTGTAATCCCGCTGCTGGATGGCGGTGAGCGACATCTGCCCAACGCCCGGCAGCGAGAAGATACTTTCCAATATGACCGTACCGCCGAAGACAATCGCGAGCTGGGAACCCCAGATCGTGACGACCGGGATGAGCATGTTCTTCACCGCGTGCCGGTTGATAACCGCGCGTTCCCTCAGACCCTTCGCCCAGGCGGTTCGAATGTAGTCTTGTCGGAGCACATCCAACATCGTCGAGCGGATCATGCGGGTCGTCGTTGCCGCGAGACGATACCCGAGGATGATTGCCGGCAGGTAAAGCTGTGAGAGGTTCTTGATCGGGTCTTCCCGAAACGAGACGTACCCGAGCGGCGGCAAGTAGCCAAAATAGAGGGAAAGATACACGACCAAGGCGGTCGCGATCCAGAAATCGGGCACGGACGTGCCCAGGATCGCGCCGACACGCGCCACGTAATCGATGAGCCGATCCTGACGAACCGCCGAAGCTATCCCGGCCGGGATCGCAATCGCCACCGAGATGGCCATCGCGATCAGCCCCAGTTCCAGGCTTGTTGGTAGCCGGTCGAAGAACTCCCTGGCGACGGATCGTGACGACCACAGCGACTTTGGTGGCTTGCCTGTTAGGATGCCGCGGACGAAGCGGAAGTACTGGACGTGGAACGGGGCATCGAGCCCAAGGTCATGGCGTACTTTGTCGAGGTCGGCATGGCTACCCGACTCGCCGACCTTCGCGATGACCACATCGCCGGGCACCAGCCGAATGAGCGCGAACGAACCCACGGTGACCAGGATCAGGGTGGGGAGCGCGAGTAGTATGCGGCGGATAAGGTACCCGTACATCGCGTGCCCCCCACGTACATAGCTCTCTTGGCGGAACAGAAGCCGTAATCTTGACGCGGGTGGGGTGCGGCGCCTCAAGCAGGGCGCCGCACCCTGGCGCCTGATCTACTCATCCAGCCAGGTGGACTCGGTCTGGTCCATACCCCACCCGTTCGTCCACATATACACGTCGTGCGTGATCCAGTTTTGGAGGGCCGGCCGCTTCATCTCCCAGAAGAGGGTGTTGACCATCCAGATTCGGTAGACTTGATCGAGGTCGCGGTTCGCGATCGCGCGCCCGAGTTCCCTCCGCTTCTCGCGGTCGAACTCGGCCTGCTGCGCATCCAGTAGCCGGTCCATCTCTGGGTCACTCAAGAAGAAGTAGTTGGCGACCTCCCCGGTCTTGAGGACACGGTAGCTGAAATCATCCAGGTCGAGTCCCGAAGAGATCGATGCTCCGGAGAAGACCTGGTTGGCTTCGTATTTCTTGCCGTAGAAGTTCGCATCGTAGGCGACACGATCGAGCACCGTGCGCTTCACATCAACGCCGATCTTCTTCCAGTCCTCCGTGACCAAGACGTCAAGGTCGCTCCCGGGTGACCGAATCAGGAGCTCGATCTTCAAGTCCCCCGGTTGATAGCCGGCCTCCGCGAGAAGCGCTTTAGCCTTGTCGGGACTATACTGATACCATTGGGGGTAATCCTCTTTCGTCTGAGGCCATGGCTTCCCCGGCGCGTAGACCCAGTCGGTTGGGAACCCCAGCGCGTACCGCCCCAAACCACCGGAAACCGCGGCGATATACTTCTCACGGTCACAGGCCATCGACAGCCCGCGCCGTACGCGAACGTCGTTGAACGGCTTCTGGTCCACCCGAAACATGTAGGCGGTGTTGCCGCCGGAATTCATCTGATTGACATGCGCATCCGTCTTGCCGCCCTCCCGCGACCAGCCTTCCGACTTCAGGATGCTGTTGAACGCGTCCGCGCCTCCCACGCCGGTGTACAAGATGGTGTGGAACTGATTGGTCCGGTACGCGGCGATGATGCTGGACGAGTCCTCGATCCACGTCAGATCGATCCCGTCCAGATACGGTAGCCCTCTCCGGAAGTATTCCGGGTTCTTGTTCATTGTTATGGTGTTGCGCTGCTTATGCTCCTTCATGATGAAGGGACCGGTACCGATCGGCGGGTCGTTCTTCAGGCCCTCCGGCCGCTCTCGCGCCTCACGCGCGATGACGAAGGGGAGCGGGGCGCTCAGACTATTGAGCAGGTAGGCGACCGGCTTACGGGTCGTCATCTTGAAGGTGAGCTTGTCCACCGCCTCGAACTTATCGACATCGCGAAATATCGCCGCCTGCGCCACAGACTTCTCCGCGACATACGCGCGGTAGGTGTACTGGAAGTCTTCGGCAGTGACTTGGCGCCCGTTCACGGGCGGGAAGTCGTGGAACTTCACGTTGTCGTATAGCTTGAAGATGTAAGTCGTCTTGTCCGGCTGCTCCCACGACTGGGCGAGGTCGTTGGTCACCCGCAGCTCGAAGAGGTTGTTCTTGCCGGCGAAGGCTGAGTCCAACGTCAGGTCCGCCTTCGTCAGACGGTTATAGAAGGGGGTCATGGGCACGTTTTGTACACCGCCCGTGGCGGGGTCAAAAGGGTCCCAACTCGGTGTGTCGAAGATGAGCCGGGTCTTGAGCCGGCCGCCGTACTTCGGCTTGTTTTTGCTGAAGGTCAGCTTGCTCCAGTGATACTTGGCGATCATGGGGTACGCCTGCTCGAGGCCCGCCGGGAGCAGTTCTGCCGTTCGGGCAGCGGCTCCTCCACCGGCGGTGATCGCTGCCGCTCCCTCTTGCTCCTTGCTGACCTTCGTCTCGCTCTTGCCACTGCACGCGGCCAGCCAGGTTGCCGCAAGACCCACCCCCACCACTGCGCCCGAGTTGACGAGCCTGCGGCGGGAGATCCCTCCACTCCCGGCCCTTTGCCAGTAATTCTGCTCCTGCATCGCTCCCGAACCCTCCTCCTTCACGCTGACCCAGCCGGTTGCGATAGGGCGGCCTCGATTTCGACCACGTCGCAGAGACACGTAAAGAGAAAATGAGTACGGCCCTGCGGACCACGCTCCGCCGGTACCGGGTTCGCCTCGCT
Organism: Dehalococcoidia bacterium; assembly: GCA_038325665.1. Taxonomy (GTDB): domain Bacteria; phylum Chloroflexota; class Dehalococcoidia; order CAUJGQ01; family CAUJGQ01; genus CAUJGQ01. The sequence goes on along the minus strand of JBBQJF010000005.1, from coordinate 18,921 downwards.
CCAGGCTCTTGCCTGCTCGTACGACGAAAGGTCGTCGTAGTGAAGTTCCGATATCCGGTAGAAGTTCTGGTCGCCTCGAAGCGTTCGCACCACCGTGTTGAAGACAACCTTGCGCAGGTATGGGTTCGCGAGTAGGTCCGGGACGTGGATGTCGTACAACCACCGGTCATACTCTACGGCGGTCAGTTGCGGCTCGACTTGATATCCGAGGATTACCTTTATCATCAGCGTCTCTCCACCGTGGTGGCCGTGTATGTTACGTGGCTATCACCATCTTCACCCCGCACACCACTCGGAAATCGGTCCTATTGACGGCGGTTGCTTGACGTACCGGTTTTCGAGGCGGGATGGAATGTGGGCACTGGATGGCCGGAGCTCGAAGTCGATAGGGGCGAAACCCGGCCGGAGCGCTGCGTGAGTGGCGTCCCCAGCGCGGTAGCTTCGCCTGGTCCTGCAACGCAGAAATCAGCCACGGTGCGCGGCAGAGCGCCCAGCGAACCTCCATCGCTGCAGCGATGACAAGACCTCGCGGGCAATACCTGGTAACTCGACCTGCCCTGCGCGGATGGGGCGGAATATCGCCTACTGTAGGCCAACGGATGCGACTTCGGGAATCCTGCAATCGAATCAATATGCAGCAACCCATGGGAATCATTAATCGCTGGAAATCAGTGACCTGCACGCTGATTCTGGGACCCAAACGTGCCATGTATCATCTGGTAAGTTTGTGTGACCAGCACGCGGCGAGCCAAATTTGTAGCCGCGGTCTATCTGCACGTGAAACGTCTGCACGAACTATCACGCTCATACATAGATCGCGAATGACCGATCGGCTCTATCAGGACCGGTGATGCGCATCAAATCACCCCTGCCATCGTGAGGTCGGACAGGCGCTCCGCGCCGATGCCCAGGTCGGCGTAGACCTCTTGATTGTGTTCCCCGACCAACGGCGCGCGCCGGTGAATGCGCCAGGGGCTGCCGTGCATAACGTACGGGGCGCCGGGATAGGTGATCGTGTGGCCGAGTTCCGGGTGTTCGACCTGCACAAGGTAGCCGCGCGACGCAAGCTGCTCGCTGCGGAAGAAATCGGCGGGCTCATTCACTGGGAAGATGATAATCCGCCGTCGCTGGCCTTCCTCGGAGAGTTCCCGCTTGCCATGCCGTAGCACGAACGGCTCGATCACCGCCGCGATGTGGTCGAGGTCCTCCTGCGTTGCCGCGCCGGTGCCCGCGGACGCGAGGTCCATCCAGTAGGCGCCGCCGAGGTCCTGCTCCATCCCCTCCTCGCGCAGCCAGGCCGCGAGCGTTGGCAGCTCACGCCCAACGACGCCGAAGACCGCCACGTGGCCATCCTTGCACGGGAAAATCACACGGATCCGGCGCCGGCCTGACGGACGACCGGGACCCGCCCGCGTCAGAATGACGTGATGAAGATCCCACCACTGGCGCGTGGGGATCATCGTCCAGGTGACCGCTTCCTGCATCGAAACGTCCACATGCTGACCTTCGCCAGTGCGCGCACGGTAGTGGTGGGCCAGCATCGTCGCCACCGCCGCCTGGATCGATGCCTGGAAGTAACCCTGCTGCGGCCGGATGCGTAGTGGCGCCCGGTCGGGATCTCCGCACAGCCACATCAACCCTCCCATCGCCACTCCGACGATGTCGCTCACGCGATAGTGGGCGTAGGGACCGGTCTGCCCGAAGCCGGAGATCGAGGTGAGGATGATCGCCGGGTTGATCCGAGCCAGATCCTCGTAACCCAGGCCGAGCTCCGCCAGGTATCCGGGAGGGAAGCTTTCGATGACGAAGTGTGCCGTGCGTACGAGCGCCTTGAACAGCTCGCGGCCTTCGGCAAGTTCCAGATTGAGCGTCACCCCGCGCTTGCTGGTGTTGAGCGCGAACCAGTAGAGGCTCCGGTCTGGGTGGCGCTCATCGCGATAGAATGGGCCGAGCGCACGGGCGGGATCACCGCCCGGGGGTTCGACCTTGATCACGTCGGCCCCCAGGTCGCCGAGCATCTTTCCGCACATGAAACCCAGCTCACCGCTCAGGTCGAGCACTCGATAGGGTTCGAGGGCGGTCGCGCCGGTTCTTGTCAGCCCACCCATACGCTGCCTTCAGTCTATCCATCGCAGCCGCGCTCGCGCGCGAGCGATACCAAGCCCTTCCTGCGCCGGACGAAAAAGAACATCTCAGTTTGCGCGAATCGCCTCGAAGATCAGCTCCACGGGGCTGTCCTTAAGCAGTTGTACAGGGCTACCCGCGCGGCGGCATTCCTCGCGGTATCGAATGGTCTGCACGATGCTAAAGCCGATGATGCGTGCAGCCGGTACGGCTTGTTTGAGCGCGCGGATGATGTTAGGAGCGTCCGCCTCCGGAAGCTGAACGTCGAGCAGGATCACGTCCGGCGCGAGCGCTCTCGCGCGCGGAAGGGCTTCGTCGCTGGAATTCGCTTCTCCCACGATCACGAAGTCAGGCTGGGATTGAAGATGGCACGTGAGCGAATACCGGAACGTCGCGTTGCCATCCACGATGAGGATGCGGAACCGTCCCACAATTGGTGTCCTTTGCACACATGCGCTCCTGGGAGCGGCACTCATTGTAGGCACGGAGCGGGGATGAGCGGTATCCTGCGAAGCGTCCAGTCTCTCCATGTTCCGAGCAATCAATCCGTCTCTGTCATGGCCCATCTGATGCGTCACGCTCTCACCCAAATGGGTATGGCCGGGAAGGACGGGAGCGGACCCGCTGACCGGTGGCGGCGTTGCGCCGTATGGTATCCTCGGTTCGCGAGAACACGCGGCGACCGGCCCTCGTTTGGAGGTAGGGGATGACACGAGAAGTGATTACCAGCTCTCTTCTTGCACGTATGTTTGATGAATCTCGCGACGAAATCGTGGACGAGTGGCGGCGCATCCTCGCGGACCATGGCCTGCCCTACCAGCAACGCCTGGCGCGAACCGAACCGAACACTGTGCAGTCCGGCTATGATCAAATTACGGGTTACATGATCGCCTGGCTGTGTGCGCCTGACCAAGATGTGCAGGCGGAGGCCCGGGAAGGGCTGATGGCGATGTATCGGCAGTTCGGCCGTCGGTGGGCGGAGGCGGAAGGAGCCGAACCGGCCCTCGCCGCTGAGCCGCCCCGCGTGGCACAGGCGGCCCGGCAAGTGCTTCTCGAACGGTACGCCTCGACGGTGAGTCCGGGCGAGCTGCTGCAGAATCTGCGAGCGCTGGATGCGCTATCGATGGACCTTGCCATGGCCCGTGTGCTGGGCTACATGACGTATAAGGAAGAGGTGCTGGTGGCACAACAACGGACGCTGTCATCGCTCACGGACGAGCTCACCGATGTCGAGATGAAGGAGCGCCGGGCGATTGCCCTCGAGTTACACGACAGCCTTGCCCAGCAGCTTGTCAGCCTCTTTAGCGGGATCCAGCACTGCGAGCGGCTCATCGAGCGCGATACCGCCGAGGCACGGCGCGAGCTCGCCCGCCTGCGTCGTATCGCTCAGGATACGATCCGAGACGCGCGGGGGATGATTCGCGACCTTCACTTCGGAGGAACCGCGCACGGCGGCGGCATCCCGGCGCTCGGTGAGTACGTATCCGATCTCGAAGCCGATACGGGAATCCAACACACGTTTCGGCATTCCGGCCCCCCGGTTGAGTTGGGACCAACGCGCGAAGCGCTGGTGATTCGCATCATCCAGGAGGCGCTGGTCAACGCGCGCAAGCACGCCGCGCCAAATCGGGTTGACGTCGTGATCGAAAGCGACGCCTATGGGCTGCGCGTTTCGGTGTGCGACGACGGACGTGGGTTTGATGTCGCGGAAGGCCGAGACCGTTCCCGCAAAAGAGGGCGCCTCGGCTTGATTGGAATGCACGAGCGCGCGCAATTGCTCGGTGCGACAATCGACATCGTCAGCGCTCCCGCGCAGGGAACAACCGTGCGCTTGATCGTGCCGCGTGAGGAAGCGCCATGACACAGGTGATTCGCATCCTGCTGGTTGACGACCATGCACTCTTCCGCGCCGGTCTCGCCCGGTTGCTGGGAGATTACCCGGATCTGGTGATCGCGGGTCAGGCCGGCTCGGCAGATGAGGGGGTGCAGCGAGCCGAGACCCTGACACCCGATGTCATCTTGATGGATATCGACATGCCTGACGAAGACGGCGTCTCCGCGACCCACCGGATCAAGCGGGCGCAGCCGGATGCCCGCATCATCATTCTGACGATGTATACGCGTGATAGTTACGTGCTGGAGGCGATCCGAGCAGGGGCCTACGGCTACCTGCTGAAGGATGCCTCTGCCGAGGAACTGGTAGGCACCATTCGAATGGTGGCGCAAGGCGGCGCCGTCATCAACCCGCGGCTCGCCCGCCGCGTGCTCGACGAGTTCGCCGCCAGGGGCGGGATTGGCAGGGTCGCGGCAAAGGGCCGCGACCCTGAGGAACTCTCTCCCCGTGAAGCACAGGTATTAGCACTGATCGCGGCCGGTGAGACGAGCCGAGCTATCGCGCAGCAACTCTTCCTTAGCGAAAACACCGTCAAGCGCCATACTAGCAACATCTACCAAAAACTGCATGTGAGGCATCGAAGCCAGGCCGCCGCGGAGGCTGTCCGCCGGGGTCTCATTCCCCTTGACGATGCTCCACTGACCCAGCGCCTCTCCGATCAGTGATCCGAAGGGGCCATCCGCTCGCTCGGATCGTATCCGCACTCGCACGCCAAAATGGCCCGGTTGCCGCGGGGAATGTGCACCTTCGTGCGTGTCGTTCCGAGCGGTATTGTCCGTATCCTCAGGTGTGCTGATCTGCGCGGTTGTTCGCGGCAGCCAGCCCATCTGTGGAGGACGGAAGATGAAGCCAACCGCGCGACTGCGAGACCTACTCAGCCGGCCGGGCTGTCTTCTCGCCCCGGGCGTGTACAACGCCATGTTTGCCAAGCAGGTCGAACACGAGGGCTTTGATGCCCTGTACGTCACCGGGTTTGGCACGGCCGCCAGCCTGGGCTTCCCGGACGTTGGCCTGGTGACGGAAACCGAGATGGTGACCAACCTGCGCTACATTTGCGCCGCGGTGACGATCCCCGTGATCGCCGATGCAGATACCGGCTATGGCAATCCGATCAACGTCAGCCGCACGATTCGCGAATACGAAGGGGCAGGCGTCGCCGCCTTGCACCTTGAAGATCAGGTGTTCCCCAAGAAGTGCGGCTTCTTCGAGGGCAAGCAAGTGATCCCGCTCGAAGAGCATGCGCAAAAGGTCGAGGCGGCGATTGATGCGCGACAGGACACCGACTTCGTCGTCATCGCTCGCACGGATGCACTGGCGGTGAACGGCTGGGATGATACCGTGCGGCGTGCGACCGCATACCGAGACGCGGGCGCCGATCTGGTGTTTGTCGATGGCATCCGGACGATAGAGGATCTTAAGGAATACGCCGGACGTTTGGCGAAGAAGGGCATCCCCTGCCTGTACAACGGCGGCCTTGTTTCCATCGACGAGGCGTCCGACCTCGGCTTCAGGATGCAGATCCTTGCCGGTCTCGCCCTGGGCGCGGTTTATGCCGCCACGTCCGGCGCGATGATCGCGCTGATGGAGACCGGCAGCATCGACAGCTTCCGCAACCAGTTCGAGCAGCCGCCGACCGGCGAAGGCATGAACGAGCTGCTCGGCCTGCCGGCGGTGTACGAGATGGAGCGGCGCTACAGCATTGGCGCGGGGGGGGCACGATGAGTTCCGGAGCACGACTGCGACAATTGATGAACGACGGCATGGTCGTGGCGCCGTTCGTGTTCGACGCGTTGACCGCGAAAATTGCGGAGGCCGCCGGCTTCCCAGCGGTGTACCGCACCGGGCACGGTACCGCCGCACGCCTCGGCATGACTGACGCTGGCCTGACCACCTTCACCGAGATGGTCGACAATCTTCGCTATGTTTGCGAGGCAGTGGAAGTACCCGTAATCGCCGATGCTGACACCGGTTACGGCAATGCCATCAACGTCTGGCGCACCGTCCGCGCGTACGAGCGAGCGGGAGCGGCGGCGATGCACCTGGAAGATCAGGTGTTCCCTAAGAAGTGCGGCTTCTTTGAAGGTAAGCAGGTGATACCTCAGCAGGAGCATGTTCAGAAGATTCGTGCCGCGCTCGCCGCCCGCCGGGATCCGGAACTCGTGATCATCGCCCGCACGGATGCGTTGGCCGTGAACGGTTGGGACGACGCGATCCGGCGCGCGAGAGCTTACCACGAGGCCGGCGCCGATATGGTATTCGTGGACGGCATCAAGACGGTGGAAGACCTTGATGTGTACGGCCGCGAGCTCGCGCAGCGCGGGATCCCGTGTTTGTATAACGGCGGCCTGGTGGCCACCGGAGAGGTGGCGCAGCGCGGTTTTAAGTTGCAGATCGCCGGCGGCGGCCACGGGATCGCCTTCCTCGCCGTGCGACAGGCGCTGAGAGAACTTAAGCGCACGGGCAAAGGGCCTCAACTCTCGCTCCGTGGCGATACATTCACAGGCATTACCGACCTGCTCGGGCTACCCCAGATCTACGAGATGGAGCGCCGGTATGAGGTAGACGATGCGGTCACCGAGCGGCGCCGGTAGCTTATTGATAGCCGTGAATTGACGACGGTTGCCTCACGATCATGGATCGGCGGCCGCCATTTTCATCGTCCGACTCAGGAGGGACGCGGATGACGGAGACGATAAGACCATGATGCCGTCTGACAACCGGGTGCGATATCATCTGCCCGGCCACTGAGCCGGGCGAGTGGAGCAAGTGGTTTAGCCTTGACATTCGGGATCGATCTGCACGTGCATACCGTCCTGGGATCCTCGGACAGCAGCCTTGAACCGGGAATGCTGTCCGAGGCGATGCGTCGCCGGGGGCTGGACGGGCTGCTGCTCACGGAACACGACCGAGTTGTTACGCCGGTCGAGATGGAGGCCGTGCGCAGACAGACGCCGGGGTTGGTGCTTGCGGCGACAGAGTGGTCCACCGATCTCGGGCACATCCTGGTGCTCGGCATCGACCGGCGACCGGCCGGCCTCTACCGGGCCACAGATTTGCGTGACTTTGTGTTGGAACAAGGCGGATTCATGATCGCCGCCCACCCGTTCCGCTACTTCCTTCAGCCCTGGCACTTCCGTCACGAGTCGCTGCCGGCTGAACGCCGCGAACTGTCGACCGAGGACGCGGCGGCGCTGCCGCTGTTCCGCCTTGTGGACGCGATCGAGACCCTCAATGGGAACACCACGGATGAAGAAAACCGGCTGGCGCTCGCCGTGGCTGAGCGGCTTGGCTTGCCGCGGACAGGCGGCAGCGATGCGCACGCCCCTGCCACCCTAGGGGGGTGGTTGACCACGCTCCCGCACGCCCCTCAGGATATCCACGACTTGATCGCCTTGCTCCGCGCCGGACGCTGCTGCCCTGCCCGCGGCCGGCTGCTTGACTGAGAGCGTCCGGCCTTAGGCATGACCTGAGGTGCTGGGCGGCGCGAATGACCGAGGCGCCGGCTTGTGCCGGAATCCGTATTTCGCCCAAGCTCTTCACAGCCACCGACCCACGCCTCGGCCGGTAATCCAAACGAGCCATCACCCTGCCGGAATCGCGCCGAGTGTCCCACCGACAAAATGGTCCGGTTGTGCGTTGGAATGACCACTTTCGAGGGTGGCATGCAGGTCTCGTACGCTATACCCTGGCCGCGCATCTGTTGGACTCCATCGATCACCGGCCCAGGATCGTCGGTGACGAGTACCACGGTGCAGGCTCCTGCCGGCCGCGCCTAGTCCCCCACCGTCACATGCTCGCGGTTCAAGCTGCCGCACCGCACCTGGGGTAGGGCAGCGGCACAACAAAATCTGTGCCTCACGCACCGGCGAGTGAACTGTCATGGCCGAACGATGCCGGCGCATGTGAAGAACTGACTCTCACCCGCCCCGCGCACTGAGGGGATAGTTCGAGGGCGGTGGGTCTACCTGGGAGGGCGCGAATGAGCATGACGATGGCGGAAAAGATCCTGGCACGGCACTCGAATCGCAAGGAAGTCAGGCCAGGTGACCTCGTCAGCGTGTCAGTCGATTGGGCGGTCGATCTTGACATGGGTTACAGCAGCGCCGGCGGGCTGAATAAACCGCTCAAGCTCTTCGATCCCGAACGGGTGGTGGTAGTCGCCGATCACTTGGTGCCGGCTCCCAGCGTGGACGTCGCCAACGGCCTGAACGCCATGCGCACGTACGTCAAGGAGATGGGCATCAAGTGGCTGTTCGACCTGGGTAGCCAGGGCATCTCGCACCAGATCGTAGCCGAGAATGGCTTTGCTCTCCCGGGCCAAATCCTCACATGCGGCGACTCCCACACCGTGGCTTCCGGAGCCTTCAACTGCGCCGCCCGCGGCATGGGGTCAGAGATGCTTTACATCATGGCGAAGGGGCAGACGTGGTTCATCTGCAGCCCCACCGTCCGCTTCGTCCTTAAAGGGAGGCTACATCCGCGTATCCAGCCGCGGGATGTGCTCCACCATATCGCCGACGAATACGGGGACTTCGCGAACACCAACATTGAATTCGTGGGCGAGGGAGCGCACACGATCCCTATCCCCGGCCGGCAGACGATCTCGACAATGTGCGCCGAAGTATCGGCTGAGTTCGCATTGTGGGAGGCGGACGATGTGCTCCTGAGCTACCTCAATGGCCGGGCCAAGGCCCCGTTCGAGCCCGCCTTCGCCGACCCCGACGCGAATTTCCAAGCGGTGCATGAGATCGACCTCTCGCTCATTGAGCCGAAGGTAGCCCTTCCCGGTGCGGTGCCCGGCAACATCAAGCCCGCGCGTGAGCTGGGCGATGTTAGGTTGACTCAGTGCTTCATAGGCTCCTGCGCCAACGGCCGCGTGGAAGATTTCGAGATCGCCGCTGAGATTCTCGCGGGCCGGCGGGTCCACCCCGACGTACGCCTGATCATCACGCCCAGTTCACAGGCGCAGTTACTCGAGGCGAGCCGGCGCGGCTACGTCACCACGCTGCTGGAGGCGGGGGCAGTAGTGACGTCCTCGACCTGCGGGGCCTGCTTTGGCGGCCATATGGGCGTGCTCGGAGACGAGGACGTGTGTCTCACCGCCAGCACGCGCAACTATCAGGGGCGGATGGGCAGCCCGCGGGCGCAGATCTATCTCGGTTCCCCCGCGACGGTTGCGGCCTCGGCGATCAAGGGTAGCATTGCCGATCCGCGCGATGTATAGGCAACGCATGACGCGTGGGTACGTCCGCGCGATGCCCGCGGCCGAGGAGGAGTCCCTTGCCAGAGCGATTGACCGGTCGTGTGTGGAAGTTCGGCGACAATATCAACACTGACTTAATGGTACCAGGCTTCGCATTGCGGATGACGGCCGACGACCAAGTCAAGCACCTCTTCGCTGCCAACCGGCCCGACTGGCGGGAGCAGGTCCAGCAGGGCGACATCATCGTCGGCGGAAAGAACTTCGGTACTGGATCGAGCCGCCCCGGCGCGCGCTCGCTGTATCGTGCAGGCATACGCGCCCTGATTGCCGAGTCCGTCAACGGCCTCTTCTTGCGCAACTCGGTCAACTTCGGGCTGCCGGCGCTCCAGTGTTCCGGCGTGTTCGACGCATTTCAGGAAGGCGACATCGCCGAAATCAACTTCACGGCAGGGACGGTGAGGAACACGCGCTCTGGTGTGGTAGTCCAAGGCCAGCCGCTGCCCCAGATGCTCATGGATATCATCGATGCCGGTGGCATCGAGCCGCTGCTTCGCCGGGAGGGATACCTGGCCCCGATTTGATCGAGGCCGATGCGCGATGCTATCCGCCGAGGGCGGATGAATCAGCGTCTGTGACCAACCCGGTTTAATCCTCATTACACGTCGGTCACACCAACAGTTGATGTATTCTTCCGTCTCCACATGCGAGCGGATGGGTGGTCAGGCCTCACGCTGGCCGGACAAAAACGTGGCGCGGCGCGATTCCTATCGGCGCCGCCGGCGGAATCCTGCCAAACCACACACGTGACGTCATCGTGGTATCGCTGCCGCCGTGGGTGAGTACCGCGGCCCAGCGCGGCCCGCCGGTTGAGCGGAGGTAGCTTCGAGGGGGAAGCAGGATGAAGGATGGACGGTCGCCGGGGCAACGTATCCCTCGCCGTTCCGCGCTACGGCGGGGTGGCTTGGGCGTAACCGCGCTGGCGAATGCCTGGCTCGTGGCATGCGGCGGGAGCGCCAAGGAAAGCAGCCAAACTACCAGTGGCGCCGCGGCAGCGGGTCGCGGGGGCACACAGGTGGCGGGGCCTGCCACGGTATCGGCCGCCGAGAAGCCTCAGCAGGGCGGGAAGTTCACGTACTCCTTCTCACAGGGCCAGACGGTGCTCGACCCGCACATGGAGCGGATCTCGTACCATTTGCAGGCATTCAATAAGCTGCTCAAGACCCCAGCGGACGGCAAACTGATCAATGACTTAGCAACCGGCTACGAGCAGCCGGATCCGCAAACCTATGTCTTCAAGCTACCCGCGACCGTGCCCTTCCACGATATCGCACCGGTTAACGGCCGTCAAATGACGGCCGACGATGTTGCCTACAGCTTCAAGCGGATGGTGACGCCGAAGCCGGAGTTCCAGAAGAAGTACTACTTCGACCGGATGAAGTCGATTGAGGCGGTGGATAAACAGACCGTCAAGCTGGTGACAGACGGACCATTCTCACCTCAACTTGGCTACGTCGGCGCCACCCACGCGGTGGTGGTTCCGCAAGATGCGGTGGAGAAATTCGGCGATCTGCGTAACAACGTGATCGGTACAGGTCCCTTCTCGATGGCCAGCTTCGAGAACCAGGTGTCGTACTCCTTCAAAAGGCATCCGATGTACTTCAAGCAAGGGATGCCGTACCTGAACACGGTCGAAGAACTACGCATCGCCGACACCGGCACCGCGATTTCCCGGTTCCGGTCGAAGCAGCTTGACTGGGTGACGGTCAATGGCCGGGACGCAAAGCAGTTGCGCGGGCCAGGCTTGCAGGAGTTCGAGTCCGACGGCGGCGCGACGCAGATCCGGCCGAATGTGACGAAGCCGCCGTTCAACGACCCGCGCGTGCGCAAGGCCTTGCATCTGATCATCGACCGAAAGCAGATCATCGACCTCGCGCGGGGCGGCGCCGGGTACGTGTACGTCGATCTTCCCCGCTACTTCCCCGCCGCCATCAAGCCCGACGAACTGCTGAAGATACCAGGCTTCCGGCCCGACAAGAAGGACGACCTCGTCGAGGCGAAGAAGCTGCTGGAGGCAGCCGGCTTCGGCGCCGGATTCGCGTTCGAGATCATCTCGTACACCGTGGACGCGCCTGATGTGGCGGAGATATTGCGGAACCAGCTCCAGTCGTTCGGCATCAAAATCACCAACCGGGCGATGGAGTTCTCCGAGTGGACGACGCTGGTGCTGGAGAAGAAGTTCGACGCGATGCTCACCGGTTCCAGCCAGCGCGACGAGGCGGACGAGTACTTTTACGCCGTGTACAACACCAAGGGTTCGCGCAACGATACCGGTTTCTCCGACCCAAGGATCGACTCCATGACTGTTGCCCAGCAGCAGGAGCAGAACCCGGAGAAGCGCAATCAGATCCTACGCGATATCAGCCTGGCGATGATCGAGATCCCCGCGTGGATCCCGATAGACGTGCAACTCGCCTACGACTTCGAACAGGCTGACGTGCGCGGCCTACAGCGCGGGGCGATCAACTACTGGCAGTATTTGCTGGAAGGTACGTGGCGCGCGTAGCCTTGCCGGAGCAACGTCCATGACGACCTATATCATCCGCCGGCTGCTGTTGATGGTCCCGACGCTGCTGCTGGCGACGCTCTTCGTCTTCACTATCATGCGATTCATTCCCGGCGACCCAGCCAGCGTGCAACTGGGCGATCAGGCGACGCTGGCCGATGTGCGTGCACTGAAGAAGCAGTTGGGGCTGGACAAGCCGCTGGCGACACAGTACTTCGTGTGGCTCAGGGACATAGCCTCCGGACACTTCGGCCGGTCGTTCATCTCGCGCCGCCCGGTGCTAACCGACGTCCGGCACCGGCTGCCGGTGAGCATCGAAGTGGGAGCCATCTCGATCCTCCTCTCGCTCGGCATCGCCCTGCCGCTCGGCGTCGTCTCCGCCCTGAAGACAGAATCCTGGATTGATTATGTCGCGCGCATCGTCTCGGTCGGCGGGATCGCGGTGCCGGGTTTCGTGACGGCCACATGTCTGTTCGTGATGCCGTCCGTGTGGTTCGGATGGTCACCGCCGGTGCCGTACGTCCATTTTTGGACGGACCCGGCGCGAAACATTGAGCAGGTGTTCTTGCCCACGGCCTCCGTGGCCTTCGGACTCGCCGCCGTCACGGCCCGCCTGACGCGCTCAACCTTGTTGAACGTCCTACGAGAAGACTACGTGCGCACGGCTTTCGCCAAGGGGCTGCGCGAGCGCACAGTCGTGCTGCGCCACGCCATGCGCAACGCCATGCTTCCTGTCGTGACGGTCGTTGGCAACCAAGTGCCGCTGCTCATCTCCGGGCTGGTGATCTCCGAGACAGTGTTCGACCTTCCGGGAATGGGCACCATGCTGTCCGCGGCGCTGGCCCAGCGAGACTATCCCACCATCCAGGCGGTCTTGCTGTTCGCGACCATCCTGGTGCTGGTAGTCAACCTGCTGGTCGATCTGAGTTATGTGCTCCTGGATCCACGCGTGCGGCTGACCTAGGCGTGGCATGGAACGGAGGCGGAGGGCTGACATGGCACCGCAACAGGCGCTCGCCGCGCTCGTCGCTCCAGGTCAGCGCCGTATCGCATACCGCTGGCGCCGGCTGCGCATCATGGCGCGCAAGCAGCCGCTGGCGGCGATCGGCGCACTCATTGTCCTGATCACGCTCGTCGTCGGCGTCACCGCGCCGCTGCTCGCTCCCTTCCCCTATGACCGGGTCGGGACTGGCACCCCACTCCAGGGACCGTCCGGAGAGCACGTCATGGGCACCGATCAGCTCGGGCGAGACTTGGCCAGCCGCGTCGTCTACGGCGCGCGCATTTCGATGATCGTCGGGCTGTCCGTCCTGGCCATCAGCACGCTGATCTCGTTTCTGATAGGCGTCACATCCGGGTTCGCCGGCGGAATCTACGACCTGGTGGTTCAGCGGGTGATGGACGCGGTGCAGTCGATGCCGGGGATCATCCTCGCGCTCGCGCTCGTGAACTTCGCCGGCCGCGAGTTGCGCAACGTCATCATCGTGATCGCCCTGATCCTTGTCTCCGGCATGGCGCGGGTAATGCGCAGCGCCACGCTCGGCGTGAAGGCGATGCCATACATCGAGGCGGCGCGTGCGCTCGGCGCGACCCAACTGCGCCTGTTTATCTGGCACGTTTTCCCAAACGTGGTGTCGGTGGCGATCATCTACGGCTCGCTGCTGGTTGGGCAGGCGATCATCTTCGAAGGGACCCTGTCCTTCCTCGGCTACGGAGTGCAGCCGCCGACGCCAACATGGGGTGGGATTCTCGGCGTCGAGGGGCGCCGCTCGCTCCTACTCAACCCGTGGATGGTCGTCTTCCCCGCTGCCGCGCTCAGTCTGGTCGTGCTCGGCGCCAATATGCTCGGAGACGGCCTGCGCGATCTTCTCGACCCGCGGCTGCGGCGAGGGAGCTGATAGGTAGGAGCGGCGTATGACAAGGCCCCTTACGGGTGTCCGCGTGGCGGATTTCTCCTGGGTGGGCGTGGGTCCGCTTGGCACGAAACATCTGGCGGACGCCGGCGCCGAGGTGATCCGGATCGAGTCCACCACCCGGCCGGATACGCTGCGGCGGGCAGGACCATTCCCTGACTCCGTCGAGGGTCTGGAGCGCAGCGCTCACTACTACAACCTCAACACGAGCAAGCTCGGCCTCACCCTTAACCTCAACCGACCGAAGGCGCGTGACCTGGCCCGTCAGATTGTGGCCGTCTCCGATGTCGTCGTGGAGAGCTTCACCACGCGGGTGATGACGAATTGGCAGCTCGCGTATGATGACCTGCGTCAGACGCGGCCGGACGTGATCATGCTCAGCGCCTCAATGGAGGGGCGCACCGGCCCGCACAAGGACTACCTCGGCTTCGGCACCGCGCTTCAGTCGACCGCGGGCATCACCTGGATGACCGGCTGGCCCGACCGCGGCCCGCTCAGCCCCGGCACCGCGTATACGAACTGGGTGGTACCTCACTACGTCGCCTTTGCCGTCCTCACGGCGCTGGAGTACCACCGCCGCACCGGGCAGGGGCAATGGATCGATCTGTCGCAGCTCGAGGCCGGCATCCACGCACTGGAGTGCGCGCTGCTCGACTACGACGTGAACGGCCGCTCGTGGTCGCGCGCGGGCAACGCACTGTTGGAGGGTGACCGGCCGCGCGCCGTCCCACACGGCGCGTACCGTTGCCGCGGCGAGGATCGGTGGGTCACCATCGCCGTGCTGTCCGACGACGATTGGCAGGCGCTCGTGAGGGCGATGGGCCGTCCGAAGTGGGCGATCGAGCCCGCCCTTGGCACACTGGAGGGACGCATCGCGCGGGCGGAATCGGTCGAGCAAGGGCTGGAACAGTGGACCGGTTCCCAGGAGGCGGAGGAGGTCATGCACACCCTTCAGCGAGCCGGGATCGCCGCGGGGGTGGTGCAAAATCAGCGGGACGTGGCCGATGACCCACAGCTGCGCCACCGCGGCCATAGCCACATTGTGGACCACCCCGATATGGGTCCCCAGCTCTATGATGGTCCCTCGTACCGGCTATCGAAGTCACCCAGCAGGCTCGGCCCGGTACCCGTGTTCAGCCAGCACAACGACTACGTCATGAGAGAACTGCTCGGCTTGACCGAAGACGAATACGTCGCCTGCTGGGAGGACGGGGTATTCGAGTAGCACGGAGGTTCACCAATGCCCGCGGCGTTGCAGGGGATTCGGGTCCTGGACCTCTCCCGTACCGGGCCGGGCCAGCAGGCGACGACGATGCTGGCTGACCTCGGGGCGGACGTAACAGCGGTTGAACAGCCGGGCTTCATCCAGCGTCGCGCGGCGGGGGGCAGCGTGGGCGCGGGCTACGGTCGCAACGTCGGGCGCAACAAGCGCTCCATCCTGCTCAATCTCGCTGACCCGCGCGGACAAGAGGTTTTCATGCGTCTGGCGCGTGATACCGATGTGGTGATGGAAAGCTTCCGGCCGGGCACGGTCGCCAAGTTGGGTGTCGACTACGAGGCGGTGCGGGCCGTCAATCCGCGGGTGGTGTACTGCTCCTTGTCAGGTTTCGGTCAGACGGGACCGTATGCCCAGATGCCGGCTCATGATATCCAATACCAGGCGGTCGGCGGTCTGCTCCCGCTCAACGACGAGGGACGGCCGCGCGTGCCGAACAACATCTGGGCGGACCGACAGGCGGTCATGACGGCAGCAGTCTCAATTCTCACCGCGCTGCTGGCGCGTGAGCGGCTGGGAATCGGGCAGTACCTGGACGCGTCGTACCTCGATGGTGCGGTCACGCCGCCCGGTCGTCAGTGGGACCAGATGCTGGCGGGTGATTACCCCTGTTACAACGTCTACGAGTGCGCCGACGGAGGCTTCATCGCACTCGGTATCCGAGAGCCGTGGTTCTGGGAGCGGCTCTGCCGACTCGTGGACAAGGAGGAGTGGAGAGACCATCAACGTCCCCAGGGTGAGTTGCACGCGGAAATGACGGCGTTCTTCCGCGAGACGTTCCGCAAGCGGACCCGTGCAGAGTGGACGCGGCTGTTCCTTGCCCACGACATTGAGGGTGCGCCGGTCAATATCGGTACGGACGTGCTGAGTGACCCCCATCTCGTGGAGAGGGGGGCGCTGGTCGAGGTTGCAGAGAGTGAGCGCGGCCGAAGCTGGCAGAACGCGTCGCTCCTCCGGCTCTCCGAGACGCCGTGGCGAATGCGCCGTCCCTTCACTTATCTGGGGGAACACACCGACGAGGTGCTTGAAGAATTGGGGTATGACGAGCCGGCGCGGGCTGCGCTGCGAGAAGCGGGTGTGGTCGAGTAGGTGGGCAGTCTGAGGTGACGCCGCCGGACATGGCCGCGCCGAAGTGCCCATCTGTCGCTGATGGGAAGGGTTGGGGCCTGGGATTTCGAGATTCATTGGAGTCGCGCATGCCCCGCGGGCGCCACCGGCGCGTGAAATCGCCGCGACTCCATGGGGGTCCCGGGGGCAGCGCCCCGGTCAGGAAGGGATTGGGGAACGCTTGGTTCCCCAATTTGAAGGGAGGAACGCCGTGGATGTGACAAAGCGCTTCGCAGAGTTCGTCGTAGACACCCGCATCGACCGCGCGCCGGCGGAGGCGCGCCGGCTGGCCGGGGTGGCGATGCTGGACGGCCTGGGCGTGGCCATCGCGGCCACGGTCGAGCCGCCTGGGCAGATGATCGTCGAGTACGTGCGTGAGCAGGGCGGCAACCCCCGGGCGAGTGTGATCGGGGGCGGCTTCAAGACCAGCACGGCCAATGCCGCCTACGCCAATGGTACCCTCGCTCACTGCCTCGACTTCGACGATGTCGGCGGATTCGGACACCCGACCGTGGTGCTTCTGCCGGCGATCCTGGCTGTGGCGGAAAAACTGGGGAAGAGTGGACGGGACGCCGTTGAAGCATACGTCACCGGATTCGAGGTGGCGGCCAACCTCGCGCAGGGGAACACGCGCGGCGGGGGCAAGCTCGATCAGGTGCACGGCTTCCATAGCACCGCGGTCTACGGCCACTTCGCGGCCGCGGCCGCGACGGCCAAGCTGCTCGGCCTGGATGTCGAACAAACGCAACGCGCCTTCGGCATCGTGGCCTCGTCCTGCGCCGGAATCCTGGCGAACCTCGGATACCATGTCAAGCCGTTGCACGCCGGCCAGGCCTGTCGCAACGGTGTGGTCGCGGCTGAACTGGCGGCGCGGGGCTGGACGGGCGCACCGGACATCATCGAGCGGCCGGTGGGCTGGGCCTACGCCTTCTTCGGCGACCAGTTCGACCCGACAAAGGCCACGGCAGGGCTAGGAGCGCTGTCGCGACTGCCGGAAGTGCTCGGCATCAAGAAGTACCCGTGCTGCTATTACAACCATGCCGCGATTGACGCTCTGCTTGGCCTCCTGCACGACAATGACATCGCGTTCGAGGACGTGGCGAGCGCGGAACTGGAAGTGCCGGCGCTGCTGCCGTTCTTCCACCCGCGGCCGGTGACCGGCTTCCAGGGGAAGTTCAGCTATGAGTACAACCTCGCGGCAGCGATCCTTGACCACGAAATCGTGCAGGAGTCCTTCAGCGACGCGAAGGCGACCAGTCCCGGCATGGTCGCCGCACTGAACCGCTCGCGCGTGGTCGAGCGACCGGAGAAGTTCGATTCGTCGACCCATCGCCCGGCGCGCGTCATGGTGCGCACGGCCGCCGGCAGGGAGATCATTCGGGTGGTAGAAATGCCCTCTGGGGGTGCGGCAGATCCGCTGACGCGCGAGCAGATCGCTGCCAAGTTTCGGCTAAACGCGGCTCGTCTGCTCACGAACGCCGACGTCGAACGGGTGCTCGACATGATGGAGAACTTCGAGAACACCACTGTCGCCGACATCATGGAAATCGTCGGAGCGCCAGCGCTGGTTCGGGCGTGACCCTGAATTCGTTGAGGCGGCAGAGGACGCGTGATATCACTCGGTGGATCGCGCCGGGGCTTTCTCAACGTACGGGGGTGAAACTAGCAGCGGAGGGAGGTGAGCAGGTCGCCGCAGCAGCACCGACCTGCTCACCGACTTGTACGTGGCGTCGACCGGCGTCGCGACCAGGCGTCAAGCAGCGTGGCAACGCACAGCCACCCCTCGTCCGTCGGCGCGTGGAATTGACCCGGTTCGGTAGCCACCCGGAGACTGGGGCGTGCAGCTCCACAGACGGGAGGCGAGATGCCGCAACGCACACCGCCCTACCCGGCGGCCTTCTGATCGGACGTGATCGCGGTGGTGGGCACCCGTGGCACACCGAGTGCGGCGGTGGCCCGCGACCGGGGCATGTCTGGCGCGACGCCGCGGCCGTGGGTGCGGCAGGCGGAGGGCGACGCCGGCCGGGGGCAGCCGCGGGAGTTGACGACCACCGACGGGGAGGAACGCGCCCGGCCGCGGCGTGAGCACACCGTGCGGCCGATGGAACGGGAGGTCCCGCGCCAAGCGACCGCCTTCTTCCAGACAGAAACGCTCTGAGCCGGTTGCGGTTTCATCCATGCGGAGACGGTCACCTCTTCGCTCGCGCTGCGGTGCCGGGTGCGGCAGGTGGCACGGGCCGGGGACTATGCGGGGGTGCGCGGCGGCGTCGGGGCGCGGGCAGATGCGGAGCGGACGGTCACCATCCGGCGCATCCATCCGCGGAGTCGGGCGACGTCCGGGGGCCGCGCATCCATGCCGACCTGGCCGCGCGCACCACATCGGACGCGAACGGGTGGCGCGGCGGATGCGGGCGGCCGGGCGGGTGGGCCGCGCGCGGCGCCAGCGCGCGGTGCGGACGACGGTCACTGACCCGCCGGCCCCACCCGCGCCGACGGTGGTGGCGCGGACCGTCCCTCCGGTGGCGCCGGATCGGTTGGGGGTGGGCGCGAGCACGTCCGTCCCGACTGATGAGGGCGGGCGCGACCGGGCGACGCCGCGCGATGCCTGGTCACGGCGGGTGGTCGGGTGGGCGAGGGCGGAACGCGTCGTCGCCACCCTCACGACCGAGCGGGCCGACCGGCAGCGGTGGCCGACCCGTGCGGCCGCCCGCCCGGAGATCGGTGAGTGGACGAGGTCCGGTACAACCACCCGCGGCGCCACGCCGCGCGCGGCGACCTCAGCCCGGCTGCCTGTGAGCAACGCCGGGCCCAGGAGCTGGTCGCGGAGCAGTGAGGTGTCGC
>JBBQJF010000004.1:0-40864 GCA_038325665.1 Dehalococcoidia bacterium | reverse complement strand
ATCGTTCGGCGGGTCGAACATCACCACGCCGGACGCGCCCGCCGCGGCGGCGTTTCGCACTTTGTCAGCGAAGGTCAACTCACCGCGCTGAATGAGCGCGATCCGTCCCTCGATCCCGCCCGCCGGGTAGTCGGAGGGCTGGCCGATCCGCGCGTCAAACAACTCGCCGCTGGCGCTGCCGGGGCGTGAGTTGGTGAGCGGCGCTGCCCGCAGCGATTCATCGGTGGGGCTGACCACCCGCACATCGACGGCGCGTGACTGGAAGACTTTCACCGGGAATTGTTGTAGCTCGACCTCGTAGCCGGATTCGCGCAGCCGCGCCGCGATATAGCCGGCGGCCCGCCGCTCCTCCGCCGTCCCCGCCGGACGCGGCCCGATCTCGCCGGCGAGCGCCTGGACGTGCTGGATGGCGTTGGCTCCGCTTGGCTCCGCCCCGGCCGCGAGCGCCGCCCGCGCGGGTGACGTGGGAGACGCGCTGGCCTCCACCACGGCCGGTGCGGTCACGGTCGCCGGCGGAGCGGCCGCGTCCGGCTGCTCGGTCGCCGGTGGGGGCGCTACGTGCTGGCCGCTGCCGCGTGCGGGTGAACTGCACGCCGCCACCAGTAGCATCACAACGAGAATGGGCATTAGACGCCGGTTCATAATCCGTCCATGCGGCCGCGGAGTAGACGCGGGCAATGACTCGCCCGCGATCGATGCGGCGGGGTGATTGTACGGACCGGCATACCGCCGGCCCCTCGTTCTACTATACGTGACGGCCGGTCCAACGGGATTGACCCACGGTTCTATGTCATGCGACGTGGCAGCCAGGAGAAAGGTGCGCGGACCCATTGCTCGACGGAACGGATCGCCCGCCAAGCCATCCGGTCCGCTACGATCGCCCTGAGTTGGGATGGAGGCACGAGAGCATGGACGCGACGCGGGTATACGCGGACTACGTGGAGGCGCGCAGCTTCGCGTGCAAGAAGTGCGGCTATACCTCCACCAATCGTCGGGTGGTGGAGCAGCATCTGCGCCAGAATCACCCGGACTTGTTCGCGGGCGCCGAGCCTCCCGTGAGCGCGGGCACGGTGGGGGCGGCAACGGTGGCGGCGGCCGTGCGGCCGGCGGACGGTGATGCGGCGCGGGGATCGGTCGTCGTCGACCGACACGCGGAGACGCCAGTGCGGTCAACAGGCGCCACGGGGCCACCGGTGATTCTCTACACCGATGCCGGCACCTGGGAGAACGGCACCAGCCGCCAGCGGTCCGTGCTTGCCGTGTGGGACAGCCGCACCGATGGCATCGTGGTGCATGAGGAACTGCCGGGAACCACCAACAACGAGGCAGAGTACGCCGCGATCATCGCCGCGCTGGAACTGGCTCGTCACGAACGTCTGAGCGGCCTCCAGATCCGCTCCGATTCGCAGTTGTGCGTGCGCCAGATTCGGGGTGAATATCAGGTCAAGGAGGAGCGGCTGCGGCCATTGCGCGACCGCGCCGCCCGTTTACTGAACGAATTGCGCGGCAGTATCGATTGGGTGCCGCGCGGCCAAAATCACGCCGGCATCTTCCTCGAAAAGAAGTACAAGCGCTGAGTCCGTCCGCGCCGGCCCCGAGCGCGATAGGCAGAATCTCTCGTCCACGTCTCGGTCCGGACTCTGCCGGGGCGTGTAACCGGACCACCGGCATGTGTCGCGGTCGACATCCTCAAGCAACCGCCGATAGGTCACGAGTCAAACCCAGGCCGGCGCCATCTGGACAGGCGCCCCAGCCGGTCGCCGGCCAGCCTCAGGACGATGCCATGGCCGCCCCTTGCAGGCACTCCACGGCGCGGGTCTCGGCCGCGTGGACGCGGAGGAGGTGTGCACGGATGTGGGCGTACAGGTCCCGCGCCTCGGCGTCGGTGAGGGGAAACGAGTGCGAGGGTGGCGGCAGGCTTTGTCCCTCCGCGCGCCGCAACATGCTTACCATATCGACGCCGTACCGTCGCTCGACGGCGCGTTGTTCGTCCCGCGATGGCGGTATCGCGGGGCACGCTCCGGCATCCGATTCGCGACGGACGCCGGCCCGCTCCAGCGCGCCCGCTTTTGCCGCGCGGAAGAGTTCGACCGAATCGGGGAGCGCCGCGTGGGCAAGCGCCGTCCAGCAACGACCGGATTCACGGAACGCCTCCGCCGCCTCGGTGAGTTCTGGTGTCCGAACAATAGGGGCGGCCTGCTCCAGGAAGTCGGCGTACATCGGTCGGAATGCACCGCCGCCGCCCGCGCTGGTTTCCACCGATTCGAACACGCTGACCAGAGCGTGATAGAGCGACGCTCCCGGAGGGAATGCCCGCGGCCAGCCCTTCTTGTCGCCCGTGCTCACCATGAGGCCGGCCCACTTTGGCAGTGCCGCCAGACCAAAGTTCTTGATCGGGGGAGCGAGCAGACGCTCGTGGCAGGCTCGGATACCGGCCCGCACGGCGCCCTCAAGATCTCCCGGCGCGGGCGGCGGGAGGATGGTCATCAGCCGGTTCTTGCTCGATGTGATCGCCGCGCGGGCGTCCTCGAGTTGGTCGCGTGTGACTGTCATGGGGAACGGCGCGCGATCATCAATCAGCACACGAGCGCCGTCGTCGCTGATGCCATACACGCCCACGATGTGAATCATGTACTTCACGAGTTCGGGCGGGAGGCCGTGGTAGGGCAGGCTGGCTTTGTCGGTCCACACGATGGCGGGCAGCCCCCGATCAAGGGCCTCTCGTAGGTTGCGCTCCGCCGCCTTGCGCCCGGCGGTCTCGGACACGTTCGCGGTCGCGCCGATGCGGGTGCAGGCCCCCTCGAGAAACGCGCGGCCATTCTCCCAAAGGTGGCGCATCCCCAGCGCGAGGGCGGATACGCCACACATCTCGATGGCATAGTAGCCAACGCCGACTCCGCCACCGATGCCGAACAGCAGTTCCTCGCTGAAGGGCTGACCGGTATGCGGCGCTGTAACACCGTGATACGCGAGAACATTCGCCAGCACCGCTGTTTCGGTGTGACGGCCCCCGGGCCGGTATCCATTGAGCATCGAAGCCTCCTTTGCCGGCCGGCCGGTTGGCGGGCACGCCGGCATCGCGCGGCCGAAATCGCACGCTATCGAAGGGCGTCCGCACCGATCGTAGCGCGATCGCGTCTCGTTTCGGTGGGAACGTTATGGCATACGCATCTGACCGACAACGACCATTCGATCAGCTCGCGAGTGCGCGTGGTCTTCGCCGGCTGCATCGGTCGGTGTATCCTATCCGTGGCGACGCCGGCGAACCGGCGCACGGGACGGTTCACCAGCGACCTGTCCTGTTTTCCCGGCCGGTGGCACAATCACGACCCATCCCCACGCCGCCCCGACAGCGGGCCGTGCGGATACCGGCAGTGAAAGGATCCGCGAGGATGCAATTCGGATTGTTGTATGAGCTACAAACCCCTCCCGGCATGACCGAGTACGACATCTTTCACCAGGCGCTCGACCAAATTGAGCTGGCCGACGAACTCGGGTTCGACTATGCCTGGCAGGTTGAGCACCACTTTCTCGAGGGGTACTCAGCGTCGTCAGCGCCGGAGGTGTTCCTGGGAGCCGTGTCCCAACGCACCCGACGCATCCGCATCGGCCACGGCGTCGTGACGCTGCTGCCGTCGATGAATCCCCCCGCCCGCGTCGCCGAGCGAACCGCCACGCTCGACATTCTCACCCGTGGCCGGCTTGATGTGGGCACGGGTCGCGCCAGCACCCATGAGGAACTGGGCGGATTCAATGTCGATCCGGAGGCCACGCGCGACATGTGGCGCGAGAGCGTGACCGAGATTGTCAAGATGTGGACGCAAACGCCCTATCCGGGACACGAGGGCCGCTTCTTCAGCATGCCCTCGCGGAACGTGCTGCCAAAGCCGGTGCAGCAGCCACATCCGCCGCTGTGGATGGCCTGTACGGATCCGGCGACGCTCGAAGTCGCCGCCCGCGCCGGCATCGGCGCGCTCAGCTTTTCGATCGGCTTATTAGAGCGCATGGCCGAGAAGGTGAAGCTGTACCGCGAGCTGTCAGCTCAGGCCGAGCCGGTCGGGCTGGCTGTAAATGCCAAGGTCGCGGCGACGAGCTTCCTCTATTGCGGCGAAAGCGACGCCGAGGCGCGTGAAAACGGCGTCCCACCCGCCCTGTATTTCAATCAGTATCTCGAGCGGTACTTCAGTATCTGGAACGCGGAGAACTACAACGGCCAGTCGTACGCCGCCCACAAGGACGTGTACAAGGTCCGGCCCGGAGGTATCGACCACGATCGCCTAATCGAGAACGGCACCTGGCTGATCGGTGGGCCGGAATCGCTGCGGCGCACGGTCGGGCGCTGGCACGAGGCAGGCGTCGACCAGATGATCTTCATGGTCCAGCTCGGTCACGCCCGCCATGACCAGATCATGGCGAGCCTGCGCCGGTTTGCCACCGAGGTCATCCCCCATGTGCGTGAGCTAGACGCGGTGCGGCCGGCACGCGCGTAGACGGGTGGTGCGGCGCGTCCTCACATTGGTGAGTGCACCCTCACAGCGGCCACCCGCCGGCGCGTGCCTCGAGTCCGGAATCACGGATGCGGACTCTTGACGCTGGCGCGGGCCGGTATAGACTTGGCGCATGATGACAACAGCGCTGCCGTCGTTTTCCCTAACCGACTCCGGAGGGGTGGATCGCGCCTTTCCAACGGGGCGACACACCCTGTTGTGCTTCGTCAAGGAGGATTGTCCTACCTGTGGACTTTCGATGCCGCTGATCGAGGCCGCGCATCGCATGTTCGGCGCGACGGTCGATGTCTGGGCGGTCGGCCAGGATGCCGAGGGCAACGCCGAGCTTGAGGCGCGCCACAACCTCTCACTCCCCATGCTCGACGACTCCGCCCTACGCGTCTCCTACGCGTATGACCTCGACACCGTCCCGACCATCCTTTTGACTGATGGCGATGGAGCCGAGCTGCGCCGCTTCGCCGGCTTCGGCCGCCAAGATTGGCAGGACCTCTTTGCCGAGTTGTCCCGGCTCGCGGCCGGCCGTCAGTTTACTCCCTCATCCGGCGGTGGCGAGGCGCCGACAACCGCGGCGATCGATTGGGATAGCTATCCCGAGTCGCGCCCCGGCTGTGGCTCGAAGTCGGTCGAGCCGGGCATCGCCGAGCGACTGGCGGCCGAGTCCGAGGGTAGCCCACTCCGTGCCCGTCGTATTGAGATCGGCGCGGCCGATGACCCGTTCGAGTTCATGTTTGACCAGGCACTTACTGACGGTCTGCCCGTGGTTCCGCCCACCCCGGAGCGAGTGCTGCGGATGCTGGCCGGGACCGGCCGCGACCCCCAACAGGTCGTGGCGACGGTGCCGCCCAATATGGCCCCCGCCACCGTCGAGAAGATCGCGATCAACTCGGTGATGGCCGGCTGCCGGCCCGAGTACTTGCCGGTGGTGATCGCGGCAATCGAGGCGATTTGCACCGACGAGTTCAACATCCATGGAGTGCTGGCGACCACATTCTTCCCCGGGCCGGTGATCATCGTCAACGGACCAATCCGAGACCGGATCGGCATGAACTATCGCATGAACGTGCTCGGTCAAGGCAATCGGGCCAACGCGACCATCGGCCGCGCCGTGCAGCTCGTGGTGCGTAATGTCGGCGGCGGGCGTCCGGGTGAGGTAGATCGCGCGGCGCTGGGACAGCCGGGCAAGTACACCCTGTGTTTCGCGGAATACGAGGAGCGGAGCAACTGGGAGCCATTGCATGTCGAGCGCGGCTTCCGGCCCGAGGACAGCACGGTGACGGTGTTCGCCGGCGGCGCCCCCAACGGATTCAGTGACCAGTTATCGCGCAACGCCGCCTCGCTTGCCACCAGCTACGGCCTGGTGTTGCGCGCCGTCGCGCATCCCAAGCAGGCCGGCTATGGGGAAATCGTCGTCGTGGTGTCGCCCGAGCATGTCGATACGTTCGCCAAGGACGGCTGGACCAAAGCCCAGGTGCGCGAGGCGATCCAGCGCGCGTCGATGCGGCCAGTGCGCGAGCTGATGCAGGATGCGACCTGCGCCGAGGGCATCCCGGTTGACCGGGCGCGGGCGCTGGGGCTTGATACGCTCGTGCCCAAGTTTCGTTCCAACGAGATGATCACGCTGGTCGTGGCCGGCGGCGAGGCCGGTAAGTTCGCCGCCTACATCCAAGGCTGGGTCAGCGGCCCGATGGGTTCGATCATGACGACACGCAAGATTGACGCGTGATAGGCGGCGTGCGCACGGCCACGGGGGAGGCACGCCGCGCCGTGTATCACCCGGTCGCCAGGTTTCCGGGGGCCGCGCCCCGATCAACGAAAGCGTGTTCTGCCTTCCCCCGGCCGTGCCGGGGCGGGCCGCGAGGGAGGGGGGCCGGGGGTTAGGCCGGCCCCCGACACCCAATACCTAACACCTATGACCTGGTTCCAAAGGAGTGCTCATGACCACGATTCTCGATCCAACCGACGAGCGCGTACCGGTTCGCCGGTCGCTCACGGCGCGGCCGGAGGCGATCACCGGCACGGTAGGGCTGCTGGACATCGCCAAGCCGCGGGGCAATGTGCTGATCGATCGCCTGGAGGTCTTGTTGGCGGAGCGGCTGCCCAATGTGACGTTCAAGCGTTACACGAAGCCGACCTTCACCAAGCCGGCGCCGGACGAGTTGCGGCGCCAGATCGCGGAGGAGTGTGGCTTCGTCGTCGAAGCCCTCGCCGACTGAGGGTCTTGCACGACGTGCAGTGTGCACGACACGACGTGGTTTGAGACGCAGGGCCGGCCGGCGGTTTTTCTGGCATCGAGCGCGTTCATCGACGCCGCCGAGAAGCAGGCGGAGGCGCTTGGTCTACCGGAGGTGCGACGCATCTTCGTTCCTCACCCGATCCAGGACGCGACCGACGATGAGATGCGGGCCAAGGCTGACGCCGTGGTCCAGCAGGTAATCGAGGCATTGGTCGACTAGGCGGGGATTCGGTGGGCGGGCGCATCATCGGCGTTCCGCCCACCGTTGTGATGTACTCCACAACTCAACCATTACACAACAAACCATTGGTGAGCCAGTCCACCGTCACACGCGCCCGCGACCGCGTTGCCATCACGAACGCGACCAGTGGCCGTCATGATGAGTGAGATGGAGAGCGAGACACGCCCACGAATACTCCTGGTCGATCATGACACCCGTCAGGCGGCCGGGGTGAGCCGCGCCCTCACGGGTTCGGGGTATGATGTCACGCCCTGCGACGACAGCCTTGATGCCCTGCTCAAGCTGGACGAAGACGGGGCGGCGCTTGTGATCCTCAACTGGGACATGCCGTTCGTGGACGGCGCTATATTCATGCACGCTCTCCGCGTCGGTATGCCCACCCCTCCTCCCGTGGTGGTGCTCGCCGGCATGTCGGTGGCCGCTGAGGCGGTGTGGGAGGCTGGCGCGGCGGCCTGCTTCGAGACGCCGCCCGACATCGATGCGCTGCTCCACGCCGTCCGTGAGTTGCTCGAGGGCAAAAACCTCGCGTCCGCGGATGGCGCGACAGGGTGATGCACGAGCACGCACTCGGCGCCACCCGCGTCGTGCGATGCATCGGGGTGTACGAGCCTCCCGGCCATCACACTCCCGCTGCCGGGTCCTCATGCGCCGGGCGTCGCGTCGCCGCTCGGCAGCTCAACCGTGGCGCGCCCCTTGGTGGTCACGTCGCCGCGCTGGTTCTCGGCCCAGATGTCGCAATCCACCAGCCGGCGGCCCGCCTCGACCCGTTTCGCGACGACCGTGCCGCGGCACCGCGTGAGGTCGCCCATGACGTTGTGGCGGCGCACCTCCACCGACAGTGCGCGCAGCATGCCGTCGTCGCCCATCCAGTCTGTGACCAGATGGCCCATCCACGAGACGCGCTCGGGGCCGTAGTCGAAGGCGGAGGGGACGCCGACCTGACGGGCGAGTTCATGGTCCCAATGGACGCGCTCGGGTGGCTCCGGCACACCGACGGCATTGGGGATGCCCAGGGCGGGGTGGCGGGTGAACTGTTCGTACGCGACGCGGTGTGCCGCGACGTACAATCCGCCCCAGCCCTGAACGTACGCGACCGCGCTCGTTGGTGTGAATGGACCTTTCAAGCGTTCGTCCAGCGCGTCACCGGGTTGTACATCGTCCCAGCGCCGCGGGGTCGCCCCGCGCGGCCGCTCCCGCGCATAGGCGTCGCTGATCGCGGCAATCTCCTCGGGCGTGTAGTGATGCATCTCCGTGGAGGCATATTTGGCGTTCGCGCGGGCGGCGTCGCGTTCCGTACGGATGCACCATGAGTCGGCCGTGGCGAGCGGCGCCCCCTGTCCGTCACGGAACTCAACCCGGTAGGTCTGCTTGATCGTGCGACCGGCGAACTCGCCCTGCTTCTCGACCAACTCCTTCAGCCACGCTCGGACCTGGAATCGGTCGCCGCGCCGCACCGGCCGTTCCCATGTCCAGTCGGTGCCCGCGAACATGGCGTGGACACCCGGCAATCCACCGACATAGCCACCGACGATGCGGTCGGCAGCGTATAGGATCGTGGGCGGCGCCAACAGGTCGCCATGCCGTGTGTCGCGCGCATACTCGGGGTCGGTCCACATGGGGTTGGTATCGCCGATGCCGTGCGCGTAATGCCAGATCGCGTCAGTGGTCGCCTCGGTGATCCACGGCCGTGGCGAGCGAACCGGCCGGCCGACGCGTGCGCGGAGTTCGGTGAGCGCCTCATCCGTGATGGCGGCGAACCGTGGGGATGTGTGCATCGCGCGCCTCTTCTGGTTGAGTGGTCGAGGGTTGGACGCGCGTATGGTAGCCGCTGGCGCCGGTGGTGTCGCGCGTTCAACCGTCCGCCGGGTCGTCGTCGGACGGCTCACCGCCCTGCTGCTGCCACAGCTCTGCAATCAGCGGGCGGATGACCTCATAGCCGAAGCCGCGCCGCTGGAGATAGCCGGCCAACCGCGTGCGGAAGGTTTGATAGTCGAGTCCGCCCAGGCCGCGCACCTTCTTGAGGGCGGCCTGACGGGCGGCGTCCTCCTCGGGCAACGCCGCGACCGCCTCCGCGACCGTCTCGACATCGACGCCCTTGCCGCGCAGCTCGCGGGTGATCAGCCTGCCGCCGCGAGGGCTGCCGCCGGCACGACTCTCGACCCACGACTTGGCAAACGCCGCGTCGTCCACGTAGCCGTAGCCGCGCAGCTTCTCGATGGCGGCGGCGACCGCGTCCGGCGGCAGGCCGCGCCGCAGCAGGCGCGTACGGATCTCGTGCTCGGAGCGGGGCCGGTAGGCGAGCAGATGGAGCGCGGCGTCGAGGGCGCGCTTGCGCAGGTCTTGTGCCGCCAGCTCCATCAGCTGGTTGCCGGTGATAACCGCGCCGGCGGCGAGGCCGCTGGCCGCCAGCGTCTCCGCTTCAAGCGCGAGCGCAAACTCGCCGTCGAGATACACGTTAAACCGGCGCCGGCGCCGCTGTTGCTCAATGGCGGTGATCGTGTTCATAGGAGATGGCGATACCAACCCCCGTGTGTCGAAGGCAGCCTGCCATGATGAAACTCAGTCACCTATCAGGTGGGTGCGGCCGCTACCAGGGAGAAATGGCAATCGGGGCGGCATATCGTATCGCCCCGATTGCTGCCGCCCGGAGTGCGAGCGGCGTGTCGCGCCTTATCCCACGTCCGGCTCTTCGTCATCGTCGTCGATGCCGGCGGGAACCGGGATCTGCTTCGCGGCGGATGTCGCGCCGGCGTTGGCGCGAAGCTGCTGCTCCAACTCGTCGGTGAGCACCGGGTTCTCGCGCAGGAACTCCTTGGCATTCTCGCGACCCTGGCCGATGCGTACATCGCCATACGAGAAGAACGCGCCCGACTTCTTGACAATGCCCGCCTCGACGCCGAGATCGATCAGGTCGCCCTCGCGCGAGATTCCCGTTGCCTTGCCGGACACCATGATGTCGAATTCGGCCTGGCGGAACGGCGGCGCGACCTTGTTCTTCACAATCTTCGCGCGCACGCGTGCGCCGACCGGGGTTGTCCCCTGCTTGAGGATTTCCACACGGCGGAGTTCAATCCGCACGGACGAATAGAACTTGAGCGCGCGACCGCCGGGTGTCACCTCCGGGTTACCGAAGAACACGCCGACCTTCTCACGGAGCTGGTTGATGAAGACCACGGCCGTGTTCGAACGGGAGATCGAGCCGGTTAGCTTGCGTAGCGCCTGTGACATCAGCCGCGCCTGCAAGCCGACATGCGCGTCGCCCATGTCGCCCTCGATCTCCGCCCGTGGCACCAGCGCCGCCACCGAGTCAACCACGACGATATCGACCGCGTTGGAGCGCACCAGCGCCTCACAGATCTCCAGCGCCTGCTCGCCCGTATCCGGCTGCGAGATCAGCAACTCTTTGATGTTAACGCCGATCGCCTCGGCATACGCCGGGTCGAGAGCGTGCTCAACATCGATGTAGGCGGCCATGCCGCCCATGCGCTGCGCTTGGGCGATCACCGATTGCGCGAGCGTCGATTTACCCGATGACTCTTGGCCGAAAATCTCGATCACACGGCCGCGGGGCAGCCCACCAATGCCGAGTGCGATGTCGAGCGCTGGTGAGCCAGTGGGGATCGCCTCGACGGCAAGCCTACTCGAAATCTCCCCGAGCTTCAT
The DNA here is from genome assembly GCA_038325665.1 of Dehalococcoidia bacterium. Lineage (GTDB taxonomy): Bacteria > Chloroflexota > Dehalococcoidia > CAUJGQ01 > CAUJGQ01 > CAUJGQ01. Next base: position 30,219 of record JBBQJF010000004.1, on the reverse strand, counting down.
GATCGCGCCGCGACCGAACTGCTTTTCGATCTGTCCAATCGCCAGCTCAAGCGCCTTTGCTCGATCGTCGCCTGCCATCTTTCTCCCTCAATCCCTCTCGTCTCGCCACCCTACCACGGTTCTCACGTATCGTGGTGATGATACCATGCAGAGGTACGCGGAACAAGTGTTCTATCTCCCTCGGCGCGCGGCCCGTGGCCGGCGGCGCCCAATGCCCATCACCTATTTTCACCGGAGCAAGCATGCGATTACGTGTGCGGGTCACGCCGCGTGCCGGTCGTGACCAGGTCAATGGTATTCATGACGACGTGTTGTGGGTGCGGTTGGCCGCGCCGCCGGTCGAGGGGCGCGCGAACGAGGCGCTGGTGCGGTTACTGTCGCGCGTCCTCGGCGTCCCGCCGCGCGATATTCGAGTAGTCCAGGGAGCGACCGCGCGACATAAGCTCGTGGAGATCGACGGACTTGCCGTCGATGATGTGTGCGCGCGGCTGAAAGATGTGTCCCGCAGCCCGTGAGCGTCGCTCATGCGGTCGAGAGGATGCTGAGCACTCCGTAAAGCACGATGATCGCGACCATTGGCGAGATGTCGATCATGCCCAGCCGCGGTATCACGCGCCGCAGCGGCGCGAGAACCGGTTCGGTGACCTCATTAAGCACGCGAATCAAGGGGTTATGCGGGTCGATTGGGAACCAGGAGACAATCGAGCGGGCGAAGATGGCGAAGATCAGGATCTGAACCAGAGTCCTGAAGAATATGAGAATGAAGTCACCCATCGTGTTGTCTACCTTAAGCCGCTAACGCGGATTCATGCGCCGGCCCCGCCGCGGTGCTGCGTCGAACCGACTCGCCTCACGCGCCCAGCGCCCGACTCTTTTCGTATCCGGCAATGACTGCCTCGATCAGCGCGGCGCGCACACCGTGACGCTCCATCGCCAGCAGTCCCTCGACGGTCGTCCCGCCTGGTGAGGCCACCTGTGCCCGTAGTTCTGCCGGGTGACGACCCGTCTCTTGTGCCCAGCGCACGGCGCCCAGCATCGTCTGGAGCACCATCTCCGTCGCGATCTCGCGCCGTAAACCGATATGCACCGCGCCGTCGATCAACCCCTCGACCAAGAGCATCACATAACCGGGGCCGCTGCCAGAGACGGCCGTGGCAATGTCCACACCCTTCTCCTCCGCCGTGTACATCTCACGTCCAAAAGAGGTCAGCAAAGAACGCACCGCCGCGCGCTGGTCGTCATTGACCTCATCCATCGCCGTCCAAATACTGAACGCCTCACCGACCTGGGCGCCGAGGTTAGGCATTACGCGGACGACGTGGTGTCGCGCGAGCGTGTCGCCGATCCGGCGCATCGGCACCCCGGCCATGATCGACACAATCAGTTGCTCGGGGGCAAGGTGGTAACGCAAACCCTCGGCGACCGAGGCAAAGTCCTGGGGCTTGACCGCGAGCACCAGCACGTCGGCCGGGCCGGCAACGACGGCGTATCCCGGTGCGGCGTGGACCTTGTACGTCGCGGCGAGTTGCTCACAACGCGCGGGATGGATTTCGCAGACCTGCACTTCATCGGGGCGCGCCAGTCCGCTGGCGATCGCCCGCGCGATGATCGGCTCGCCCATGAATCCGCCGCCGATGATGTTCAGCCGCATTCCACACTCACACGACGACGCGCGCCGCCGTCCCCGCGCCCGCGCTAAGTTCCCGTCCGGCTATTGGGCCAGCTCGGGTCGTTCGCCGAAGATGGCGCGTCCGATGCGCACCATCGTCGCGCCTTCTTCGACGGCGATCTCGTAGTCATTCGACATACCCATCGACAGCTCCGTCAGCCCGGCCGCGTCGCGCAATTCCCGCAGAGTCCGGAACACCGCGCGCACGGCATCCGGGTCACTGACCGCGGGCGCCACCGTCATCAGACCGGTCAGCCGCACATGTTCGAGGCGTCCAACCTGCTCGACAGTTCGCGGCACGTCCCCCGGCGCAACGCCGAACTTCGTCGCCTCCCCCGCCACGTTGACCTCTAGCAGTACATCCACCGGAGCAATCGCCTGGCGGCTGACGGTTTCGGCCAGACGGAGGCTGTCGATTGACTGAAGTATATCAAAAGTCTGGAGCGCGGTCTTGACCTTGTTGGTCTGCAAGTGGCCGATCAGGTGCCATGTCGGGCGCGGGGCGGAGCCGCTCGCGATCGCCCCGTCAGATGTGGCGCTCTCGAACGCCGCCCGCTTGTCGACTGCCTCCTGCACCCGGTTCTCTCCAAGGTCGCGGAGGCCGGCCGCCACCACCATGCGGACCATCTCCACGGGGAACGTCTTGCTCACGGCGATTAATGTCACCGTGGCGGGGTCACGACCGGCACGGCCAGCGGCGGCGGTGATGCGCTCGCGCACGGCCTGGATGTTGGTCGCCATATCGTGGACGGCAAGCGTTCTTGTCATGACCTGGCGCCTCCTGCTCACCATTGTCCCGCGCCAGCGGAGCGCCTCACGGATGGGGATGGGTTCTCGCGGCTCGAACTGATTGGTGCGACCGTTCCGGCCGGGGGCGTTCCCCGCCAGTATCGACCCCCCGCGATGCGAACGCTAGCGATCCGGGTTCGGCATGATGGTGGATGCCTCGGGTACGAGTCCGCTGCCGTTCCACCGGTAAAATGTACGCCGGATCAGCGAGGGGCAGCACCGCGGGTCGTTCAGCGCGAACACGGCCGCCGTCTCGACCAGCCGGCCGCCGGCGACCCCGACGCTCACATCCGGCGTCTGGCTGGTCAGCAGCCGCACCAGCCGGCCGCCCTGCATGCCGAACACGTAGTAGCCGAGCACACCGGCCGTCCCCCCGGTCGCCAGCGGCACAATTGCTTCGTCGGCGCCGTCCCCGGTGAGGTCGGCATACACGACACTCTCCGGCTCGACGCTGCCGGCCGCGCCATCGATTTGCAGCTCGGCCGCGACGACCCGTCGCCAATCCACGGCGTGGATGAGGTTGGCGGATGCCGCGGCGGCCGGCGCTGTCGGGGTGGGAGCCGCGGCCGGCGCTCGGGTCGGCGGCGCCGGCGGAGCCGGCGTCGGAGTGTCGGGCGGTGGTGTCGGTGGAAGGGTTGGAGTGATGGTCACGGCGTCAAAGACGGCCGCCGCTCCGCGTTCGACCTCCCGACGGGGCGCGGCGCACGCCGCTAGAGTCAACGCCACGGCAAGCGCGGCGAGCAGGACGCGCGGCATCTCGAACCTCACGATGGGGAGGGAGGCCATCGGCGAAAGTCGTAGGCCCCGGTGCGCGAACCGCGCCGGGGCCTCAATGGTAGCTGCCCGTAGGGGAGAAAGTTAGACGTCGTCATGCGCGGGCGAACATATCGCGCGGGGCGGGCAGCCGGCAACTCAGGACGCGCTGATCGCGTTCAGAGTCTCGGTGAATTCATCGACACGGGCGCGGCGCTTGAGGATACAACGCGCCTGCTGATGACTACGTCCGCCGAAGCTGAACTCCTCCCACTGGGCGGTGACAAGCTCCCAGCCGGCGTGGCCAAGCTCACCCAGCTCGTAGTCGATCTCGCGTTCGGTGAAGATCTTGGTGAGGTACTGAAATGCTTCCTGATTCAAGGCTGCTGCCCCCTTCTCTGCCGCACGGATCGGGATGACACCCGTACGCTTTGATTGTCGGCTGCATTGCCCTCTCATCATACCGCTCTCCAGGGCCAGCGTGCGACCCCGAGCATGCATCTGACCGTGACATATTACCCTGTTGGTGGTCCCGAGTGGAACCGGGTCCGCTCCCAGCGCGCGTAGACGGCGATACCGACCCCGAGCGCGACCAGCGCGAATGCCCCCAGCAGCACATGGACACTAAAGAGGAACAGCACACCCAGCAAACCGCTCATGGCCCCGAACAGGATCAAGATCGGCAACGCCAGCGCTCCAAATGCCGCGCGCGTCAAGAGCAGCGCCTCCAAGCAGCCTCCCGGCTCCTTCTCTGGTTCCGGGGCCTTGGACGGTCCGTAGTAAAACCCCATGCAATCCTCGTGTCGCCTCACGCGAGCGGTTGGTGGTGAAACTCCCCGAATAGCGCGCCGGCTATGATGGTCGCACAGTTCGCTATTCGATGTGCACCGATCGGTGGGAGTGCACGGGGATGGATGCGCCGCGCCGCAGCCACTTCACCATCTGGACGAAGGTCCACTGATGGGCGAAGCCTGCACTCTCCACGGCCGCGTGGTGGTCAGGCCGCTCGTCGGAGAGGTCCACGCGGGCCGACGAGGCCCCCTGATACGCCATGAACCCGGCCGCATCCTCGAGTACGCCCGGGAGTGCGGCGGTGTGTTCGGGCGGCAGCAGCGGGTACTCCACCCGCCCTTCACGCACCGCGGGACCGGCGTGCGCCAGAAAATACCCGGCCGGCACGCCGCGATGGAGCACGGTACGGCGGTACGAGCGCGCACTGCTCATCAGCCGCTCGACGGTCGAGGGCGGACCGGTGCTATAGCGACCACGCGCCGGCGGCGACACCTCGCGATAGCGCACTGGCAGTGCGGCGCGCTCGATCTGTTCGAACGCCATCGCGGTCCCCGGCCGGGTGAACTCAAGACTGTAGTCGGGTGGTAGCGCCGGTGCGGGCGCGAGCAGGTGAGGTTCAGCGCGTCCTGCCGGGATGCGTCGCGGCAGCCGGCCGCCGAGGAGTCGCGGGGCGGGCGTTACCTGCTCATGAGCCGCGGACGCCTCCCGCGTGACCGGCCGGACGTACGTGCGGAAGCGATGGTACGCGCCGTACCCCAGCTTCTCGTAGAGCGTGATCGCCGGTGTATTGTGCGCGAGCACGTCGAGCACGACCCGATCATGTCCGTGTTCGGCGGCAAAGCGTTCTGCCGCCTGAACCAGCGCCTCGGCAATCCCCCGCCTCCGGTACTCCGGACGCACCGCGACGCTGTTGATCACGGGAAGGCGCTGCCCCATGACGCCGGTACACCCGACCACGGCCGGGCCAACGGCGGCGACGAAGAAGGCAAACTCCACACCGAGATAGGGCTGGAGCCAGCGTACGACCCGGTGCTGGGCCAGCCCTCCCGTGCGAAGCTGGCGGATCAACGATTGTGTGCCGGCGCCGGTGCCCTCGAACTCTTCGGCGAAGGCGACCGCCAATAAGTCCGCGACCTGCGACGCGTCCTCCGGGCGCAGAAACCGAATATCAATATCCAACGCCACCGTCATCGCTGCCGGCCTCGTCCTGTCGCTTCGCGTGATCCGGTGATTCATCGTCACCGCGGAGTGTACCAGGGGGAGGACTGATAGGTCACAGGGCGGAGGGCGGAGGTCATAGGCTATAGGTCATAGGGCACAGGGCACAGGTCATGGAGAACATGGCGCGGGGTAGGAGTCATGTGTCACGGGTCACGGGGAATGGGTGAGAGGGGAAAGGGGATGGACATCGGGCGACGGTCCGGGACAGGGGGCACGGTAACAGGGGAGCGGCGTCGGTGCGGGGCGTGGGGTGCGGGGCAGGAGTCAGACGGGTCGGTGACGCCTGGATCCCTGATGTTCCTGGCGCCGTGGCTTCCCAGCCGCCACCAGCGGAGCCGCCGCCCCCGTCCCCAGGCCCCCTCTCCGTCCCCCACGCCTCCGACTTCCGCTCCCCCTGTCCGTGACCTGTGACCTGTGACCCATATCATCCGCACTTGGTGTAGCCGCAGGCGCGGCAGGTCATGCAGCCTTCGGAGTAGTGGAGGAGGCTGCCGCACTCGGGGCAGCCGACGCCGGACTCGATGTGGGCGACATCGTCAGAGGCGTAGCTGTAGCCGGCGCCGCCGTTGGGCATTCCGAAGCCATGGCCGCCACCGGCCGGCGGCGCGACGCGGTTGCCATTGCCATTGATGGCGTGCCCTGAACTGTTCCCGTTACCGCCATTTCCGTTCGTGTAGCCATTCGCGTGACCATGATCCTGGGCATCGGGGTTGAAGCGTCGATCCAGCCAGCGGAAGACGTAGTCAACCAGCGACGTGGCGGTGGGAATCTCGCGGTTGACGGTCAGACCAGCCGGCTCGAAACGGGAGTTCTTCATCTTGGAGGCAAGACTGTCGAGCGGCACACCGTGCTGGAGGGCGAGGCTGACCACTTGGCCCAAGCTCTCCATCAGGCCGTTGACGGTCGAACCCTGCTTGGACACGCGTAAGAACACCTCACCCGGCCGGCCATCCTCATACAGTCCGACCGTGACATAACCTTCCTGCTCGCCCACCTGGAACTTGTGCGTGATCGAGGGTCGCTCATCCGGCAGCCGGCGACGCTGAGGCGTGAGGGCGCCGCTCGACACGGGCGTGGGGATGATCAGGGCAGGCGCATCCGGCGTCGCGGCCGTCACATTCGCGGACTGATCAGCCTCCGGCTTGTCATGGCTAAGCACCTGGAACTCACGCGAGCCGTCGCGGTAGATGGTGATGCCCTTGCACCCCTCGCGGTACGCCAGCAGGTAGGCGTGCTCCACGTCCTCGATCGTTGCCGTGTTCGGGAAGTTAATCGTCTTGCTGACGGCATTGTCGGTATAGCGTTGGAAGGCCGCCTGCATGCGAACGTGCCATTCCGGTGTAATGTCATGTGCCGTGACGAACACCCGCTTGACCCAATCCGGTACCTCATCGCGGTCAGCGAGATGGCCGCCGCCGGCTAGGAACGCGATCAACTCCTCGGAGTAGAAGCCCTCGCGCCGGGCGACCGCCTCGAAATGCCGGTTCACCTCGGTCAGCTTGGTGGTCGTGGAGGGATTCTTCGGATCGAGATAATGCTGACGCGTGAATGCCAGCGAAAACACCGGCTCGACGCCGCCCGAGCAGTCCGCGATGATGCTGAGTGTGCCGGTGGGCGCGATCGTCGTACGGGTCGAGTTGCGCAGCTTGGTGCCCGCCCACTCGCTGTCCGCCTCCGGCCCGTACACGCTTACCGCCCACATCGGGAACGCGCCGCGCTCGCCGGCCAGTGCCGCCGATCCCGCGTCTGCCTTCGACTGGATGAAGGCCATCACCCGTTCTGCCAGGTCAAGCGCCTCCTCGGAGTCATACGGCACGCCGAGGCCGTAGAGCATGTCCGCCCACCCCATCACACCCAGGCCGATGCGGCGGATGTTGTGCGAGGTCTCTTCGATCTGCGGCAGCGGATAGCGGTTCATATCGATGACGTTATCGAGGAAGCGCACGCACAGCGGCACCACCTCACCGAGTCGCTGCCAATCGATCTCGGCGCCGCCCGATGCCGTGCCAACGAACTTGGCGAGATTGATCGAGCCGAGGTTGCAGGAGTCGTACGGATAAAGCGGTTGTTCCCCGCAGGGGTTGGTGCTTTCGATTGGGCCGAGCGGCGGCACCGGGTTGGACTTCGTCTCGTTCATGCGGTCGATGAAGATCAGGCCGGGATCGCCGTTCTTCCAGGCGTTGGCGACCAGCACGTCCCACAGCGCGCGGGCATTCTTCGTTCCGGCCACCTGCTTGGTGTGCGGGTCGATCAGGTCGTAGTCGCTGCCGTCCTCGATCGCCTGCATGAACTTCTCCGTGACAGCCACGGAGATGTTGAAGTTCTGGAGCGTGGTCATGTCCGACTTCATCGCGATGAACTTATCGATGTCCGGGTGATCGACCGCGAGGATGCCCATGTTCGCGCCGCGGCGGGCGCCGCCCTGCTTGATCGCCTCGGTCGCGCCGTCGAACACCTTCATGAACGACACCGGCCCGGAGGCGACGCCGCTGGTCGAGCGCACGATGCTGCCCTCGGGACGAAGCCGCGTGAACGAGAAGCCCGTGCCGCCACCACTCTGATGCACGAGCGCCGCGTGCTTCACGGTCTCGAAGATCGACTGCAATGAGTCTTCCACCGGCAGCACGAAGCAGGCGGAGAGCTGACCCAGCGGCCGGCCGGCATTGCCGAGGGTCGGCGAATTGGGCAGGAAGTCGAGCCGGGTGAGCAGCCGGTAGAACTCATCCTCGACCTCACGTGTGCGCGTGTCATCGGCGCCATACTTCGGCTCGGCTGCCGCCAGCGTGCGGGCGACGCGGTGGAACAGATCTTCCGGGGTCTCGATCACGCCGCCCGTCTCATCCTTCGCCAGGTAGCGCCGTTCGAGGACGACTCGCGCGTTGTGGGAAAGCTCAAGGGGCTGGCGCCCGTTCCGCCGGTTTCGGGTTGGCTGTGTCGCTACCATGACCGTCTCTCCGTCTTCGGTGCCACCGGGGTCGTCCCTGTGCGCCGCTCGTCCCGCGTCGGGGGTCCTGCCATCCCACCCAGTGATTGGCGATCAGATAGGTGACTACAAGCGCCGAACGACAATTCCAGGCGAGTGCAGCAACGTTTTTGGCTGATGTTGTCCAACCATGAATATCGCTGCCGCGAACGGATTTTCTTTACTACCATCGTAGGAGACCGTTATCCTTAATCCCGGTACGAATTCTCCCACGAGCCGCATGTCGAGCCAATTAGAAATACTACCTTCATCAAGAGTGAGGCTTACTAGTCTTCCGGTTGCGCCATCCTTCCAATCCTTCTTCTCTAACGTACAGAGTGCTGTGCCTGTCGTGCGCTTCCCACGAACAAACTCAACTTGAATGTTGGCAGTCATGATGTGTACCCGTTCGCTGCTACAGATACGGTAGAACTAACGGCAAGTGAACTGCCATCCAGCTCATCGAGCGCCTGGCGGAGTGAGCCGATGTCCGTGAATGAACGGTAGACCGATGCGAAGCGGACGTAGGCGATCTGGTCAAGACAGCGCAGGCGATCCATCACGATCTCACCGATGCAGGTGCTCGCGACCTCGCGCTGTCCCAATTCACGCACCAGGCGCTCGACGTCGTCCACCAGCGATTCGACCGCCACCGTCGATACCGGCCGCTTCTCGCAGGCGCGCCGCACGCCCGACGCCAGCTTCTCACGGGCGAACGGCTCGCGCCGGCCGTCCTTCTTGATCACCCGCACCGAGCCGCCCTCGACCCGCTCGTGGGTTGTGAACCGGCCGGCGCAGCGCTCGCATTCACGCCGGCGGCGAATGTCGCTCTCGCCGGTGCGAGAATCAACGACGCGGGAATCGCGGTGGCGGCAGTATGGGCATTGCATCGGCAACTCGACAGAATAAACTGCTTACCTGCTCACCCATTATACCACAATATCTTGGGGTGGAGCGCGATGAGCATACACTATTTGGTGTATCTGCTCACACATTCTTACGAAAAGCTGCGCCGGCTGGCGACCACAATGTGGCACTCCCGATCGAAGAGACAGGGTTTCGCGAAGAATCCGCGCGGCCCAATATAGTCCCGAGCACACGGGATGGGAGGCGCTAGCCCGGCGCCGCGGACCGTTAATCGACCTGAAAGGAGCGTGACCATGCGTCAGGTGGTGTATGCACTACAGTTTCGCGGGCAGGCCGCGCCGGTCGAGGGGCAGGAAGGCATCCTGGCAGCGACGACCAGTTCCCCCAGCGCCGCGATCACGACCACGATCGGGGGCAGCGGCCTGAGCACAACGATCGCGCCGGTCGCCGGCTCCGACGCGCGCTTCGAGTCGCGGGTGACCATGACGGGTGAGCAGGCCTTCAAGGAGGAGGGGACGATCACGTTCGGTGAGGGCAACCGGCTCCGATTCAGCACGCTGGGCGAGGGTTACCTCGGGCCGTGCGCCGGCCCGAAGCTCAGCGCCGGAGCCGTGATGTGGAAGCTCGATGACGGCGAGAGCTAGTTCAAGGGCGCGAGCGGCTATATCACCTCGAATTTCAGCGTCAGCGACACCGGCGAGGTGATCGACAATCAGTTTGGGGTGCTATTCGTCGAGTGATGGCGGCGCGTCCGAAACCTCTCCCCCGGCCCCTCCCCTGCAAGGGGAGGGGAGAAATCGTCTCCGCCATTCCGCGAGTCGAGATTCGAAGCCTTCACCCACGGGCACACGGCTCGAATCTCGACTCGCGGATTCGTGGCCTCCTCCTTCCCTTGCGGGGAAGGGGGTCGGGGGGTTAGGTCGTCCCGCGCCGCTATTGCCGCGAGGCGATCGTCCGGCGGAGGAAGGCCGGTAGATCGGCGGGTTCGCCGGTTTGGGCCGGCTCTGGCGGCTGCATCTGGCGGCGTGGGGTGCGCTCCTCGTAGTAGACGGGGCTGCTATTCTGGTTCGCGGGCCGCTGCCGGGGCATCTCCTGGGACTGCGCCTCGAAGCCGGTGGCGATGATCGTGATCTGCACTTCTTCGCCCAACGAATCGTCGAGCACCGCGCCGAAAATGATCTCCGCCTCGCTATCGACCACCTCGTTGATCACCTGCGCCGCCATGTTGACCTCGAACAGCAGCAGGTCTTCCGGGCCGGTGATGTTGAAGAGCACGCCACGCGCGCCGTTGATGCTGGCGTCGAGCAGCGGGCTGGCGATCGCTTGCTTGGCGGCGTCAACGGCGCGGTTTTCGCCGTGACCGCGGCCGATCGCCAGCAGCGCCGGACCGGCGCCGTGCATGATCTTCTTCACATCGGCGAAGTCGAGGTTGATCAGGCCCGGCCGCGTGATCAGCTCGGAGATGCCACGGATACCCTGATGCAGCACACCGTCGGCCTCGCGGAAGGCATTGGCCATCGTCACGCGCTGGTCGCAGATCGACAGCAGGCGATCATTCGGGATCACGATCAAGGTGTCAACCTTGTCGCGCAGGCGCTCGATGCCCTCCTCGGCCTGCTTGCGCCGCTTCGCGCCCTCGAAGCTGAACGGCTTGGTCACGACCGCCACGGTCAGCGCCCCGGCTTGGCGGGATAGCTCGGCGACCAGCGGCGCGGCGCCGGTGCCGGTGCCGCCGCCCATGCCGGCCGTGATGAATACCATCTCGGCCCCGCGCACCGACTCGGCCAGCTCCTCGGTGCTCTCCTCGGCGGCGCGCGCCCCGACCGTCGGATCGCCGCCCACGCCCAAACCCTTGGTCAGCTTGTCGCCGATGCGGATGCGTGTCGGCGATTGCGAGCGCGCCAGCGCCTGGGCGTCGGTGTTGACCGCCACGAACTCAACACCGTACAAGCGCTCCTGGATCATGCGGTCGACCGAGTTTGAGCCTCCGCCGCCCACACCGATCACCTTAATTGGTGGAAGATTGTCGTCGTGTTGCAGACTTGGATGTCGAACCATAGTGGGGAGGGAACTCCTTTCCGAACCTTTGCGCGCCATCTTCAAGAACGTCACGGCGGGGCCTCCAATGTGGGTGATTTGCCATGTCCTACGCGGTGGCCGTGAATCCACCCACGGCGTCACCTCACGCGCAACGCACCACGCGCCACCTAGTTTTCTTCCGGCAAGTAGACCCGAGCGATGCCCGACAGTCGTTGTCGCCATCCTACCGCGGGCCGTGACGCCGGTCGCGGCCGCGCCGGACGCAGCACCGCGTCGTGCTCGCGTACGGCCCATCCTAGCAGGCCGATACTGGTGCTGAAGGCGGGGTTCTCCAGCGTCTCGTCCATGTGATAACCCCCGGGAGGTGAGCCGATACGGACCGGCATCCGCATCACCCGTTCGGCCAGGCTCACGATGCCGGCCAGATTGGCGCCGCCGCCGGTTAGGACAATGCCCGCCGAGATCATCTCCTCGTAGCCCAGCCGCGTCACTTCCTCGCGGATCATCTCCAAGATCTCTTCCATCCGCGCCTGCACGATCTCACACAGGTCGCGACGGCTGACGATCCGCCGCCGCTCGGCGCCGAACGCCTCGATCTCGAAGGTCTCGCCCGGCGCCACCTCGGCGGCAAGCGCCTGCCCGTAGATCTCCTTCGCCGCCTCGGCCGCGCTGAACGGCGCCCGGAGACCGTACACCACGTCATTACTGATGTTGTTGCCGCCGATCGGTAGCACCGCCGTATGCAGGATCGCCCCCTCGACGTACACCGCCAGATCGGTGGTGCCTCCGCCGATGTCGGCCAGCGCCACCCCGTGCGTGCGCTCCTCATCGTCGAGCACGGCGTCAGCCGCCGCCACCGGCCCCAGCGCCAGCATATCGACCTGCACCCCCGCGTCCTCCACGCAACGGGTCAGGTTTTGGATCGCCGTCACCGCGCCGGTGATGACGTGAGCCTCGACATCGAGACGGTGTCCATATTTCCCCACCGGGTCGCCGGAACTCTCGTCGCCGTCAACGACGAAGAATCGGGGAATGGCATGGAGAATCTCTCGATTGTTCGGGATAGTGACCGTCCGCGCGCCCTCCAACGCCCGCTTCACATCCTCCGCCGTGATCGCCCGCTGGACATTGGGCATGGCGACCGTGCCGCGCGAGTTGAGGCAGGCAATGTGCGCCCCGGCGACACCCACCGTGGCGGAGACAATCCGCGTGTTGCTCATCTCCTCGGCCGCGCGCACCGATGCCTGAATCGCGGCCGTCGCCTTAGCGATGTCATCGACGCCGCCCCGCGCCATGCCGCGGGCGCTGCAGATACCCATGCCCGTGATTGACAGCCGGCCACGGTCGTCGAATCCGCCCACGAGGGTGCAGATCTTCGTAGTGCCCACATCGATCGCCGCGACACCACTGGTTCGCCGCACGGTGCTCACTCCATTCGAGGCGCCGAGCACGGGTTGCCGGGGTGCCTGGCTGACTCCACCGGCGAGAACCGCCCGTTCTGCATCGCCTACCGATAGACCGCTCGATCTCCGAATCGTAAATCGATCTCGCGTACCGTGCTCCGGTCACGGCGGGCCTGATCAAGAATGCCGCGCCACAAGGCGAGCTTGAAATCAATATCGGCGCCGTCGCCGAACCGGATGCGCTGACCCTTATCGGTGGCGATCTCCAGGCCATTGCGAGCGGTCCACTCGAACCGGACGGCCTGTTGCCCCACCCGTGCCGGCACAGTATCGCGCAATTGAAGCGCCGCTCGCACGGCGTCGCCGTCCACATGCTCGCCGGCGACTAGGCCGGACCCGCCGTCGGCCTGATAAATGGTCAGCATCGACGGCTCGGGCGCGAAGTCGAGCACCGTGCCACTGCTGTCCACGGTGTAGCCGACGGCGCCCACCTGCCAGACGGCCGCGGGCGCCCGCTCAACGACCCGCACCGTCAGTCGCCGCGGCCAGACCCGGTGCACGTCCGCGCGGCTGACACCGGCGATCCGCTCGACCGCGGCTCGCGAACGCGCGATATCGACGGCGAACAATTCGCGGCCACTGGCGCCGGTCGCCCGGGCGATCTCGTCCGTGCTCAGTCGGGTCGTGCCCGTCACATCCACCCGGTCCACCCGGAAGAATCCGGCATTGACCACCGCGTATGCGCCCAGCACGCACGTCACGAGCGTGACCATCGCGCCCGCCAGCATCATCAGCCGGTGTGAGCGGGTGCGCGGCACCACATACCGCTCGCGCCCGTGCGGTCGCGCCACCGCCGGCCGTGCCCGCGGCCCGGGACCGGAGCCGGCGGGCAGCGGCGCCCCGTGCTCGATCGCGCGTGTGGCCGTCCGGTGCGCCCGCGAGACGCCGGTCGCTGACGGCGATGGATATTCGGGTCGTGCCGGCGTGCCGGCAACGTCCGCGTCGCTCGCGGCCACATCATGCGCCCCGTCCGCTCTGGCCGGCGCATCGTCCAACGGGTCCGCCTCGCGATTCGCCGCGGAGGGATCGCGCTTATCGGTGCGCTTCGGCATACCGCTCAAATCCATATTCAATCAATCTGCTGATCAGCGCCGGATACGAGAGTCCGGCGAGGCCCCACAGACGGGGATACATGCTAATGCGGGTGAAGCCGGGAATGGTGTTGATCTCGTTCAGCAGCGGTTCCCCGTCCGCCGTCAGGAAGAAATCCACCCGCGCCATGCCCGCGCAATCGATCGCCTGATACGCCGCCACGGCCAGTTGCTGGAACTCGGCGCGGAGCGTGTCGGGCAGTACGGCCGGCGCGATCAACCGGGTGGAATCGTCCACATACTTCGCCTCATAGGTGTAGAACTCGGCGTTCGGCGCGATCTCTCCCAGTGGTGACGCGACCGGCTCGTCGTTGCCGAGCACCGCGCACTCGATCTCGCGCCCGGTGATTGCCTCCTCGACCAATATCTTGCGGTCCCAGCGACCGGCCTCAAGGAAGGAGTCAGCCAGATCTTCACGCGACCGCACCTTCGATACCCCGACCGAGCTGCCGCTGTTGGCGGGTTTGACGAAGACCGGGTAGGCGAATTCGCGTTCGACGCGACGCGCGACCGCCGCCGGGTCGCTCTCGCAGTCGCCGCGGGCCAGCGTGAGCGAGCGCACCACCGGCAGCCCCGCCTGCTTCCACAGCGCTTTCTGCACGCTCTTGTCCATGCCGGCCGCGCTGGCGGTCACGCCCGCGCCGACGTATGGCACGTTCGCCAGTTCGAATAGCCCTTGGATGGCGCCATCCTCACCCTGGGTGCCATGGAGCACGGGAAAGGCGATATCCACGTCCCGCAGCAGTGCCAGCACCTCCGGACGGGCGAGCAATCCCTCCCCCTCAACCTCGATCGTCGCCAGGTTCTGTCCCGCCCCCTCAACGCGCGTAAGCGCGGCCCGCGTCTCCTCGACCGTGAGCCAGGCGCCGGTACGCGCGATCGCTACCGGCACGACCTCGAAGCGCTCCTGGTCGATTGCCGCCATAACCGAGCGCGCCGATGCCACCGAGACCTCGTGCTCGCCCGAACGTCCGCCGAAGATGATCGCGACGCGCGGCCGTCGTGACGTTTGCATGGCGGCTGCCTTTCATTTATCAGCTCACCTCCCCGCCGCTTCCCGCTGGGGACGGGAGAGAGGGTGGCTCCCCTCCCCTTGCAGCCCCGTCCCGGCCTGCCGGGGGGGAGGGGTTGGGGGAGAGGTGATGCGCCTCCGACCACTCCACACCCCGTCAGGGGCGCGGTCAGAATTCTCCCACGAGCTGTACTTCGCGGTTCAACTCGATAGCGAACTGCTCTCGTACGCGCTCCGCCGCCAGATCGATCAACTGCTTCACCTCGGCGGCGGTGGCGCGGCCACTGTTGGCGAAGAAGTTCGCGTGTTTGGCCGAGATCTCGGCATCACCCACCCGATGGCCGCGCAGCCCGACCTCATCGATCAACCGCCATGCCGCGTGACCGGGCGGGTTCTTGAAGATCGAACCAGCGTTCCGGCCGCGCGGTTGGGCGGCGAGGCGCTTGGTGTCCAGCGCGGCCACCCGCTGCATGACCTCCTCGGGGTCGCCGGGGAGCAGGTCGAAGGTGGCCGACACGACCACGAGGTCGTGCAGCAGGCCGCGCGTAAAGACACTTCCGCGATACTCCAACCGGAGATCGGCCGCCGGGATGGCGCGGTTATGGCCCGACGCATCCGCGACGGCCACGCTCACCAGTACATCCGCCAGACATCCCCCATACGCGCCGGCGTTGTACACCACCGCGCCGCCGATCGTCCCCGGAATACCGACCGCCCACTCCAAGCCGGCATAACCGACGCGGCACAACCGGCGCGACGCCCCCGCGAACGACGCGCCCGATTCGGCCACGAACCGCGCCCGTCCGTCTGGTTGCATGGCTGGACCGTCCACGGCCTTCGCATCGTTTTCGATCACGACTCCGCGCACGCCCCGATCGCTGACCAGGATGTTGGAACCCGAGCCGAGTACGAACACCGGCAGGCCCCACGCGCATGCCGTGACGAAGGCATCGACCAGCGACCGCGCACTATCCACCTTGACGTACAGGTCGGCCGGTCCGCCGATTCCGAAGGTGGTGTGGCGCGACAACGGCTCGCACTCCCGCACGGGGGCGATCCGCTCCAGCGCTGTCTTTGCCCCGGCCAAGTCCATCACCATCATGCTCCGTGAGACCGCGACCCGACGCTCGCGCCGCCGTCGCTAACCGAATTCGCCCGCTCTCGGTCGCGAGCCTCGTGCAGAGACACACCCTTACCCGGTTCCATCCCGTCCACGTAGCGCTGCCAGCACTGCCGGCGCCGCCTCGGTCACATCGCCCGCGCCCATCGTGAAAAGCACGTCGCCTGATTGTAGCTCGATCGCGAGGAGTTCTGCTGCATCCCTAATGGAAGCGACATAACGAGCGGCAGGTGCGCGAATTTCCCCCGCGAGCGCCTCCGCGCTCATGCCGGCGTCCGGCGTTTCGCGGGCGGCATACGTCTCCAAAATATACAGCGCGTCCGCATTGACGAAGCAATCGCGAAACTCGTCCCGCAGATACGCGGTACGGCTGTATGTATGAGGCTGAAACAATACCACGACGCGGCGGTCGGGGAAGCGCTCCCGCGCGGCGGCGAGGGTCGCCCGCACCTTGCTCGGGTGATGGGCATAGTCATCGATCACCAGGATGCCGCGCGCCTCACCGATCTTCTCGAACCGCCGCCGCGTCCCGCGGAACGCGCGCACGCTGTCGCGCATCTCGGCCGGCGTGAGGCCAAGCGCGGCGCCGGCCGCGATCGCGCCGGTTGCGTTCGCGACGTTGTGCAGGCCCGGCTGAGCCGTGTCGAATTGACCGTACATTTCGCCGGACCGCAGCAGTGTGAACGTGTGTCCAGCCAGGTCGTTCGGCCCGCCGTCCACCGCCATCCAGTCGGTGCCCACGGCGCCCGCGCCGTGCCGGTCGGGACCGGCCACTCCAGCTACCCGATAGCGTTGGACAGTCGCGGCCAGCGGTTCGGCCATCAGCGATGCGAGCATCGGACTGTCGGCGCATCCGATCACCGTCCCACCGTGCGGTACTCTGCCGAGGAACTGACGAAAGGCGGAGATATACTCATCGACCGAGCCGAAGTACTCGAGGTGGTCCGGCTCGACGTTGGTGACAACCGCGATTCGCGGCCGGTATTCCAGGAAGGCACGCGCGTACTCGTCAGCCTCGACCACGATATCCGGACCGTCACCCGGCGCCGCGTTTCCGCCGAGATCGACGGACTCGCCGCCGAGTAGATACGAGGGCGACCGGCCGGCGCGCACCAGCATGAACGCGAGCAGGGCGGACGTGGTCGTCTTGCCGGCCGTGCCCGCGACCGCGACTCCGACACGGCCCTCCATCAGCCGCGCCACCATCCGCGCCCGGCTGATCACCGGCACACCGCGCCGTCGCGCCTCGCGCACCTCGGCGTTGTCCTCGTTCACCGCCGCGGTGAATACCACCAGTGCGGCGTCGCCCAGGTTGGCGGCGTCGTGGCCGAGATGGATGACCGCCCCCAGCTCGGCGAGCCGCTTGGTGATCTCCGTGTCGCGCGTGTCGGAGCCGGAGACATGCACGCCCCCCGCCATCAGAATCCGCGCGATTGCCGACATATGCGCCCCGCCAATGCCGATCAGATGCACGCGCGCCGGGAGCGGCGCACCGGTGCCAAACCCATCTGCCGCGGCGGCGTGTGGCAAAGGCGCACGGCGGTCATCTCCCATCCGCCACCTCCAATAGCAGTCGCGCGAGGTCGCGGGTGGCGTCTGGTCGAGCGAGATCGCGCATGGCGCGACGCATGTCGCCAAGCCGGCGCACCGGATCGACGGTGAGCAGCGCGTGGACGGTGTTGTACAGCCGGTCCAGATCATCGTTGGGCAGCACAACCGCCGCACCGCGCTCGGCTAGATAGTCCGCGTTGCGCTGCTGGTCGGAGAATGGCCCCGGCGCGAGCACCGCCGGCAGGCCGGCCGCGGGTAACTCGCCCAGCGTCGACGCCCCGGCGCGTGTGACCGCCAGATCGGACGCCGCCATCGCGGCGGGCATGTCGTCGACGTACGGGTACAGGTGATACTTCCCCTGCAATTCGGGGGAGACGCGCCCCGCGAGCCGGCGCAGTTCCGGCTCGAACGCCGGGCCGCAGCTATGGATGATATGGGCCGCCTGGAGAAACTGGGGTAGATGACGCGCGACCGCGCGGTTGAGGTCGCGCGAGCCGGAGGAGCCGCCCGTGACCAACACCACCGGCAGCCGCGGCGGCAGGCCGAGCCGCTGTCGGGCATCGGGGCGGGCGGTCTCGAAAAACGCCGCCCGCACGGGATAGCCGGTGACGGTGGTTTTGGCGCGGGGCAAATGCGCGAGCGAGCGCTCCGTCGTGGTGGCGATTCGGGCGGCGAACCCCGACAACAGCCGCACGGCCCAGCCGGGATGGACATCAGGCAGATAGAGCAGCAGGGGGATACCGCGCATGCGGGCGGCGAGTCCCACCGGCGCCGATGCATAACCGCCGGTCGCGAACACCGCCCGCGGCCGGAACCGGCCCAGCGCCCGCCAGGCTTCGACCAGTCCCGCCCCCATCGCCCCCAGCCCTCGCGCGACCGCCGGCGGCGACTTTCCCCGCAACCCGGCGGCATGCACACCGACGTAGGCCACACCCGCCCGTTGCACGATCCGCTCCTCCGCGCCGCCGGCGCGGCCGATATACAGAAGCTCGATACCGGCGGCCTCACCCGCGAGCGCCTCGGCGACGCTTAGGCCGGGGTACACATGTCCGCCCGTTCCGCCGCCCGCCAGTACCAGTCTCATACAGACCACCCACGGACGCCCGCGGCGCGTTCGCCGGTATCCGTCGCGTCGCGGCGCATGCCTCCCGCGCGGAGTCGCGATGGGACGGCCGTCATGGCCGGGGCGGCGCGCGGCGCCGGGGTCGGAAGCGCTGCCAAGTTTTTGGGCGTGAGATCGCGCGATCCGTGGTTCGCGGATCGCGGGCGAGCGGACACGTCGCGACGGATGACAGGAGGGGCAGGCGTACCGGCGGGACGGGGGCTGTAGCCCGGCTCCTTGGCGTATCGGGAGACGCTGAGCAGCACGCCGACAGCCGCCATCGTCGAAACCAGGGCCGAGACACCGTAGCTGAGGAAGGGCAGTGGAATACCGGTCAGGGGCAACGAGCGGGTGATACCGGCGATGTTGATCAGTGTCTGATAGCCGATCCAGCAGGTGACACCGACGGCGAGCAGGTAACCGAACTCGTCGCGGGCACGGAGAGCCGTGCGGAGACCGCGCGCTACCAGCAAGACGAATAGGCCGATCACGATCACACAGCCGGCAAACCCAAGCTCCTCACCGAGGATGGCGAAGATGCCGTCGGTGTGGGCGCCGGGGATATAGAAGAACTTCTGCCGGCTCTCTCCCAGGCCCAGGCCGCGCACACCACCACTGCCGAGTGCGATCAAGAGTTGGAGGATTTGAAAGCCCTTGCCCGCCGGGTCGTGTTCAGCGTGAAGGAAGGCGAGTAACCGCTCCGCCCGGTAGCCCTCGACCGCGATCAGCAGCGAACTGCCGGCGATCCCGGCGAGGATCAGCGTGATGATGTGCGAAAGCGACGCCCCGGCGACAAAAAACATCGTGCCCGTGGTGAGAACGATCACCAAAAACGTCCCCATGTCCGGTTCGAGCATGATCAGCCCGCCGACAAGTCCGACCATCATCACGAATGGCACCACGCCGAGCGAGAACTGCCGCACCACGCTGCCCTTGGACGCGAGCCACGCCGCGATGTAGATCACCATCGCCAGCTTGGCGAATTCGCTCGGCTGCACCGGCGGCAGCGGTCCGATCCGGATCCAGCGCGAGGCGCCGTTGCTGTTGTGTCCGACGCCGGGGAGGAGCACGAACGCCAGCCCGAACAGCGCCGCCAGCAGGATGAGCGGGCTAAGCCGGCGCAGCACCTGGTAGTTCATGCGCGCCAGCGCTAGCATGACCACCAGCCCGCCCGCCGTGCCCAGCGCCTGTCGCACGATAAAGTAATTCACATTGTCGAAGTCGTGTATACCGACCGCGAACGACGCGCTGTAGACGATCACCAGGCCGATGCAGCTCAGCGCCAGCGTCGTGATCACGATCACAAGATCGGGCCGGTTCGGGCGGGTACGGCCGATCGCCGCGCGTGCTCCCATCAATGCGCCTCCCGCGCCGCCGCGTGCGCCGGCCCGGCCGGCAGGACGGAGGCGGTGTCACCCGGACTGGCCGCGACGAGGCATAGTGCCTTTGTGTTTCCGGACCGCTGTCGGTGTGAACCGCTCACGCTCTCATCCTCGTATCCCGTCATGCGCCCATCCGCCGGCCGCTCAGGCCGGTCGGGCCGTCTGTGCCAAATCGTGTACCAGACGGCGGAACTCCTCACCGCGTCGCGCGAAGTTTGGATAAGCGTCGAAGCTCGTGCCGGCGGGAGCAAGCAGGACCACGTCGCCGGGACGGCTAAGCCGTGCCGCTTCGTCTACTGCTTCGGATAGCTTCTCGACCCGCACGATCTGCGGCATGGCCGTGGACCGCGCCGCATTCACCGCCGCGGCAAACAGCTCACCTGCCTCGCCAAAGGCGACCACCGCGCGACACCGGGCGGCGCACTCGGCTGCCAGCGCCTCCAGCGGCAGCTTCTTGTCCCGTCCACCAAGCAGCAACACCAGTGGCTCGGAGAAGCTGCGCATCCCCGCCAGTGTCCGCTCCGGGGCAGTGGCGATGCTGTCGTTGTACCAGGCGACCCCGTCCACGAGGCCGACCGGTTCGAGCCGGTGTGGCACGGCCGTGAAGCCGCGCACCGCGTCCGCCACCGCCCCCATGTCGATGCCCGCGGCGCCGGCGGTCGCGGTCGCGGCGAGCACATTCTCGACGTTATGCCGTCCCCGCAGTGGGATATCGGCCACCGACAACACGGTGGTTTCGCGACCATTGCGCCGCCAGGTAACGGCGTCGCCCCGGACGAATGCCCCATCGCCGGGAATGTCGCCGGCCATGCTGAATCCGAGCACTTCTGCTGCCGTCTTCGTCCGAAACTCGCGCGTGACCGCGTTGTCAAGGTTGAGCACGGCGATGTCGAGCGGCGACTGGTGCGCGATGTGGTTCCGCTTGAGCGCGACGTACTCCTCCCAACTGAACTGGTCGAGGTGATTCGGGGTGACGTTGGTGACGCAGGCGACGTGCGGCGACCGTTGGGTGAGCTGGAGCTGCGTGTGCGAGATCTCCATCACCGCCCAATCGTCCATCGATGCGCCGGCCAGCTCGTCGAGCGGCCACACGCCGATGTTGCCGGCGAGGATGTGCGCACGTCCGGCGGCGGCGAAGATCGCGGCAACCAGAGCGGTGGTCGTGGTCTTGCCACTGCTGCCGGTGATTGCCGCGACCCGTCCGAAAAACACCTCGTACGCCAGTGTGACAATTGACCGCACGGGCGCCGCGGCCCGCCGCGCCTCCACCACCAGCGGGATCGCCAGGGGTACGCTCTGCGATAGATACAGCACATCCGCGCCAGCGAGCAACTCGGGTCCGACGCCGCCGAGCGCGTACGTCAAAGGTATGCCATCCAGCTCGGCGAGTGGCTCTCGCAGCGCCCCGGCCGGCTTGGCGTCGGCCACGGTCACGGCCGCGCCCTTGGCGGCCAGGAAGCGGGCCATCGCCACGCCTTCGACGCCAAGACCGACCACGAGCGCCCGTTGGTCGTTGAATTCATTCAGCGGCACCGGCCGTCACCTCAATCACTCTGTCGTAGGCAAACGTGCGCCTGGCGGCTTGGCGTGATCGCCAGCCTTCCACCAACGTCTGCCCCTCGCTCGACCGCCGGCGCCATCCCACGGCGTGGGGGGACGGCACGGCTCACACCTTGATGGCCAGTCCCACCCCGAGCATGGCGCCGATCAGCGCGACCAGCCAGAAGCGCATGACCACCGTCGTCTCGTGCCAGCCCATCAACTCGAAGTGGTGATGGAGCGGGGCCTTCCTGAACAGCCTCTTGCCGCCCGACCACTTAAAATAGGCGATCTGGAGCACGTCTGCCGCCGCGTTGGCGATGAACACCGCGCCGATCAGCGGCAGCACTAACCACTGGCCGGTCATCAGCGCGACCACCGAAAGCGCCGAACCCAGGGGCAGTGCGCCGGTGTCGCCCATGAACACCTTCGCCGGGAAGGCGTTGTACCACAGGAATCCGAGGGTCGCGCCCACCACCGTCAAGCAGAACGCGCCGAGGAACGGCTGGCCCTGATAGGCGGCGATGATGCCGTACGCGGCGAAGGCGGTGGCGGTGGTCAACCCCTCCAACATATCGATACCGTCGGTGATCGCCACCGCCGGTGTGAGCAACAAGGTGATAGTGACGGACAGCGGGATCACCCAGACGCCAATGTCGTACACGCCCAGGAACGGCACGCGCGCCGTATGGATATCGAGCAGGTCCGGGTGCCACAGCACGAATCCCGCGCTCAGCCCCACCAGAAAGAGCACCGACAGCTTGAGCCGCCACGATAGTCCCTGACGTGTGCGGCCTTGGAGAGTGCCGAGGTCGTCGATGAACCCCATGACACCGGTGACGGCGATGATCGTGAACGGCAGCAGAATCGACAGACGTTCCTTGAGGTTGAAGGGCGCCGTCACGATCAGCACCGTGACGAAGATGATGATACCGCCCATCGTGGGCGTGCCCGCTTTGAAGGCGTGCGAGCCAGGGACATCGGCGCTGATCGCCTTGCCCAGCTTCTGCCGCCGCAGCAGGGTGACCACCGGACCGCCCATCAGCACCGCCAGCATGAACGCGATTGCTCCGATAACTAGCGCACGAAACACACGCACACCGCGCGACAGGCGCCGTCGGACGGCGACGGATCTGTCCCTTACTCCAGGATACCGTTACAGCAAGCCCTGTTGACGTGGCAGGCCGGGGATGGAGGGAGGGGTGGTGGAATCCCTCAATCCCCGGCCGGCGACGTCAACGCCTCCACGACCGTCTCCAGCGCCAGGCCGCGTGAACCTTTTAGCAACGCCACATCGCCCGCGCGCAGCTCCGCCCGCAGCGCGGACGCTAGCTCTTGCTTGTCCGTGAATTCGCGCACATCGAGGGCGCCGGCCGCGCGGGCCGCACCGGCGATCCAGCGGGCACGCGGTCCAACCGTGAACAACACATCGACGGTACGGGCGGCGTGGCGGCCGATCGCCTGGTGCTGTTCCTCCTCGACGTCGCCCAGCTCGAGCATGTCACCCAACGCCGCCACCTTGCGCCCCGGCTGGCCGGCCAGCACGCACAGCGCCGCCGCCATTGAGGCCGGCGCTGCGTTGTAGGTATCGTCGATCAGCAGTGCGCCGCCTGGCCCATCGACGAACTTGAGCCGCAGCGGATTGGAAACCCCGGCCAGCGCCTCGCCGGTTTCCGCGAGGGTGAACCCGTCGGCCAGCGCGATCGCCGCCGTCGCCAGACATGTATAGACGTTGTGCAGGCCCACGAGTGGCGCATGTACGCGCATTGAGCGCCCCGCGTTGGTGAGCGTGAAGCTGATCCCGTCGCGTCCCCGGCTTTCGATTTCACTACCACGCACGTCGCAGCCCTCGGATGTACCGTACACCAGCACGCGCGTGCCGGCCGCGCCGCGCATCGTCATGACCAGCGGATCATCGCCGTTGAGCGCGACCGCGCCGTCAGGCGAGACGTGTTCGACCAGTTCACGCTTTGCCTCGACAATGGCCGCCCGCGAGCCGACCCGCTCCATATGGGTGTAGCCGATGTTGGTGACGATGCCGTACCGCGGCGGGGCGAGGTCACACTGGAGCGAGATTTCACCGCGATAATGCATGCCGAGTTCAAGCACCGCGAAGTCGTGCCGTTGCTCCCGGCGAAGAAGCACTAATGGCAGGCCGATATCGCCGTTGAGGCCGCCCTCGCTCATGAGTACGTTGTATTTCCGGCCGAACACCCGCGCCGCTACTTCCTTCGTGCTGGTTTTGCCGACGGTGCCGGTAATCTCCAGCGCGGGCAGGGGACGCTGTCGCCAGTGCCACCGCGCCAGCCGCTGCAACGCCTTGAGCGCATCCGGTACCTGATACAGCGCCGCTCCCGAGGGCAGATCTGCCGGAATCCGTTCCACCAGCGCGCCGGCCGCGCCATGCGCCAGCGCCTCGGCCACGAAGTCGTTGCCGTCCACCCGGTCGCCGCGCAACGCGACGAACAGGTCGCCCGGCCGCACACGGCGCGAGTCAACCTCGGCGCGCGGATAGGCGGCGGTCGCACAGCCCGCGACGCGCTGCAATTCGCCGTGCAGGGCAGCAGTGATGTCGGAGTGCGTGAACACCTGATCGCCCCCTATCGCCCCGAGGCCGTCTCTTGCGCGAGCGTTTCCGGGCGGTCCGGCGGCACGCGCAGATAGGTAAGTATGCCGTGCGCCAGCCGCGAAAACACCGGCGCCGTCAAGGTACCGCCGAAATCGGATGTCGTCAGGTTGTCCAGCTTGATCAACACCGCGAGACGCGGGGAACTTAGCGGCGCGAAGCCGACATAAGACGGGATCGTGATTTCGTCCACGTAGGCGTCATCGCGCGAACCGGTCGGCTTGATCGGCACGTACGCGGTGCCCGACTTGCCGGCGGCGCTGTAGCCGGGCACCTGCGCGAGCGCGTTCTCGTCCACGACCTGCTGCATCATTCCATGCAGCACCCGAGCGGCGGGTTCACTGATCACGCGCCGCGTCGCGTGTGGGGCAACGGTGTGCACGCCGTCCACGCCACGGGTCTCCTGCACCACATACGGTCGCATGAGCGTTCCACCATTGGCAATAGCCGACACCATATTCACCACCTGGATCGGCGTGACGCTGATACCCTGTCCGAAGCTGTTGGTGGCAAGATCGGATCGATACCACCCCTCTTCCGTGGGCAGCCGGTACATGCCCGCCGCCTCGCCTGCCAGTCCAATACCCGAGGGCGCCCCGAATCCGAAGTCCTTGACGTACCGATAGAACAGGTCGGCGCCCAGCACCTTGTCGGCGAGCCATACCGTCCCGGTGTTGAGCGAGCGCACCAACACGGTCGTCAACGTGGTCGGGCCGTTGCGTGAGAAGTCCCAGTTGTGAAACGTGCGACCGCCGACCAGCGCCTGTCCGGTGTCGTTGTAGGTCGTGTTGAGGTTGACCTTGCCCTCGTTCAGGGCGGCGGCCATCGTCACCAGCTTGAACACCGACCCCGGCTCGTATTGATCGGTCACGGCGCGATTGCGTACCGACTCCATGCCCCGCGGGGTACCCAGATCGACCGCGCCCCGCGAGAACCCCGGTCGGTTCACCATCGCCAGGATCGCGCCGGTGCGCGGCTCCTGCACGATCACCGTCCCACCGGTTGCCTTTGTCTGTGCAATCGCATCATCAAGCTCGCGCTCGGCCATCCGCTGGATCGTGCGGTCGACCGTCAGCACGACATCACGGCCGGGAACTGGATCCTGCTGGCGGCGGTAGCCGAAGGGGATGGCGTTGCCGAGGCTGTCACGCTCGAACCATAGCCGGCCGGGCTGACCGGTGAGTGTCCCATCGATGTCCGCCTCCAGCCCGGTCAATCCATGCTGATCCTGGCCGGTAAACCCGAGCAATGGACCTGCCTGATCGCCTTCCGGGTAGACACGGCGGCTGGATTGCTCGATCAGCACGCCGGGTAAGCCGAGTTCCGCGATCGCGCGACCGGTGTCGTGGGGCGCCTGACGGGCGATCGTCACGGCGCCGGTTGTGGCGCCGCCCGTGAGCGCCAGGATGTCCGCCCGGCTCCGACCGAGAACGCTCCCCAGCTTGTCAGCCGCGCGAGCGGCGGTGCGCGAGTCGGCCCAGATCGCGCGGTCGACCGAAATGTCCCAGGTGTCGATCGAGGTCGCGAACGGGTGGCCGTTGCGATCGAGGATTGCCCCGCGGTGGGCGACGAGCGGACGGTCGCCGATGTGCTCGCCGAGGGCCTCGGCGGCGTACTCGTCGTGACGGACGACCTGAAGGTAGGCCAGCCGCGTCACCAGCCCCGTCGCGCACATGCCGAGCAGCAAGACAACCGCCCAAAGCCGCCACAGCGGCCGGTCCTCCCGTGCTGTTGCCACCAAACCCTCCACCTCGTCACCGCGCGGCGCCGCGGGGCAGCAAAATGCCGTTACCGGATGCGGCCGAGGGGTGGTCGGTGCGCCCGCATCCGGTAACGGCGGTTAGCGAAACGGCAGTTTCGCGAGAAAGCCGCGCCAGCCGTGCGCGGTCGCCGGCGGCGCGGCGACCGGTGTCCCGGCCGCGAGAAAGCGCGACGGCACCTGCCACGCGGGGGGCGCCGCGTCGTCAACCTTCAGCACGACGGTGCGGGTTGCCGGAAGCATACCGAGCCGCCCACGCGCTTCTCGCTCGATGTGCTCGAGCGAACCCCGTTCGGCGATCTCGCTCTGCGCGTTATAGATTGACGCCTGCAAGTCGGTTTTGCGGCGTTCAAGCTGGCGAGTTTCGTACCCGGCGCTGGTGGCCTTGCTGCTTTGAACCACCGGCAGCAAGGCGGCGGCCACGACCAGTCCCGCCGCCGCGATAGCGCCGATGCCCGGGATACGCAGCCGCGACCCCCCGGCAGCCGTCTGAATACGCCGGTCCCGTGTTTCAAACGCCGCCATACGGGGTGTCCCTCGTCCTTCTGATTAACCGCGATTCCAACGTGGTCACCGGCAGTACCGGGACGGACCGAAAATCACTTTACCAGACCGCTCGTGCACGTTTGCCACTCCGCTCTGTCAACAATGCCCGCCCGGCCTCAGCCGCAATAAGATAACAATCTCGTGGCCGGTCGAGTCGTGGTCGCCCGAGTCGGAAGCGAACGGCCGCGCGACCGGCACGCCGCTCCCGTTACAGCCGTTCGACGATGCGCAGATGGGCGCTTCGTGAGCGGGGATTACGCGCGAGTTCCTCCGGTGACGGCGTGATCGGCCGGCGCGTCACCCGTCGCAGCGTCGCCTGATGACCACACACGCACACCGGCAGGCCCAGAGGGCACACGCAGTCGCGGCTCTCGCGCCCGAAAAACTCTTTGACGATCCGGTCCTCCAACGAGTGGTAGCTGATCACTGCCAGCCGTCCGCCAGGGCCGTCGAGCAGGTCGTGAGCCGCGCGTAACGCCGCCGCGAGAGCATCCAGTTCCCGATTGACCACGATCCGCAGCGCCTGAAACGTGCGGGTGGCGGGGTGGATCCTGCCGCCGGCTCCGCCCACGGCCTGCTCGACGGCCCTGGCAAGCTGCGTGGTGGTGCGCACCGGACGGGCACGGATGATCGCCCGCGCGATCGCCCGACTGAGGCGCTCCTCACCGTACTGGTAGATCACATCAGCCAGCTCCTTATCCGTGTACGTGTTGACGATATCCTCGGCCGATGTAGCGAGGCGCGGGTCCATGCGCATGTCAAGCGGCTGGTCCCAGCGGAACGCGAACCCATGTCCCTGTTCACTGAGTTGCAAGCTCGACACACCGAGGTCGAGCAGAATGCCCGCGACGGGGCCGAAACCCGCCGCGCGTGCAATCTCGCTCATGTCGCGAAAGTTGCCACGCGTCAGATGCGCCCGTCCGCCGAACCGCGACAGCCGGGCGCCGGCCAGCGCCAGCGCGTCCGGGTCTCCATCAATGCCGAGTAATTCGCCATCGGGTTCGCTCGCCGCGAGAATCGCCTCGGCGTGCCCACCTAACCCGAGTGTGCCATCCAGATAGTGTCGCCCGGGTGTGACCGCGAGTCCGGCCACCACCTCATGGAGGAGTACCGGGACATGTACCGGCGCGCCGCCCCCAGGAACTGCCGCGTCCTGCACAGACCTCCGCCGTCCCCCGGCGCGGCGCGATCTCGTCATCGCCCACCCCGATCCGGTCGACGCGCGCACGCACGCCGCGGCGACGGCGGGCGCCAAAAGGTCGTCACGCCGATGCGTTCTCTCCGGCGAGATCGCGACCGCACCCGCGCGTGACCGCCCCCCGGATCGAGCTGCGTGCGGGCACGGCAGCAGGCAACGAAGGACTGGCGCAACGCCCGGCGGGGACGTGCTACACTTCCGAATGAGCAAGGATTGGTCGTGAGGCGCGGGGACTGTTGGTGTGAAATCGGCCTGGCCGGCGGGCGGTCAGTGCCTCTCTCAAGCGCCCTCATCATAGCCAGTGCCCCCTCCGTCGGGGAAGCTTCTTATGGAAACCTAGCCGGTACGGCTATATAAGACTTTCCCGTCAGTGGCATATGTCAACATGTCAGGAATCTATATCCAGTGACAACAATGCGCACCCCCGTTCGGATCGCCATACTCACGCTGTCCGACAAGGGCGCCCGCGGTGAACGCGAGGATACCTCGGGCGCGGCCATCCGCGAGCTGCTGAGGGATACCGGCGAGGTACAGCGCTACCTCGTGATCGCGGATGAGCGTGACCAGATCGCCGCGACGCTGCGCGAGTGGGCCGGTACACGCGAGTTCGATCTGATCGTCACGACCGGCGGCACCGGGCTTTCCCCGCGGGACGTGACACCCGAGGCGACCCTGTCAGTGCTCGATTACAGCATACCGGGCATGGCCGAGGCGATGCGCGCCGAGGGTCTGCACCACACACCGATGGCAATGCTCTCGAGGGCGGTGTGCGGCGTGCGCGGGCGGACGCTGATCATCAATCTGCCCGGCAGTGAGAAGGGCGTTCGCGAGAACCTGTCGGTATTGCTGCCGGTCTTGCCGCACGCGATCGAAACGTTGCGCGGCGCTGCCGGGGACCATGATGGAAGGAACAGGGACGCGGGCGTCGGAACCGAGGCGTAGGGAAGATCGCGCGACAACTTTCTTCATGGCCCCTTTTCTGTTCAGCCGTTCCTGGCGTATGCGGATAGACATCCTCACCCTATTTCCGGCCATGTTCAGCGGGCCGCTTGACGAGAGCATCCTCGGTCGTGCTCGGGCGGCAGGGCTGCTCGACATCGTTTTGCACAACATCCGCGACTACGCGGAAGGTAAGCACCGGGTCACCGACGACTACCCGTTCGGCGGCGGCCCGGGCATGGTGATGAAGCCACAGCCGATCTTCGACTGCGTGGAGGCAGTGCGTCTGGCGAGCGCCGGCCCGGGGCGGGTGATCATGCTCACCCCGCAGGGGCGTATGCTCACACAGGCGATCGTGCGGGAGCTGGCGGCGTTGCCGCGCCTGATCCTGATCTGCGGCCACTACGAGGGTGTAGACGAGCGGGTGCGCGAGGCTCTGGTGGAGGATGAGATCTCGATCGGTGACTACGTCGTGTCGGGCGGTGAGATCGCGGCGATCGTCCTGGTCGATGCCGTGGCGCGCGAGATTCCCGGCGTCGTCGGGTCGAGCGACTCGCTCATGGAAGAGTCGCATGCCGCTGGTTTGCTCGAATACCCACACTATACGCGTCCTGCAAGCTTCCGCGATAGAAACGTTCCTGCTATCCTATTGAGCGGTCATCATGCGGAAATCGCCAAATGGCGACGCGCCCAAAGCCTACTCCGTACTGCCCTCCGCCGGCCGGACATGCTTGCTCGCGCTCAGCTTACCGAGGCTGAAGGCGCGTGGCTGGCCTCGGAGCTAACTGCCGCCCGTGCGTCGGGCGGCGACGATCTACCGACCGCGGGCGGCTGACGATTCCGCGCATCGAATCCGTGCGCGACCCGTCCGTGACCACCAGACACATGCGCTGCTCGCCCGCGACGCGGCGCGCACGAGGGGAACCGACAGCCATGGATATGAGCAGCGTCATCGATGTCACGCCGAACGCGAACATCTCCGAGTTTCGCGTCGGCGATACCGTGAAGGTCACGGTCAGGGTGGTCGAGGGCGAGAAGGAACGGCTCCAGGCCTTCGAGGGCGTCGTGATTAAGCGCAACAACGCCGGGAGCAGCACCAATTTCACGGTGCGCCGCATCGCCAGCGGTGTTGGGGTCGAGCGCACCTTCCCGGTGTTCTCGCCGCGCGTGGAGAAGGTCGAGGTGGTGCGGCTGGGCAAGGTTCGTCGCGCCAAGCTGTACTACCTTCGCGGCCGCACCGGCAAGGCGGCGCGCATCAAAGAGCGCGGGCGTATCCGGCGCTAGTTCACCGGCAGACTAGCCGGCGGTGTATCCCATCGTCGGGGACGGCGCGTGCGCTGACCCTGCCGATGGGCGAGCCGCGTTCTCGGGTCGCCTGACCCGATGCGTCGCCCCCGCGTCGTTGCTCCGCGATCGTTGCTCCGCGATCCGGGTACACGAGTTGGGATCGGGACAGCTTCCGCGTGCGAACCCGTGGGGTGAGAGGGGCACGGTTGATGACCGAGCGCTTGTCCGATGAAGAATTGAACGAGACGCTTCCGAACCTTGCCGGATGGAGCCGCGCCGGCGACGCCATCACCAAGACCTATCTGTTCAGCGATTTCCGCGCGGCGATGTGGTTCGTCAATATCGTTGCCGGTGTTGCCGATGCGATGGACCATCACCCCGAATGGTGCAACGTGTACAACCGCGTCACGGTCACGCTTCGCACCCACGATGCCGGCGGCGTCACCGATAAGGACATCGCGCTCGCCCAGGCGATGGACGGCGCGGCCGGCTGAGGACGCGGGGCCGCACG
>JBBQJF010000003.1:0-44961 GCA_038325665.1 Dehalococcoidia bacterium | reverse complement strand
ACATGCCAGACGTGGCGCGGGCGCCGGCAGCCACGCGGCTGGCGACGTTCACACACGCTCGAACCGCTCGACGTTGAGCACGAACACGACGGCGCCGCCGGCGCGCACCTCGACCGGTTCGGTGATGAAGGCGCCCTCGCCAGCCAGCGGCAGTGTGCCGAGCGTGAGCAGCTCGGTGCGGGCCGGGCATAGCGTTCGGATCATTGTCAGCACTTCGTCCACCCCGGAGGCGGGCACACCGCACAGCAGCGTCGTGTTGCCGCGCCGCAGGAAACCGCCAGTGCTGCCGATCTTGGTGGCGGCATGTCCGCGCTGCACCAGCGCGCGTACCAACCCGTCGGCATCGGCGTCGGCGACAATAATCACCAGCAACTTCTGTGCATCCGGCGGTTCCTCCCGCAGCGGTCGCGGTTGACGCGCGGGCGACTCGCGCGGCCGGAAGCCTCCCGGTCGCGACCGGTGGCCGGCCGGAGGAGGGCCCGTGATCGAGGTCTCGCCGGTGGCCTGCGGGCGGGGGCGACAGTGGGTCATGAGATGTCCTCGGCGGAGGGATGGGCGATGAATCGACTCGTCGATATCCAAGCACTCCTGTCGTCATTCTCGATGTATCGCCGCCCCGTTCCGCCTCAATTCACTTCGACAATCATCTCGATCTCGACGGCGATGCTGCCCTCGGCCGAACCGGGCAGCGACTGCATGCCCACGGCGGAGCGGGCGTGGCGGCCGGCCTCGCCGTACAGCTCGACGAGCAGATCGGAGGCGCCGTTGATCACGCGCGGCTGCTCGTAGAAGTCCTCGGTGCAATTGACCATGCCTAGCAGCTTTACCACCCGCTGAACGCGGTCGAGATCACCCAGCAGCGTCTTGAGTGAGGTCAGGCAATGCAGCATCACCTCGCGCGCCACCAGCGCGCCCTCCTCGGTGGTGAGGTCGCGTCCCACCTTGCCGCGATACTTTGGCGTGATTATGCCGCGCGGGCCGTGACCGGAGACGAATACGAGGTTGCCAGTCTGGACCGCGGACACGTACGTACCCATCGGTTTCGGTTGGGGCGGTAGTTCCAGCCCCATCTCCTTGAGCTTCGCTTCAACCTTCATCGTGCGGTACTCCTTCTAGATATCTTATCCCCGCCGGCTTCCCTTCCACCCGCCGGCGCCTGCCAGACTGGCTCGCACACGTGACGCGCGCCGCTCGACGATTCTCGCGCGGGCATCGGTCGGTGGCGGGTATGCTCAGGGTGTCAGGCGGTAGCCGACCCACGGCACCGTCTGAACGTAGCGGGTGCGTTCGGGGCTTGGTTCGAGTTTCTCCTTGAGGCGGTGGACCAACCGGTGCAACATGTTCGGGTCCCAGTTGCCGGTCCCCCAGATGGCGTCGCCCAGTTCCTGGCGCTGGCACACCCGGTCGCGGTTGTCGTACAGGTAGCGCACCAACTCAAATTCCTGCGCTGACAAGCGTCGCTCAAGCTGAGCCGGGCCGACCCACACTTCATGTGTCTGCCCTTCGACCCGCAAGACATCGGGGGCCGCGGCCGATTCGGGTCGCTCGATGATAAACGTCCGCGTGGCGCCGTCAGCGGGTGATTCGGACAGGCATTCGATCGTCGCGTCGCCGATCGAGACAACATCGCCGGCATTCAACTCGATCACACCCTCGACCCGGCGGCCATTGACCGCTGAACCGTTGCGGCTGCCCAGGTCGATCAGCGCCGCGCCAGTTTCGCGCACTTCGATGCGGGCGTGTTGACGCGAGACGTACAGGCTATCAAGACGGATCGTGCATGTAAGGTCGCGGCCCACGGTGATCACATCGCGGTCGAGCGGTATGATGCGCTCGCTACCGGCCGAGTCTCGCACGATCAGCATTTGGATCGGATCTGCCATTGTCCATCCCGTGACCACGCGCGGCAGCGCGGGCAGCGTTGACCGCACTTAAGGTACGGGCAAGCCCGATGATCGTCAAACAGCAGCGTCGGGTGTGTCAGGGATCTGTCAGCCCCCTGCCATTGTGTCGAACGGGTGGCCGGTTTACGTTTGCGTTCGCGATGACCGACTATGGTTCATGCACCTCGCGGTGTATGCTTGAGAGCAAGTGACCCGCGGCCTGCCAAGCTGCCCCGTGCCCGCGCCTATCGCCTGATGCTGACTCTCCCGCGGAGGCCTGGTGGAATTGCTCCTAGACTACTCTTTGCTCCTGGACCGCGGTAACGTGCGCGAACGCAACGAGGACCGCTGCGGCGCGTTCGTGCCGGAAGAGGCGCCGCTGCTCGCGGAGCGCGGCTACCTATTCGTGGTTGCTGACGGCATGGGTGGCCACGCGGCCGGCGATGTCGCGGCCGAAATCACGCTCGAAACCGTGCAGCGCACGTACTTCCAGGCTGACTGGAATGGCGCCGCGGCGAAGCTGCATGATGCATTGGTCGCCGCCAACGACGCGATTCTCGCCGCCGCCCACGACGGTGGCCGCCAAGGTATGGGCGCTGCCGCTGTGGCGGTGGCGGTGATCGGCGACCGCGCCGCGGTCGGCTGGCTGGGTGATGCCCGCGTGTATCTGTTCCGGGGCACGCAGGTGCTTCATCTGACCAACGACCATTCATGGGTACAAGAGCGGATGGACCAGGGGCGGCTGAGCGAGGACGAGGCCCGCCACCATCCATACCGTAACGTGCTCACCCGCGCGCTCGGCGCCGAGCCTGACGCCGAGCCGGAGGTGCGCGAGCTGCCGCTCGCCCCCGGCGATGTGATCCTGCTGTGCTCGGATGGACTGTGGGGGCCGGCCGGCGACGGTGATCTCGCCCAGGCGATCGCCGTCACCGATACGGCGGACCAGGCAGCTCAGAACTTGGTGGATCTCGCCCTTGCCCGCGGCGGTCACGACAACATCTCCGTGATCGTCGTCCGCGCCACCGGCGGCGCGGCCACACCGTCCGCGCCGCCGCCGCTCGCGGGCACGTAGGCGGCCACCCGCCGGGGAGGGTCCGCCGCGGGGCACACGGTCAACGACTCCCGCCCCGCGCGGTCGTGCCGTGGGGTTGGGGGAGAGGTTGGCCGCTCCGGCGCGCACCGGTCGACACATGCTCGTGGGTCAGATGAGCGTGGTATGGTCAGGGCCGCCCGTCACGATTCGCGGGCGCGACGCAGGACGCGGAAGATACTGCGGGGATGGATGCCGAAGTGCTTGGCCAGCCGCGCGGGACTCCATCCCTCATGAAAGCGCTGCATAATCTCGGCGTCGCGTAGGCGGATAGCAGCGCCTCGTCCTTGACGCGGGTCGTCGTAGACACAACTGGGCAGCGGGCACGTTAGGCAGGCGGAGTGTACTGCACAGCCGTCGTCCCGGTAGTGTGTGAACTCCGGGAGACGATCGGCCCAGGGCTTGCGCTGGTGGCGGTGTGCCTTGACCCCCATGACCAACCCCCTCCCGCGACTACCACACGCGGCGTCACACCCGTTTCCCATACCTCATCTCCTATGACCCGTGACCCCTGACCCGTCTCCCATGACCTATGACCCATGACCCGTGACCTATTCCCCGTTCCGTCCTCGCGCTGTTCGGGACCGTAGGTCGCGCGCCGCCTCCACCACCAGAGCGAGGCTCATCAGGTGGTCGTCGTGACCGTCCGATGGGTCGACGAACCAGGCGAGGCGGCGATTCGACCGGTACTCGGCCCGCGCCATCTCGATCTCATGCCAGAGAGCGCGGTACTCCGGCGAGCCGTCCTGCCGGTAGATACGTAGCCGGCCGCCGTTGATCGCCGCGAGCAATCCATAGCCGAGCGCGGATTTGCGTTCCTCGGTCAGTCGCAGCCGCACCACATCGAGCGAACCGACGGCGGCACGGCGAGGAGCGGCGCTCAATCCGCCGGTGAATCCCATTCCATCGGTAGGCAATTCACGAGAGACGGCGCCGCCGTGGCGGGCAGCGGCCAAGGTGGCCGCGAGTCCCTCGCCGATGCCGGTGGCGTCGATCACCACGCGGCGCACCCGCCATATCTCGCGCAGCAGTCGCACCAGTCCGCCCGCGAGGTCGGCGTGTGACGCGCCTTGCCAGGCCGCGTGCTCGACCACCTCGATCACCGGCTCCTGGACGGACGACGCGGCCGGCGGCGCCAGCAGGCGGGCGATTGTCAGCACGGTGCGGTCGTGGGAGCGCACCCGCTCGCGCCCAACGGTCGCCGCGTGAGCGCCGAGGGCATCGCCCGGACCAAACGCCTCGCCGCCAACATCAAGTCCGGCGACGTAGCCGAGCACCGGCTCTCCCACCGATCCGTTCCCGGCGTCGCGCGGGGCGCTGATGCGCGGGTGGGTTCCGCGGAGTAATTCTCGGTGGGCGGCGGTGAGTAGACGGCCGCCGCCGGTCAGGGGCCGCAGAAGATACTGAGTGATGAACAGCGGGTGATCCTCGCCCAGGCGGGCGCGCTCCGCGTCGACAAACGAGCGGTACGCGGGATTGTGGCGGGCGACCGTCTCCCAGTCGAACTCGAAGTGGCGGCGCACACCGTCGCGGCGCTCCATCTCCAGGTGGCGGCGGCGCACCTCGGCGAGCATGTCCGTCTCCGTCCAGGCGGTGCCATAGTAGACCGTGGTCGCGTTGGTAGTGGCGGCCATCGGCCGGAAATCCTTGTCGAACTTATCGGCGTCGATGTCCTGCGCCTCATCGGCTTCGAGTAAGTGATGGACCGTGTGGCCCACCACGTTCGCGCCGGGTTCGGCGGAGAGGAAGAACTGACGTGCCCGCCCGCAGCGGATGGTGTTGCCGCTTTCCAGCCCGGTCAGCGCTCCCATACCGATCGCTTGGACGCGTGACCACAGCCGGCGCAGGCTGACACGTCCCTGGGGGTGAAATGTTGGCGCGCACTTCACGCTATCCGCCTCGCGGTCCAGGTTGCCGAGGAGCAGGAGCAGTTCGAGCTGCGCCGACATCTCGTTCTTGCCGCCCTGACGGCTGACCATCACCGAAAAGGAGCGGCCATCGCCGTGGCGCACGCTCTGCTGGATCGCATCGACAGCGAGCGCCTGGTACTGGTGCAATTGAGGGAAGCGGCCCATGGTTGTCAACCTCGACGGCGCGTTACGCGAGCAGCCGCACGATAATCTGGGTGATGACCGTGCCGGCGACCAGAAAGATCAATCCATTGATCCGGCCGCGCAGTTCGATCAGGTCCTGTTCCATCCGACGCAACCGCTCATCACTGAGGGCTCGTGCTGTCTCTTCCGCCCGGCCGGCCGCCGCGCGGCGCTCGGCCTCGACGAGGCGGGCAAGGGCGCGCTCGATCGCGGTGGGTCGGGTGCGCGATCGCGATTCGGGCCAATGGTCAGCCACGCTCGACCCCCCTTCTTACCGTCTCGGTAATCTCCTGTACCGCGTCCACGATCCGCGCCTGCAGTGCGTCCTGATCGGCAGGGGCGAGGCGGTAGCGTATGGCGACGGCGCGCACGAGCAGCGTCATGCCCTGGAGCACGAGACGGAGATTCTCGGGGTGCGTCTCGATCTCGCGGCGCAGCAACACGCGTAGCAGCGCGACCTCGTCGTCCAACCCTTCCGCGGCCGCCGCCGATTCAAGGTGTTCCTGCTCGGCGGCGTCGAGCACGCCGCGGTAGAAATTACGGGCCGTCGTGCGCCGCCGCTGGCGATTGCGCGATGTGTTCATCGTCGCGGCCTTTCGTGGTGGCGGCTGTCGAGCAGATCGAGCAGGTCGGCGGCCGCGCCCTCGGGCAGCCGCGCCGCCGACCGGACCACCGCCAGCGCCAGATACAGTGCCGTCAGATCCCAATCACGGCGACGTATCGCCCCATGAAGCCCGACCATGTCGCCCTCCCTTGAAAGCGGGTGTTGGGTGTTGGGTGATGAGGACGCCGCCGGTTTTCATGGGCCGGTGGCGCCCTGAAGGGGCATGAGCGACTCCCTTGCAACAGGTGATGGGTGTTGCGTGTGGGGGGAGGCGCCGCGTGTCTTGCACGGGGGCGCCCCCCTATTGCTGCCCTCTGCCGATCTGTCGCAACACCAGCAGCGCTATCAGCGCTTGACCGACGCAGGTGGTGAGACCCGCCCCGGCGACGACCGGCGACGCCGTCCGCCACCCGGCGGCGAGCGCCATCTGTGCGGCCGCGCCGGCCGCGCTTAGAACCAGGGCGAGCGCCGCCGCGCGCCGGCCGGGGCTGACCGCCTGGCGATGCGTGTTGAAAAAGAACCCGGCGGTCAGCGCGGCGCAAACCGTGGTCACTGCCGCCTCGGCCGCGATGACGGCCTCCCACAGTGGTGTGCTCTCCATCGACCTCCTCCCAGACGTTGACCTCGTGACTGAGTAGAATATATGTTCTATAGAGCCGTCAACGTCTGGATGTCATTCGCGGAGGAGTTTTTTGCGCCGCGCGGGAACTCCGATCCGCGGCGGCCTCTTGACAGCTCCGAACGAGTGTTCTATATAAGAGAACAAGAGTTCTGTGATGCCTGACGTGGTTGAGCGCGGTGGACGTGCGACCGGGGACGGGCGAGGAGGGTACAATGGTTACTGCAGCACCGGTTCGCGCTGTCGCGGATACGCCGTCCCCCGCGTCAGTAACCTTCCGTGGCGCGGCGCCGCGGGCGCACCCGATCCCGGTCGCGGCCTATCCGGCCGGGACACCGCGGTGGGTGACGTACGACGGACGGCGACTGCGCGTGGTGGCCGTGCACGAGCCGCCCGCGCCCGATCCGCGCTCGATGGCACTGACCCTTGACGGTCGCCGGCTTCATGTGGAACTGGCCGACGGGCGGCTGCTCACCCTCCTTCATCGCCGTGGCGCCTGGTATGAGCGCGCCGAGCCGGCGTAACGTCCGACCTCCCGTGTGGAGGATACGTGTTGGGTGATGCGCGCGGCCGAGATCGGTCTAGCGCCCGCGGTGATCGGCCTGCCTGCCGTGCCGCCCTCATTGCCGGCGTGGCTATCGCTGGTCTATGTTCTGTCCTTCGTCGCGGCAGTCGATTTGCCGCATATTGTCGACCTGTTTCCATCGCGGCACGAACGTTGAGATCGAAAATTCTTGGGGTAACGCCCTCGGGTCGTTCATCTGCCGGGGGATGGTCGAGGGGCATGGCGACCGCATCTGGACCGAGAGCATTCCCGGACGTGGCAGCACGTTTCACGTCGTGCTACCCCTTGGTGTTCTCCCGTGTGAGCGGGTAAACATCCGCCGGTCGGTCGCGGCGGACGAGCCGTGTGATCAGGTGGGATTGTCAGGTATCTGTCGGACGGCGCCACTTGCACGTCGCACACTCTGGCGGCGAGGTCGCCCGCGATACGCACGACGGTCGGGTCACCGACGCGCTCGGCCGGTGTGCAGGGGTTCAGCCGCTCGCCTGGTGCGTCCGGCGTTGGCGGGTAGCACCGCCATCAGCGCGAGGAAGCGGTCGACGTCATACATCGCCGCGCGAGCCGGCGGTGAGTGCTGGGACAGCGGCCCCAACGCCACATCAAAGGCGTGCTCGGTTTGTGGAAACTCGACGCACAGCGCCGGGACGCCCGCGGCGGTCAACCGCCGCACCAGATCCCGGGCAGATTCCACCGGCATGTAGCAGTCGTGCTCCCCGTGCAGCAGCAGGGTCGGTGGACAGGTCGGACCGGCATACGTGAACGGTGAGGCGAGATCGTAAGTGGCCGGCGCCTCGTCCGGAGAACCACCCATCAGGTTCCGCATCATTTCGTCGTGCGTGAATGTCTTTCCGAGCGGTGCGCGCAGCACCTTGCGCGTCATCCAGGTTGTCAGATTGGCGAAGCGGTTCTCATCCTCATCGTCACTCACCCGTGTGAGCGCGCCGCGCGCCTGCACCCGACCGGCGTGATGATAGTAGGCCCGCACGTCCGTGCCGTAAAAGGACGCCACCGCGCGCACCCCGGTGTTAGCGCCCGTGAGTTCGTCCGGGGTCAATGCCGGCAGGCCCGGGGTGTACGCGGCAAGCAGGGCAAGGTGACCGCCACCCGAGCCGCCGGCGATCACAACCCGTTCGGGGTCGACGCCAAGGCGGGCAGCATTGCACTTCATCCAGGCGATCGCCCGTTTCACATCGCCTACCATGCCAGCGAGATCGACCTCGGGGCAGAGGCGATAGGCGACATCCATCACGACATGCCCCTGCGCGGCGAGGTGGCGGAACCAGGGACGTGTGCCGAAGTCCTTGTCGAGGTAATGCCAGCCGCCGCCATGTAGGTAGATGAACGCCACGCCGGTGGGGGCGCCACGGCTGGTGGCCGCCAGAGATCACAGAGCAGGCGGCGGTCGGTTCCGGGGATTGTCCAAAATGGTACGTCGCGCTCCCAGCGCGGGTCCGGCACTGACGGCAGCCGCCACCCTCCGCGGGTGGGCAACATCCGTTGCGCGAGGTCTGGTGATAGGTCGCGCTCCCAATTCCGACCGAAGGCTCGCGCGAATCCGTCGTGCGGGGCCGTCACGCGGTGGACGTAGCGGGTCGCCGCCAGCGCCCCAACCACTCCGGTGAGAACCGCGAGCCGTGACCGCACGACCAGTCCGAGAACGACGGCGCCACTGCTTGCCACGATGAGATATCGAGACAACGCTGCGGCGAGCAGCTTCGGGGCGGTCAGGATTGATGCACGGGGCGACGTGATGCGGACGAAGAATAGTCCCGCCATGCCCGCGGTGAAGCAACCGAGCAGCCTTGCGATGAGCTTCATTGATGGCCTCCCTCGGACGAAAGGTGGATGGCGAGCCGGGCGCTCGCCATCCACCGAACCAGTCACTCGACATGGGAGTGCCGCGCGATCACCTATCCGGCCTGCTACAGCTCGAACGCCGTACGCACGACGGTCGGGTCGCGGAAGTCGTACGGGGCCGGCATATACGCGGGCGGACGCGGCGTGATTGTCATGCCGGGGACATCCGGCAGCCCGTTCGAGAAGTCTTGCAGTGCGACGCCGATCCGGCCGGTGGCGCGCACCACGAGTATGATCTCCAGCCCTTCCACCGGCAGGTTGTGCACCATCAGCGGAAAGCGCCGTGTCCCGGCCGGGATGACGTAGTTGTCGTTCGTCGGGCCGGTGGCGACCACCACCGACTGTCCCGAGAGTGTCGCGGCGATGAGGTCTCCGGGCAATTGCAGGTCCATGTGCGCGGCGTACGCACCTCGCGGCGAACTTAGGCGAAGGCGCAGTGTGCGCAGGCCGTCTGCTATCGTGTCCTCCAGCACCGTCAGTCGCGGCGCGGGTAGGTCGAGCGCGGGGGCAGGCGACCGGATCACACCGAACTCCTGGTCGAAGTAGTACGCGGGTGAGAAGACATCCTTCCCCTTGGCATAGCCCCCGGCGAAGAACTGCTCCGTCCAGCCGTCCGGCTCGGTCGCGGTGCTTTGCCAAACAGCTTGGCCGCTGCCGGCATCCAACGTGTATTGGATCTGATTCGGCCGCGGCTGGTCAGCGCTGAACCGGCTGTTGACCAGCTCGCCCGCCAGGAATACCACTGCCAGCGCCGCGAATCCGGCAGGTACGGTCCAGCGCCGTTCACCACCCAGGAATTGGAGATGCGGTACGAGCACACCTAGCAGCAGCGCCACAACGGCGAATACCGCGACCGCCGGCGAGACCGGCATGCCAGCGCCGAGCGGCGCCAGCGCCGGGAACAGGGCGTAGAGCACGGGCGTGAATAGCACCAGTGGTACGAGGGCGGTCGCCGTCAGCGTGCCCGCGCGCATCCATGGCCGCGCGGCCCGCGCCGGGAAGATCACGTTCCCACCGAGCAAAAGCACCCCGGCGAAGGCTGGCCACACGAGCAGATAGCTCGGCGTCGGTAGCGCCAGGCTGCTGACGGCGGCCAGCAACACGGGCAGAATGAGCGCTCCCCCCGAGACGCTCTGATCGTGGCGCGCCGCTGGGATGACTCGCCGCGCGCCCAGGTAGAGCGTTGCTGCCGTCGCGACCGTCAGCGCCACGAATGAGGCCAAGCGCCAGTCCAGCCCGTAATAGCCGCGGGTCATGTGTACCCGATAGACGGGATTAAGCGCGCTGGCCAGCACCCATGCCAGCGCCGTCACGAGCAGCACGGCAATCAGGCTCGCGATGAACAGGCCGAGGCCGGTCAGCATACCGCCGGCCGCCAGCCGCCGGCGCCGGATGCCGGCCGCGAGGACCGCGCCGAAGAGCAGCACGAGCAGCCCCGCGATGGGCGCCGCCCACGTCGCGGGGTAGTGGACCACGACGCCGGGCCAGACGCTGAAGGCGATCAGTTGCGGCGCGGTGCGCTGTTCGTCGATGCGCATGTCGCCGAAGTGGCGGGCCAGCGCGAGGAAGTAGTCGCCGCTCTGCTGGATACTGGCCGGATGGATCCGGTCGGGATTATCAAGCAGCGTGTGGTAGGCCTCGCCGCCCCCGAACTGGACGAACCCGACACCCGCGATATCGGTGTCGATCATGATGGAAAATAGCGACGACGCGTGGATGGGGAAGTCGTTCAGCGCCATCATCACGAATGGATGGGGCACGACCTTGAGTGCCTCGCGTAGGTACCAGCCGTTGTCCGACTCGAGGTAGGGGACGATGGGTCCGGTGCGATCCGGGCTGCCCTGCCCGGCGAAGGCGATCGCGCTCGCGCCCTTGGGCGCCGCCTCCAGCTCGAAGCCGAGGCGGATGTCCTTGAACCACGGATGTTGCTGGAAGGCCCTCTCCCCGAGTGTCATGGTGGCGTCGCCGTCGCCGAAGAACAGGATGATGTCGTTCGCGAGCGGCGGTCCGGCGCGTAGGGCGCGGGCCGTTTCCAGCACCGCCGCGACGCCGATGCCGCCATCGGCGGCGTTGTTCGATGTGGGCATCGAGTCATAGTGGCTGGCGAGCAGCACCGCACCGGTACTGTTCGCGCCAGGAATACGCGCGACGATGTTCTGCAAGCGTGCGGCATTGACGAAACCGTCCGCGCCCTCGTAATCGGGCCTGACGGCGATGGTCGTCTGAACGTCGGTGTCGATGCCCAGCGCGGCAAGCCGGCCGGTGATATAGTCCACGACGTTCGCGTGCTCTGGTGAGGCCAACGGGTGCGGCTCGGCCGCCACGACGCGCAGGTGCGCCATCGCCCGCTCGCCCGAGAACAACGTGGCGGAAGCCGTGGCGGGCACGACATCGGGAGTGCGCGTCATCGGCAGCGTCGCGACCCAGACTGCCGCGATCAGCGCGATGACGAGTGTTGCACGCGCCACCGTGGCGGAGCTGAGCTGCCGCCACGGTGCGACGATTGTTGGTGGCGCCCTGAGCGTTGATGTGTGCTTGGTCATGATGACCCCCCGTCTGTGGCGAGTCGTGAGCGAGTCGGGCCGCCCGAGTCCGTTCTGAGAGTGAACTCGGGCGACTCGACCGATGGACGCGCGGGCTACGCCGGCGACATCGGCGTGGGTGTCGCGGTCGTGGCCGTCTGACCGGTGGTCGTGCCACGGAACGCGGCCCACGTCCGGTAGCCCAGCGCTCCGGCGCCAACGAGGCCGGCGACGAAGGCGACCGTCCCGCCGATGAACGGGACGAGAGCGATCACCTGGAAGATGAGCAGCCCCAACAGCACCGGCAGGTAAGGATGCTCAACCGCTGCAGCGCGCGTCTTGAAGATGGCCGTGCCCACCGCGGCCCCGGCTACCAGGTAGCCGAGGAACCACAGCGCCGGCAGCAGGAAGAACAAGATGCCCAGCCCTAGCGGGATGCCGATCCCCGTGACCATCACGAGTACCGCGACCGCCGGCACGGCGATGAAGATGATCAGCGCCGTCAGCAGCGTCGGTCCAACCTGGCCGGTGAACGCGGTGGCGGCGCCGCGCAACTGGCGTGCGCCGAAGGCCGCGAACAGCAGCCCCGCCGCCGCGACGGCGACGGTCATGCTCAGCCAGAAGCCGAAGAAGACGCCGCGACCAACATTGAAGCCACCCCATTCCTGGTGGACGCCGCCCACGACGGTCGCGCCCGGCTCTTCGATCGCTTCGGACTTGTACAGCAGGACTTGCTCCCCGACCCGCGCGCTCTCCGTGAGGGTGACGGCGCCGTTGACGACGTAGACCTGACGTTCGACCGTCCCGGTGATGGTGGCGTTGCCGTCGATGACCACGAGAAAGTCGACCGTGCCGTCGATCACGGCGTTATCGCTGATGACGATCACGCCCTGGGCGGTTTCGCCCGCGCGAACGTGGACGGGGCCATTGACGCGGATCAACGTGTCGTACGGCTCCCCACTGGTGGCGCTCTGGGCAAGCACCGCCGCGGGCGCCAGCCCCAGGACGATGACGAGTAGGATGATCATGCGTTTAAACATAGCAATCCTCCCTTGAGAACACCTAACCCCCCGGCGTGCTCGTTCATTCGATTACGAACCGCACGACATCC
The DNA here is from genome assembly GCA_038325665.1 of Dehalococcoidia bacterium. Lineage (GTDB taxonomy): Bacteria > Chloroflexota > Dehalococcoidia > CAUJGQ01 > CAUJGQ01 > CAUJGQ01. The sequence goes on along the minus strand of JBBQJF010000003.1, from coordinate 32,617 downwards.
GGCTTCCGATACCATCGTGGTGCGGACCGGCCGGTTTCTGTAGCGGGCATCCTCCTCGATCGGTGTGGGGCGACACCCGTCCGGCTAGGCGCGCTGGTGCGCTCCATCACGGTGCGAGCCATCGCGGACGAGATCGATCACCGAGCGGTCGAAGGTCGTCCGCAACAGCAGCGCTTGCGCGGCGACCACCGGCAGGTTCACCAGCCCGTACGCGGCCACACCGGGGATGACGGCGAGCTGAAAGACGATGCCGGCGATCAGCCCGAGCCTCACCGCCACGCCCTTGCTTAGGACGAGCAGCGCTACCGCCAGCTCGAAGGCAATCAGCAGCAGCGTGAATGGGGTAGCCAGCGGCCGGATGACCTCGCGTAGCAGCCACTGGTAGGGGGCCAAAACCGCGAGATCGGCGATGGCGTCGTACGCCTCAGGGTGACGCAGGAGGTAGAGGCCATTGACGCCGAGGGCCATGACCATGAAGTAGAGTGCCACGATGATGCGGCCCGCCTGCGCCGGTACGTTCGGTTGCATCGGGGTTGGTCGAAGGGGTTTGGCGTCGCTCCTTCCGCGCGGTCCCTGAGAAGTGTGAGATGTCGATACACCTGCCATGCCATAGACACCTTTCGCGCTATCGGCTCCACGGTCGCGTGTGAGGCGGTCACATCCAGGCCGAGCGTCGCATGGCGGCCGGCCGGTGTTTGTGGGGCAGCGTCCGCATGGACGCGGGACGATACCCGCCGGCGTAGCGGTCTGCCGTAGGTGCGACGAAAACCGCCTGCACGGACTCGGGTGGACGTCACGGCGCGACGGCAGGCGACCCCGTTCTAGCCGCCTGCCGTCGCGCGATAATAGTCCGGGATGTGCCGCGATGCGCGGGCGCACCCCGTGCATGTCAGAGTGGTCGCCGCTACTTGACGGTCAGCGTCCCAACCATCTCCACTGGGTGCACGTCGCACACGAACTTGTAGGTTCCGGCCTTGTCCGGCGTGAACGTGACGCTCGCGGTTTGGCCGCCGCCGATCAGTGCCGTCTGCACGTCCTTGCCATCCGTGCCCGCCAACCCCTGCACGCGCAGGTTGTGTAGGGCGCTGCCCTTATTGGCAAGGGTGATGGTGGTCGGCTCGCCGACCTTGGCGGTGATCTGGACCTGGTTGAACTTGTTGTCTGTCGCCGTCACGTCCAGTTTCGTCGCGGCCACGGCCGTCCGGCCGCTCATGTCGTGCACGTCGGTCGCGGCCACGGCCGGTGTACCAACCTGAATCACGCCGACCGCACCCTTGGACGCATCGGCGAAGGAGTGCGTGACGAACGGATAGGTGCCCGCCGCCGGGATGGTCAGCTCGAACATGGCGGCGCCGCCGGGAGCGATATTGAACGTGGAGACACCGGTGAGTTTGTTCGCCAGGTTACCGTCCGGGTACACCGCGCTGAAGACTGTGCCGATGACGTGGAAGGCGCTGGTTTGGTTGGGGCCGGCGTTGACCACGTACAGCCGGATCGGCTCGCCCGGGTTGGCGGTGAGCGGGTGTTCACGGTACTGATTGACCATGCCGTTGAACACCGCGTAGTCTGGCGTACCCGCCAGCATCTTGTCCATATCGCCGGTGTAGGCCTCGCCCTTCTTCCCGACGTAGAACTCGGACTGTACGAGCGCGTACTCGCGCGCCGGCGGCAGCGGCGTGGATGGGTCGACGATGATGGCGCCGTACATGCCGTTCGCGATGTGCTCAAGTACGGGACCGGCGCTGCAATGGAACATGAACACGCCGGGGCTCTCGGCCTTCCAGCTAAAGCTGAACGACTGACCCGGCAGCACGACCTTGAAATTGGCGCCGGGGTCGATTGAGGCGGCGTGGAAGTCCATGCCGTGGCCCATAGCGCCGTTGTTGACCAGGGTAAAGTTGATTGTGTCTCCCTGGCGGACATGAACTGGGCGCCCCGGCACGGTATCGCCGAAGCTCCAGCCCCGGAAGTTGACATCCTTGGCGATGCCGACCACGGTCCTGTCCGTGGCCGTAAGAGTGATGTCCTTGACCGGCGCCGTAGAGGCCGGCGCCAGCGTGGCGTCGAATGGCTGAGCCTTCGCCTGATCGGAGACCTCGACCGGCAGCGCCGCGGCCTTCGCCGGCGCGGCCGTCGTGATCGCCGAGATCTGTTTCTGGACCTCGGCGTTGCGGCTGTCCTGGCGCTCGCCCATGATCGCGGCCTGGACAGCGAGGGTAGCCCAGACCAGCGCGAGGATGCCGAGCACCGCGAGAACGGTCCAGCCGGCCGGGCGGCGGGCGCCCTGGTGCGGAGCAGTTTGGCGGGTTGCGATAGCCATGACAGTCCCTCCTGGCAGCGCGGCGTTCATCGGAACGATGTTGGTTGTCGATACGATCCTGTCGCGATATGCCAACATCTTCATGGCCCGGCGCGGATCCGCTGTCAGGCAGGAAGAGACAAGCGTTGTGGGGCAACCTCAGACAGATGCGCCGGCCGGCCGCGCACAACGGCATATTGGGATGAGACCGGTGGTGGAGCAGCGTCGGAGGCCGCCGGTCCAGCCGCCGGTGTTCAACGGGCGGGATGCGCGTTGGAATGAGGCGATGCCCCGCGGCGTCGCGATGTCTTGTTGCTGAGATGCGGAGTCAGCAGGTGGAGGGCTACCTCATGCCGGGACCGGCCGCGTCCGCTGTGGTGATGCGCCGCCCTCAAGCGTTTCTCAACGGTTCGGCCGGCCGGCGACCGGTCGCGGGGTGGCCGCCAGCACGGCCCGCGCCCAAGTGGACGCCCGCTCCAACTCGCCCGGCAGCAGCGCCGCGTCGTCCGTGCGCTCCACGAAGAAGCTCTCCGGTGGCAGGACCATCGTGCAGCCCGCCTGAAGCAAGTGCTTGGTGATCACCCTGGCGGCCGAGCCGGAGAGCCAGCGCGGCATTTGGAAGCGGGTGTCGAAGGCCGCGGCCGCCACACCGACGAGCGCGCCCTGTCCGAGGGTGTCGAGCAGAGCGTCCATGGGCTCACTCGCGCCATGGGCGTGCGTTGGCCCGCCGATGACCAGCAGATCAATCTCCGGCGGCAGCGGCGCTGCCTCGGCGGCGGAGACGACCGTAACGGTGAACTCTTGCGCGAGCGTGTCGCCGACCGCCCGCGCGATCTGTTCCGTGTGGCCGAACTTGGAGTCGTAAATCACGAGCGCTTTCATGGTCGTTCTCCTTTTGGCATCGAGGCGGTTGCCCCGTGCCCGTTCACCCGGGTAGCACGCCGGCCGTCAGTATTGCTCGGGCCGGTTGTACTCGATGTCGGTGATGCGCATGCGAATGTAGCTGAAATCCCCCGTGGCGTAGTTCCAGACAGCTTCGCCCTCGGCCGGCACAAGTACCCCGTCGAACACCCCATAAGCGGTGATGGGGATCGACCAGCGCTCTGGCCTGCCCGTGGCGTCGTTGTTGCGGCCGGCGGCCTCCTGTCGAATGACGCGGCCCTCGGCATCAAAGAAGAAGGTGAGTGACCCGCTCACGCCCTGGTACGTCATCGTCGCGCGGGCAGAGTTCGCGTCAATCGACTCCCAGGTGATGTACGGGCTGAGCGTTCCACTCGGGAACCAGATCGTCTCACCGAGATACCGAAGGAGGGAGCCTTGGTTCAGCCCGCCGCCGCTCTTGTTCGCCACGGGAACGAGCGAGAGGACTCGCATGTGGATGCTGCCCTCGCCCCGCGCGTAGCGGTCACGGCCGGTGATCGACACGAGCGGGAACATCCGCATCGTGACTGTCCACAGCAGGGCCGGCGGGTCGGTGGTGTAGTAGGTTTCCGAGTCGAACGGCATCCAACCCTTGTCCTCTCCCAGCCGGAACTCGCCCGTGTACGTGAGCCGCACCGTGGTGGGTCGCTCCCTGCCCACGACACCGGACGCGCGCAGCCAGCGTTGCACCGGTTCCGGGAGGTTCGCGATCTCTGCCTCGGTGACGGCGGCCCCCGGCCCGTCCGCACGCGCCGCGAACAGCGCCGTGACCTCGCGTGAAATCTGGCGCTGGAAGGTGAACCGCGCGATCAGCACCGCCGCGGTCGCGGCGATCAGCACGCCGCCGGCAACGCCTGCCGCCACCCGCCAGCGGCGACCGCGGTCACGTCGCCGCGTCCGGGATGGCGTGCCGCCGGACGCGGTTCGCGGGGTTGGTGACAATGGGACGCGTTGTTTGGTCGTCATGACATGGACTCCTTATCTGCCGTACGTGGGCGCCAGTGCCATTGCGCCGGCGTCGTCGGGGTTGCCTTCTTCCGCGGTCATGAGTACCTCGGTCACGGCCCCCTCGCGGGTCAGCATCGACCGAAGGTTGAACAGCACGATGACCACGGCGACGATGGCGAACACGAGGTTGTCCCAGGGCTGAGCGTCCGGCCACGCGGGACCGTTCATCTGAAAGTGGAATAGGGCCGCGATCAGGATGCTGCCCCGGGCGGTGTTGAACATCGGTGTCAGGATGACGGTGATCGCCAGGACGCCGATGAAGTACGGGCCGAACGACCAGGCACTCTGCGGGGTGCCACTCAGCAGGAACGCCGGCGCGTGCCATACGCCCCAGATCACGCCCAGGATCAAGCCCGCCCACAGCGGCGGGAACCGGCGTTGCAGCAGCGGCAGGGCCACGCCGCGCCAGCCCAACTCTTCAACGGGTCCGATCAACAGCCCGGCTACCAGCGCCGGCAGAATGTCGTACCAGGGGGAGAACGGGAACGGGTCCGTGATCGTGCCCTTGATGGTCGCGCCCAGGTAGAAGACGGCGGGCATGCCGACTACGAGCAACACCCACCACGCGGCCGGCATTCGCCACAGCGTGACGCGCCGGAGGTAGCTGCCCAGACCCGTGATGCCATGGTGGCGCCAGACCAGGAACACACCGGCGATGCCCGGTGAATACACGGCGAGTATGAACACGGGGTTCGTATAACCCACTTCGCCGAAGATCGCCTCGATCTGATCCGTGAACAGGATTAAGAGTGCGATGATCCCCCATCCCAGCCCGAAGGCAATCGCGAGGAATGGGCCGAGCGACCCGAAATTCATGCCTTGCCGGGTGGTTTCAGGACTTTCCCTCGGACGTATGGTAATGGCTGTCATAACCACACCGTTGTCGCGGTAGTATGGGTGCTCCAACACGCATCCGGCGGTAGTGTGCCACCCCCGGGCGGCCCCGTCTGTCAGGCAAGCTACCTGCTTTTCCGTGCGTTGATGTGGGGTGTCGCGCGTGGCGGGATCGGCTGTTACGCACGCCGAGGCCACTTGCCCAGGGATGCGCGCTGCCGTCAGCGGTGGGGTGCATCATGCCCGGCTCGCCGGAACAGGATGCTCAACAGCACACCCCCGACAATCAATGCCGTCCAGTCGATGCCGATCACGATAACCTCGTACCTGTACTCTAAATCCTGCCCGTAAATCAGAGACAGACCGATGAGCGCGCCAATCGCCGCGAGACCGCCCACGATGAACAGCCAGCGCACCGCGCGCTCAACCGCCCCTGACCCCACCAGCGCCACGCCGGTAAAGAGGAGCGCGACGCCCACCATCAGGTACCCGAGGTCTTCGAGCGCGATGAAGACCCCGTGCGGGTTGTACTGCGAGAAGAGCGTCAGTCCCTCCGTCTCCCCCTTCAGCAGGCTCGGCTGCATCACCGCGAGCTGGATGAAGTAGCCCGTGGTCAGCACCGCCGCGGCGATCGCGGCGAAGCACAACCCGATCCCGCTCCATACCTGTTGATCGCCCCGTGCGCGGTGGTGGATACAGAGCACGAGCGCCACGAACACCGCGGCCATGAGGAAGGCCGGATACATCCACAGGTAATCCCTCGGGACGAACGCGGCGCCGTCGGTATAGGGATAGGGGATGCAGCCGTCGCGGCAATTCGGCCCGGATCGCGGGGGAGTCGCGACCCCGAGCGCCAGCGCTGCCGTGGCGCAACCCGCGGTCAAGGTCGCGGTCCAGAATCCAAGCCGAACCGCGCTCGTGCCGGAGGATTCCCGAGTAGTCAGGTTCACGGCGATGCCCCCTGTTCCGAAACCAGTCCGGATCGGACGATCGGCCCCTGTTGGCTGCCACGGCCACCATGGTCTTGCCATCGCGGAAGCCTTGAAGGATGACGGTATGCTCCCGGCCTAACTCCCGGCCGCGTGGCGTGAGCAGCAAGACATCCCGGCTGCCGGGAGCGAGGCGGCCGTGCGTGAGCCGGTACAGACCGGTGCCGGCTCGTCTGAGCCACCTGTTGCCCTCGCGCTTTAGGGAAAGCGCTGCCCTGTCTTTGTAGGACAGGCTCGTGGGGGGTGGCTTGGTCGCGGATGCAGTCATGCGTTACTTCCACGGCCTACCTTTAAGGTCTTCCCTATTACATTCCGGTTCCGAGTTTTCCGTACCGGCCAACCCGACGAGCGGTGGGACGATGAGGATGTTCGCGGCTCATCACGCGCCGCCGGCCTGGCAGACCCCCTCGGCGCGCTGCTTGATGCCGAGCAGCATCTTGCGCTCCATGACGAAGTGGGGCAGCTCGGTCATAACCATCGCCGCCGCAACGATCGCGGTGGGATGGCTGGTACCCCGCCAGCGGACGACCAACCGCGATGTGCTCTCGTTCACCGGCTCGACGACGAACACCCAGGTTGCCGCGAAGGGCACGTCCGTCGCGGGCCTGAACGCTTGGGACGGCGCTCCGACACGCAGGATCAGCGCACGGCCCGCCTCGATCTCGACCACCGTCCAGCCGCTGCCGGCCTCGGCCCCGCCGGGACCTGCCGGGATGAAGTCACCGACCGCGAGCGTCTGTAGTTCGGGCACGATTCGGTCGGCGCTGTGGACGTCGAGACCGGCGAGGTTCTCCAGCCAGTCGTAGCTGTAGAATCCGGCCCGCCCCTGGCCGAATTGCACCAGCCACGGCCACACCGCCGCCGCCGGCGCGTCGATCGTCACCGCGCGTGTGGAGCGCCAGACGGCGTGCGGAACCAACGCGTCGCCCGGTAGAGCGCGGTCAAGCTCCGCGTCGACCGCGCCCCAACGCAGGTGCCACGGGCGCACGCCGAGGACATAGGCCCAGGCCGCCGCCGCGCCGGCGCCGGCCAGGCGGCGGAAGGCACGGGCCGGACCGTGGCCACCGGGACGCGCCAGCGGACCGAGCGCGGTGGCCACGGCTCCACCAGCGAGCAACAAATTCAGGAGGGCTGAGCCGCCGAGCACCACGCCACCGGTGCGCGCCGCGGCGAGCGCTCCACTCCGCGCCGCGGTCGAGGACGCGGGAGTAGACTGCCCGCGCTCGGTCGCCACGGGTACGTCCGTCTCGTTCTGTTCAGGTTGGATAGTAAGCGTAGGGGGCATCATGGTTCTCCTCCACATTACAAAGCAGTTCGTAGTGGGCGTGCGGCACTCGTCCGGAGCGTTCGTGTCGCCATCCAACCGGCCGCGCCCACGAGTAGCGCATCGAAAAGCAGGCCGAATGCGACATACGCGTCTGGTGACAGCAGCAGCACGAGCAGGACGGCGGCCGCGATCAGCGCGAAGGGCGGCCACCAGCGCCAGCCAAAGGCAACCGCCCCCAGCGTTGTGATGCCGGCCGCGAGGAACCCGGCCAGCGCGGCGTCCATATCGCCGGTGGTGAGCATCGCCGGGGTTGCGGCAACGACGGGCAGCACTAGCCACGGCCCGAAGCGGCGGCGGCGGAGGAACAAACCCAACAGCGCGACACCCGCCGTCAGCCACCCGGCGCGGGACGCCAGACCGACAGCCGTTGGTGGATTCGGGTCGCCCTCCGCCCGCGCCTTGAGGCCGACAAGCATGCCGTGCTGCATGACGAAGTGCGTCGGATCCCATGTTTGCGAGCGGATCACCGAGCCGGTGACTCGTGCCACGGAACCTACTCCGGCCTCTCCGTTGCGCTCGCGTACGATCAACCTCGTTGTGCGCGCGTCGATCGGGGCCAGGATCCATGCTCCCGTGTCGGCGCCTTGCCCGGTGACAACCAGTGCTCGCCCTGGTTCGATGGCGGCCACGCGGACCACGCTTGTCTCGCCCATTCGGCCGCCGAGCAGGTCGGGGCGGGCCATCGGGATGGCGTCACCAACCGCGCGTCCCTGCCACTCCGGCCGGATCTGATCGGTGTTGTGGATGTCGGCGCCGGTAAGGTTCTCCAGCCAGGTGTAGCTGTAGAAACCGGCGCGGTCTTGGCCGTGCTGAATCAGCCACGCCCACACCTCGCCGGTGGAGGCGTTAATCGTGACCGCGCGGGTGGTCTGCCATCGTGGATCAGCGTTCAGTTCGTCACCGGGTAAGGCCATCTGCCGCTCCCGCTCGGTGGCGCCCCAGTTGATGAACCAGGGGTGAATTGCCACGGCGTAGAGGGCGAGCAGGACCGCGAGGACCGCCAGCGCGACGCGCGGCCGGGTCACGTTTCTCCCGACGACCGCCCAGTCGGATGCCGTGTTCGGCGCTTTCATCGCTATTCCTCATTTCTATCGTGGTGCGCGAGGCCGTGTGATGGCGGAGGCCGCGCCGCGGCTTCAGACGCTCTCACCCTGCAATAGAGGCGTGACCGTGTCTGTCGGGTAACATCTGGTCACGATTGTCCGAGGCTACCCGACAGACGGCCCGCGACGAGCCGCCCACGATGTATGCAGACCGGTCGGGTTGCGACTTCGCCCGGGGCGTGAGCGCGTGGCCGGCAGGGATCATCCGCGGAAGGAGCATGGACATGCAAGCGCAGAGCACCAAGGAAACCATCGAGGTCAAGGCAGAAGGATTGCGCGAGCGGTTCGAGCAGCTCGTACACGAGGGTAACGTCCGCCGCATCGTGGTGAAGAAGGGCGAGCACACCATCGTGGAATTCCCGCTGACCATCGGCGTCGTCGGCGCGGTGCTCGCCCCGATGCTGGCCGTGGTCGGTGCGCTGGCCGCCGTCCTCACGGACTGCACCATTGAGGTCGAACGGGCGGACGACGATGACAAGCCAGCGTCGTGATCCCATCGCGGGAGACAGCCCAGGCGATGACGGTCCGGGCCGTGTGCCTCCGCGCTGAGGCCAGCCCGCGCCGTCTAATTCTCGCGGTCGTGATCGACCCACGAGCAGGAGGCCTGCCATGACGCGAGCAACCGTCCCAGCAGACATGGGACATGGTCATTCTGGTCAGGAGGCGCTCGGCGTCAGCGCGGCCCCGGCCATGACCGCCGCGTTCCTCGCCGCGGTGCAGCAGGCCGTGCGGGCGCCGTCGTCGCACAATACCCAGCCGTGGTTGTTCAAACTCGACGCTGAGGCGGTCGAGCTGTACGCCGATCGCACCCGCGCACTGCCGGTGGTCGACCCGGAGGACCGCGAGTTAACCATCAGTTGTGGTGCGGCGCTGCTGCACCTGCGTCTGGCGCTCCGACATGCCGGCCACACGCCGGTGGTAACCTCCTTCCCCAATCCGGCCGACCCTGACCTGCTGGCGCGTGTCGAACTGGCGGAACCGGCGGCCGTCACGGGAGAAGAAGAGATGTTGGTGCGCGCGATCCCGCTACGGCGCACCAACCGGGCGGCGTTCGAGGACCGGCCCGTGCCCGAGGCGGTGCTGGCCGCGCTCCAGGCCGCCGCCCATGCCGAGGGGACGTGGCTGCACATCATCCACGGCCAGGAGCGCCGCCACGCCGTTGCCGACCTGATCGCGGAGGGCGACCGCGAGCAATGGGGCGATGTGCGCTTCCGGCGCGAGCTTGCCGCGTGGATCCATCCCCGGCGCCGTCATGACGGGCTGGGAGGGTGGGCGCTCGGCGTCGCCCCGCTCGTGATCCGGACCTTTGATATGGGCGATGGCGCCGCGGCCAAGGACCGGCAACTCGCCGAGGGGTCGCCGGTGCTCGCGGTGCTCGAAACCGAGACGGACACCCCGGAAGACTGGTTGCGGGCCGGCCAGGCGCTGGCGCGTGTGCTGCTGCGTGCGCGGGCGGAGGAGGTGTGGGCGTCGTTCCTCAACCAGCCGGTCGAGATTCCGTCGTTGCGCGCACGGTTGCGGCGAATCGTGGGCGGCCCGGACCTGCCGCAACTGGTGCTGCGACTCGGCTACGGCCCGGAACCACCGGCCACCCCCCGTCGCCCGGTGCGCGAAGTTCTACTCGAGCCATGACCCCGCGGGCAGGTGGCCATTGACAGAGTCATGATGGAACGCCAAATGAGCGGGTCACGAACAGGAGGAGACGCCATGAACCCACGGACGTTAGTGATTCCGCTCGATGGCTCACCGGTCGCGGACGCGGTTCTCCCGTACGCCGAGGTGTTCGCACGGACGACCGGCGCGATGCTCCATCTGGTGGCCGTGGTCGAGTCCACGCCGGGGGAGACGTTTGGGCTGGAACTCGAAACAACCCGCCGTCAATTGCTCCTGGCACATCTGACCGTCACGGCGGACCGACTGATCGCGGCCGGTTTCTCCGTGGCGACCAGCCTGCTCACTGGATACGCGGCGGACGAGATTGTCGCCGTCGCCGATGAGGATCCGGGGGCGATGATCGTGATGGCAACCCACGCCCGCGCCGGACTCGACCGCTGGTTTTTGGGCAGCGTCGCCGATAAGGTGATGCGCACGGCCACACGGCCCACGCTTCTCATCCACCCCACGGACACCGCGTCACTCGATCGCGCCGAGCCGGCGTTCCGTCGGGTTATGGTTCCCCTGGATGGCTCCGCGCTCGCCGAAGCGGCGCTGCCGGTGGCGGCCGAGTTGGCCGCCACTCTTGGGACAGCGGTCACGCTCGTGCGGGCGGAACCGTGGATCAGCCCGGTGGTCATGGGTGAGCCGTACGCCGTCGACACGACGCGGGTCAACCAGGATGTGGCCGAAGCCGCACGGATGTATTTGGAGACGGCGCGGGGTCAACTTGCGGCCGGCCTCCCGGTGGAAATCGAGGTGGTGCGCGGACCGGCGGGCGTCGCCCTGGCCGATGTCGCCCGTGACGAACAGATAGACCTGATCGTGATGACCACCCATGGTCGCGGCGGCGTGCGCCGGTTCGTGCTGGGCAGCACCGCCGACCGGCTGGTGCGGTCCGGCGTGCCCGTGCTGTTGCTGCGGCCCGCCCCTGACGCCGGTGAGTCCGAGACGGCCGAGCAGCCGCCGGTCGAACAGCGCGCGCCGCATTGTGCGGCCTGTGGCCGGCTCATCCTGCTCGCCGTTACCGGCGATGAGCGCTGTCCCCGCTGCCGCGTCCACCTGCACGCGTGCGTCAATTGCGTGTTCTGGGATACCACCGGTTGCGTCCTGCAACGGCCCGAGCAGCACGACCAAGCGTGGCCCGGTCGCGCGTGCCCGCGATTCATCTTCCGCGAGACGCCGCCGCGTCCCCGGCTACCGGCCCAGACGGAAGCGCCCGCGTGAACGACGTGATGAGATTGACCGGCGGGGAGTGCTCGCGCGCACCATGGAACACATGAGGACATCATCATGACGATGAAGCTGACAGCGCTCCTGGTCCCGCTGGATGGTTCGGAGGCGTCGGCCGCGGCGCTCCCATACGCGGAGGCGATCGCGGCCGGTAGCGGGGCTGAAATGCGCCTGCTCGCGATCGTCGAACGCGAACCGCGCGGCCTCACCGACCGGTCGGAGCGGGTGGCCGGGGCAATCGAACACGAGCAACGTCAACACCTGGAAGGCCATCTCCTCATGGTCGCCACCGGGCTGGGCGAGCGCGGCATCACCGCGTCGGAATCCGTGGTCACCGGCGACCCGCTGGAGGAGATCCTGGTTGCCGGGGACGACCCGGCGGTCGGGATAATCGCGATGACGACGCATGGGGTCGGAGGTGTGGGCCGGTGGATGATCGGGCGCGTTGCCGACAAGGTGATGCGGCTGAGCGGCAAGCCGGTGCTCCTGGTGCGGCCGTCGTACGCCGGCGGCCCACGGCGAGCGGCGTCGGTGCAACACATGATGGCGCCGCTCGACGGGTCGGAGCTGGCAGAGGCGGCGCTGGAACCGGCAGTCGCGCTCGCGGGCGTGCTGGGGGCCGCGCTGACCCTGATCCGGGTCGAGCCCTGGCGTACCGAGGGAATGGCGCCGCTTGGGAGTATGCCCGAGTACGTCGCGATGGAGGATGAGGCGGCCGCGGCCGCGCGGCAGTATCTCGATGGCGTCGTCCGGCGACTTCCCGAGGGCGTGACCGTTAACTCGGTCGTTCTCCGCGGACGGCCTGCATCGACGCTGGTCGATTTTGCCCACCACGAGCGGATGGACTTGATCGTGATGACCACCCACGGTCGTGGGGGCATCGCCCGGCTCGTGCTCGGCAGTACCGCCGACCGGGTGGTGCGCGCCGGTGTACCCACCTTGCTCATCCGGCCAGCGGTCCCGCGGGCATCCGGGTAACGGGACCAGCCGTGGTACATACTGCCCGCCGGTTGATGACCGTCGACCGGCGGGCAGTGACCCATCCGTGCGGAGGATTGCCCGGCAGACAATCGCGCGGCAATATGCAACGCTGGACGCAGAGACAGTCGCGCCCCCCTCCAGACGGGATGGGCAGCGCGCGGACCGCCGGGAGGCTTCGCAATGACCGCTCACCGAATCGCTGGCTACCCCAAGACCGTGCGACTCCGCGACCATACGTCGGTGACGCTCCGCCCAATGACTGCGGCCGATGCCGATGCGCTGCTCGCCTTCTTTCAGCGCGTACCGGACGGGGACCGCGCCTTTCTCCGTCATGATGTCACCGCTCCCGGGGTGATCCGCGCGTGGGCCGAGGGACTCGACTACGACCGAACGCTGCCGCTGCTGGCCCTCGCCGGCGATCGCGTCGTCGCCGACGCCACCCTCACCCGCTATCACACGCCCGCGGGAGGCGAGGAGGGTGAGGTTCGCGTGGTGGTCGACGCGGAGTATCGCGGGCGCGGCCTCGGTTCGATCTTGATCCGCGAGCTGACCGTCACTGCCTATAACGCGGAACTCGAGCAGGTAACGTTCGAGTTCATCAAGGGCGCGCAGGACGATGCGGCCGCGGCGGCGGCGTTCGTCGGCGCCATCCCGTTCCGTCAGCACGCACTGCACGCCGAGGCGCCGCGCGGCCCGGACCATGATGTCGTCGCCCTGCGGTTGCCTCTGGGCGCCTGGTGGGATCGGGCCCGGCTTTGAGCGCGGGGTGGTTGGTGGGTCACGGTCACTCCAGCGGCAATCGCACCGTGACGGTCGTGCCCACCCTTTCTTCGCTGGTGATCGTGATCGCGCCGCCGTGCTGCTCCACGATCTGCCGCGCGCCCGCCAGCCCGATGCCGGCGCCCGCGAATCGCCCCGCCACGTTCGCGCCGCGGTGGAATGACTCGAACACCCGCGGTAGGTCGGCTGCCGGAATGCCCACACCCTGATCGCGGACGACGAGCACGGCGTGATCTGCCCGTGTTCCGTTACCCCGCTCGCGCGTCACGCCGATCGCGATGTCGCCGCCGTCGGGGCTGTACATGATCGCGTTGGTGAGCAGGTTAGAAACCACGCGCGCTAGCCGTGGCTCGTCCCATTCGCCAACCAGTTCGGGTTCAGCGGCCTCGACCGTCAAGTGATGGTGTGTCGCCCCCGGGGCGTGCTCGGCTGCCTCGCGGCGCACGAGCGCGACCAGGTCTGTCGGGTGCAGAACCAGGTCGAGCGATCGACCCGCCTGGAGGCGCGAGAGGTCGTGCAACTCGCCCAGCATCGCCCACATTCGTGTCACCGCATCATTGATGCCGGCCACGAGTCCCGCCCGCTCGCCGGTCGCCTCTGCCGTCACCACCCCTCCTGCCTGCTTCCGCATCACCCGCGCCGCCACCCGAATCGCGGCCAGCGGCTGACCAAGGTCGTGCGAGATCGTCGATAACGACGCATCGCGCATCGTCAGGGCGGCGCGCGCCTCCTGGTAGACACGTTCCAGCGCCTGGTTCTGCTGCTGGAGCTGGCGGTAGAGGAACCGAGTCTGCAGCAGATTCGTGATGCGCTGGAGCAGCTCGACTTGGTCAAACGGCTTGGTCAGGAAATCGCGTGCCCCCGCCGACAGCGCCCCCTCGCGCGCCTGGCGGGTGACATCGGCGGTCAGCACCAAGATCGGCAGATAGTCCTCCTCGGGGATGTGCGGTGCGAGTTGCGCCATTACCGCGAACCCGTCCATGTGCGGCATGAACAGATCGAGCACGATTAGGTCGGGCGAATGGGCCTGGAACAGGGGCAGAACACGCCGCGGGTCGGTGGTGCGCACGATATCGGTGTATCCGGCCCGCGCGAGGATGTGTTCCAGCAACTCGACGTTGACCTCCTCGTCGTCCACCAGCAGGAGGCGGGCCGTGTGCAGCGCCTTCATGTCCATCGTCTACCGCTCTCCTCCTTCCAGCGCCTCGCGCACGACGGTGAGGAACCGGGAGATGTCGAGCGGCTTGGTGAGATAGCTGTGGGCGCCGGCCTCCAGCAGCCGCTCCCTCTGGCCCGGAGTGGCGTCGGCGGTGATCATCACGACCGGTATCGCCCGTGTCACCGGGTCATCGCGCAGTACGGCGAGTACCTCGCTGCCCGACACGTCCGGCAGATGTAGGTCGAGCAAGATCAGGTCGGGGCGATGCTTGCGCGCCAGCTCGATTCCCAGCCGCCCCTGCATCGCCGCGAGCAAGTTGGTACCGGGCCAGCGGGCGAGGATGCCCTCGATCAGCTCCAAATTGGAGAGGTTGTCCTCGATATACAGGATCGTGTGGCTGGCGTTGTCCCCGGCCGTTTCCTGGGGCCGCCTCAATCCGCCGGGCAATCCCGCGTCCGGAGCCGTGCGACGCTCTGCGGCGTCCAGCTCGACCCAGAAGGCGCTACCCTCCCCGGCGCGGCTCTCGACGCCGATGGCGCCGCCCATCGCCTCCGTCAATCCCTTTGAAAGGGCCAGCCCCAGGCCGGTGCCCTCGATACCGCTCGTCTCCGCGCCTAGCCGGTCGAACGGCGCGAATAGTCGTGATTGCCGCTCCGCCGGGATGCCGGGTCCGGTGTCGCGGATCTCCATCCGTAGCCGCCCCCCCGGCGCCGCCGCGCAGGAGACGGTGACCGTACCGCCGGGGCGATTGTACTTGACCGCGTTGGCGACGAGATTGAGCAGCACTTGGGTCAGTCGCTGCCGGTCGGCCATCACATGCTGGTCGCAGATGTCCAGCGCATCCGTGCCGAGCTGGATGGCGCGCTCGGCCGCCATCGGTCGAACAAGGTCGAGCGCCTCACGCAGCGCATCGCTCATTCGCACCGGCTCGCGCGAGAGCTGCAGCTGACCGGTCTCGATTCGGGCGATGTCCAGCACCTCGTTTATCAAGTCGAGTAGGTGGCGCCCACCCTTGAGAATGCGCTCGACGTGCTTGCGCTGCGTGGGTTCAGTCAAGTCCAACTCGAGGAGCTGGCCGAATCCGAGGATCGCGTTCAGTGGGGTGCGAAGCTCATGACTCATCCGCGAGAGGAACTCACTCTTGGCGCGGTTGGCGGCCTCGGCCTCCGCCCGCGCCTGCTTGAGCGCGCCTTCTGTCTGCCGGCGTAGGGTAATGTCACGGATGATGCTGGTGACGAACAGCCGGTCGCCCTCGCGCATCGGACTGAGGCTGATCTCGACGGGAACCTCGACGCCATCCCGTCGCCGGGCGTACAAGTCCAGCCCTATACCCATCGGCCGGGTATGGGGGTTGGCAGCGTAGCCCTGGCGATGGCCGGAATGCGTCCCTTGGAACCGTTCCGGGAGCAGCACATCGACCGAGCGTCCGAGCAATTCGTCGCGGCTGTAGCCGAACATCCGCTCCGTCTGGCCGTTGACGAGCATGATGCGTCCATCCTCGTCGGTGATCACCACCGCGTCGGGCGCCGTCTCCAGCAAACCGCGGAAATGCGTATCGGTGCTCGCATCGGGATCAACCGTGCTCATCGCGACCTGCCTCGCGATTCATGTCCGCGTATCCGTCCGCGTGGTGCAACGCGCACACGGCCGCACCGTCATCCGTCTGGGCGTACGTGCGACCGTGCGCCGCCGCCGTCGCGGCCGGGGTCGAGGAACGCGGAGAGTGACCGGTCTTCCCGCGGGCGCGACGACCGCGGCCGCGCGTGTGCGGTCGTGACTCGCGTCCGCGCCTTGGTCGTGACTCGCGTCCGCGCCTTGATAGCATAACTGAAATCGCGCCCCCTGGCGCAGCGGCTCCCCGCCGGTGACCGCGCACTCCGTGATAGCGCCCGACCGCCTCCGGCGCGACTCCCCCGGTCGATCACTGAACCGCGCCGCCCCGGTATGCATGTGGACGCCGGCGCGCGTGTGCGGCGCGGCCCACGCGGGCTGTTCGGCACGCTGCCGCCCGTCGTCACGTCGCGGGCAACAAAGTCAGGCGCCGCCCGGAGATTTGGGCTGCCGGCTGCTTGGGGCGTTGCCCCGCGGCCGTATGGTGTACTTGCCTGACAGACAACGGCAGCCACATATCCAAGACTGAGAGCGACAAGCTGAGCGCCTTGTTCGCGGCCCGGGGCCGCACCGGCGGGGAGGAGTCGCGTGATGATGGTGTCAACAATTCTCGTACCTTTGGACTGTTCACCCGCCGCGGAGGCGGTGCTGCCGTACGCGGAGGCGATCGCGCGGGCGACCGGCGCATCGATCCGGCTGCTGGGTGTCGCCGAGCGCGTGTCGACCGGGCTGCTTGGAGTCCCGGCGGATGTGGCGCCACACCTGGAGCAGCGACGTCGCGAGATCATTGAGCAGTATCTAAACGTGACGGCGGCCGGCGTGCGCGACCGGGGCGCGTCCGTCTCCATCACCGTCGAGGAGGGTGACCCGGTCAGCGTGATCGTCGCGGTGGCCGCCGGCGAACACGAATCCGCGATGATCGTGATGGCGACCCACGGCCGTGGCGGCCTGGACCGGCTGCTGATCGGCAGCGTGGCGGATAAGGTGATGCGCCTCGCGGCCAACCCGACGCTGCTGGTCCGACCTGACGCCGTACCCACCGAGGGAGCGCTGACGTTGCGACGGCTGATGGTGCCGCTCGATGGGTCAGCCCTGGCCGAGGGGGCGCTCGCCCCTGCCGCCGCGCTCGCCCAAGCCTTGGGCGCGAGCCTGACGCTGGCGCGGGTCGAGCCGTGGGTCGCCGCTCGCATCGCGCCGTACGGCTATCTTCCAGACATCGGCCGGTTCGACGAGGATGCCGCCGCCGCTGCCGAGGCGTACCTCGAAGAGGTACAAGGTCGGATGCCGCGCGGCACCCGGTTCGAGCGAATCGTTCTGCGAGGATCGCCCGCGGAGATGTTGGTGGATCTGGCGCGGAACGATGGGATGGATCTCACGGTCATGACGACCCATGGATGGGGTGGCCTGCGCCGGCTGGTTCTGGGCAGTGTGGCCGACCGGATGGTGCGCGCCGGGGCGCCGGTTTTGCTCATTCGTCCGCCGGCCGTCGCGGCCGCCGATCGGGACGCGGCCGCCGACACGCGGGACCGCGTCCCGAGTCACTGAGTGATCAATGGCGACGACGGGCCGTCAGGAGGTTCTCCCATGAATCTCAGGACCACCGAATTCCAACAATTCGGCGTCCTGACGAGCGGGCGCGTGTCCACCGCACGGATGTCCAGAACCGCCGAATCGCTTGTCCGTCTGCCACTCACCGGCGGCCTCACGCTCGCGTACGCGGCCTCACTTTTTATTGCCGCTCTCATGGTCGGTGTCTCCATCGCTGCCATGGCGGTGGGGTCCGAACGTGCGTACGGCGTTGAGACGGATGTCGCGGTGGGCGTGACCAAGGCCACGGCAGGGCTGCTCGTGCCTGAATTTCTGGGGCATGACGTGTTCAACCTCGTCGTGGCAGTGCCCCTCCTGCTCGGTGCGGTGTGGCTGGCCCGCCGCGGCTCGCTGATCGGGCTGCTCATGTGGCCGGGTGTCCTGTTCTACGTGGTGTACACGTACGCGATCTACCTAATCGGCGCGCCCTTCAGCGGGATGTTCCTGGCGTACGTCGTCCTTGTCGCGCTGAGCGCCTACACGACCATCGGCGTCGTGGCGCGCATTGATGGCAAAGAGGTGCGGCAGCGGCTTGGCGGCGCGGCGCCGGCGCGGATTGCCGGCGGCATCCTCGTGGGCCTTGCCGTGCTGACGATTGGGCAGGACGGCGGCGGCGCGATCGCTACCGCGCTCGCGGGAAACGCGCCGAACGACCCGGTCGGGCGCTCCGTGTGGATCGCTGATCTGGCGGTGGAAATCCCGGCGGTGCTCGTCGGCGGTGTGCTGCTGTGGCGGCGTCGCCCGCTGGGCTACGTGACCGGTGCGGGGCTGCTGCTTCAGTTCGGCCTGACACCCCTCGCGCTCGTGGCCAATATGGCGCTGCATGCCGTCCTCACCTCATCGGCGATTGATGTCGCCACCGTCGTCGCGCTCCTCGGCTTCAGCGCGGTCTGTGTCGCGCCACTGGCGCTGATGCGACACGCCGCGGCCGGCGGGCGTGCTGCTGCCCGCGGCGTATGACCGTGCAGCGGACGTGTGGGTAGTGGTCAGTGGACGCGTTGATCCGAGCAACGACAGGAGGCACGCCATGAAGATCCTCGTCGCATATGCGAGCAAGCACGGCAGCACGCGCGCCATCGCGGAGCGCATTGCCCTGCGTCTGGAGCCGGCCGGACACGCGGCGGAGGCGCGGCCGGTCAGCTCCGTGGGCGATCTGGCCGCCTATGA
This sequence comes from Dehalococcoidia bacterium, assembly GCA_038325665.1. Classification (GTDB taxonomy): domain Bacteria; phylum Chloroflexota; class Dehalococcoidia; order CAUJGQ01; family CAUJGQ01; genus CAUJGQ01. The sequence goes on along the minus strand of JBBQJF010000003.1, from coordinate 13,965 downwards.
CGCCTTCGTGATCGGCAGCGCCACCTACCTCGGACACTGGCAGACAGAAGCGACCGAGTTCGTGCGGCGACACCACACGCTTCTCACGGGCCGGCCGGTATGGCTGTTCAGTAGCGGCCCGCTCGGCACGGAAGCCCTCGACGCGCGGGGCAATGACGTGCGCGCCGCGGCCGAACCCAAGGAGATCGCCGAACTCCAGGAGGCGATCCTCCCCAGGGAGCACCGGGTGTTCTTCGGCGCGCTGGACCCGGGCACGCTCGGCGTGCGTGACCGGCTGATCAGAGCCTTGCCCGCCGGTCGCGCCCTGCTGCCCGAGGGTGACTTCCGCGACTGGCAGGAGATCGATACCTGGTGCGACGCCATCGCGCGGGATCTGGCCGCGTTACCGCCAGGCGGACGCTGAGCGGGCTGGAGCGAAGGTATCTGACCGACAACGGCGTGATCGCGTCGCGCCACATCATCGGTCCCCACGTTCGTCAACCGAGGTGGAGTGTCATGACGATACCAATCTCACCCACCACGCACCGACCCTTATCTCCCGACGCGCCGGCCGCGGATGGACGTAGTACCAGGCGGCGTGTCAAGAGCGCGATGACACTCACCATCTCGACGATCGCCACGGTGGCGGCGTTGGGCGGCATCGAGCACGGTATCGGGGAAGTTCTCCAAGGGAACGTGGCCCCTGCCGCGATCGCGTTCACCTCCTGGCCCGATGTGGAGGCATTTCAGGTCTTGGGCGGCGAACCGGCCATGACGGTGGTTCCCAATCTCCTGGCGACCGGCATCCTCGCCATCCTCTCGTCGCTGGTGTTCCTCGCGTGGGCAATTCTGTTCGCGCGGCGGCGGCATGGTGGGCTGGTCATGATCTTGCTGTCCATCGTCATGCTCCTGTTCGGGGGAGGGTTCGGGCCGCCGCTCGTCGGAATTGTGCTCGGTATCGCCGCGATCAGGACCAACGCGTTGTTGGCGTCGGCGCGAACCGAGCGTTCCGGTGGTACCCGGCGTGTTCTCGCCGCGCTGTGGCCATGGGCGTTCGGCATCGACGTGGTCGCCTGGCTGTTGCTGCTTCCCGGATCGGTGCTTATCGCGTACGTCTTCGGTGTGAACGCGGTTCCCTCGGCGCTGCTGTACGCGTTGATCGCGTCCGTGTTCGGGTTCCTGATCCTGGCGCTGGTGACGGGATTCGCGTACGACAGCCGGTGGCCGGCTGATACCACGCGATTGCCCTCGTGAGCGAAATCCCACCGAGACCGCTCGCGGCCGATCTCGGCTACCCGGCACTTGATGACGCCGGCGCGGCAATCCGCGCCTTCCGGCGCGAGCGAGGGAGTACGACGATGACCGACACCGACCGCGGCACTCGGCCGTTGCCCTTGATGGAACGGATCAAGACGCGCGTGGAACACGAGGCGGACACGCGATCGATCGGACTCACGGCGCGTCTGTACCGCCTGACGCGCGGCCGGATCACCGGGTGGTTGGGCCGGCAGGTGCTGCTCCTCACCACCCGCGGCCGTAGGTCCGGGCGTGAGCGCACGGTTCCGCTGCAATTCTTCCCTGACGGCGACCACATGATTGTCGTGGCCGCCAACAGCGGGTTACCGTCGCCGCCCGCGTGGTACCTTAACCTGACGGCCGACCCACGCGCACGGGTCGAGGTCATGGATCGAACGCTTCGGGTGCGGGCCGAAGAGCTGTCGGTCGAGGAGGCAGCCGCGTTCTGGCCATGTGTGCTGCAGGTCGATCCCACCTATGCGAGCTACCCGAAGCGTACCAGTCGAAGGATCCCGCTGATTCGGCTGATACCTGATCCGGTTGTGTCGGGGTAGGAGCGCGCGTGTTTGACCAGGCCGTGAAGCCCATTATCGCCGGAGCGCGCGTGAGCCGAGCGTACGGGTGCCAATCCACGAGCGCCAGGTCGCTGTCCAGCGGCGCGGCAGGATGCCGAAGCGTGACGGCCACCGCTCATACACCGGCTCGCGGCGGTCCGTCTCTTCTCCGTCACTTCCAGGAGATAACGTGATGGCAGGCGAACAAAAGAATACCGGCGCGGGCCTGTTCCGCGAGATCGCTCCGGGCGTGTCGTCCATGGAGGTCGGGAACGGGTTCACCCGGTCCAACGTGTATTTCGTGCAGGCCGGATCGTCGTGGGTGTTGATCGATGCCGCATCGACGGGTTGCGACCGGTCTATCCGACAGACCGCGGCGATGATGTTTGGGGCGGACACGGCTCCGGCGTCGATCCTACTGACGCACGACCATCCCGATCACGCGGGTTCAGCCCTCGATCTGGCGCGGGGGTGGGGCTGTCCGGTGTATATGCATCCCGACGAATTGCCCCTCGCGACTGCCAGTCCGGTCACGGTACGCCGATGACCGGGCCGAACACCGCGCATCGTGTGCGAGCCTTCTCAGAGCACCTTTCCGGAAGGACAATAGCAACTCGCGGAGAGGCGCCTCGCGCGGCAGCCTCGGGAGGCGGGTGAGATAGGATGGCGCCGTTGTCGCGGTATCCGCTCACCATTTCTGGGATGGGCAGGGTCATGTGTTGGCCGGAGAAGGCGTCATCGGCGCGGTGACTGGTCTGGACCTCTTCACCAGTGCGGTCGGGCGCGGAGGGCATCGCGCAGATAAAGCGCGAGTGCGGTGACTGGCCTGGACCTCTTCACCAGTGCGGTGACATTTCCAGGCGCCCTGGGCTAGGACCCATGTGAGCACGGACGCGGGGAATGAGGCTGTGAGTATGAAGAACGTGCGTGTTTCGACGCCACCGGGAGCGGCCGCGACCAGCCCGGATCCGTCATGGAGCGATCTCTACCGGGCGGGAGGCGTATCTGCGCTGCTCGCGACCGTCTGCTATGTCATCGCGACCGTGGTGACTTTCACCGTGCCGGAGGCGCCGGCATCGGGTGGGGTCGCGACCCTCGAATACATTGCCGCGCATCGGTCGGTCTACATTCTGGAACAGGTGCTGTGGCTGGCCCCCAGCGTCCTGCTCATGGTCGTCTTCCTGGCGCTCTACCCGGCGCTCAAGCACCTAAACACGAGCTACGCCGCTATCGGGGCCGTCCTCGGCATCGCCTCTTGGGCGCTTACGCTGGTCTATCCGGCCACCGGCGGCGGCGCGCCGGCGCTCGTGTACCTCAGCGATCACTACATGGCCGCCACCTCCGACGCGGGACGCGCCGCCTTCGCGGCGGCGGCCGAGGGGTTTATCGCGCAGAACGCGATCCCGACGGCGGTCGGCATCTTGGAACCGATTGGCATCCTGATCGTCTCGCTGGTCATGCTGAAGGGGGTCTTCTCCAGGGGTGTTGTCTATCTGGGCATCGTTACCGGTGCGCTGGGCACTGTGAGTGAGGCGTTCAGACCCATTCTGGGCCTGGGCTATATCGTGTACGGTCTGCTTCTGTTCGCCTGGTTCATCGCGATCGGCTTCGTACTCTTCCGGCTGGGTCGTGAACGCGAGACGAGTGGCCGGCCGGCGGCAATGTGATTGTTGTTGGAAGGGGTGTACAGATGTGGAGCGTCCGTGCCCGCGCGGCGCTGGTGGCTGTCGGTGGCTTCGCGGCAGTGACGGCGGCAGGCGGTGGACGAGGAATGGAGTCGCGATATGTGGTGGCAGGATCTCTTGTGGGGCGTGTGGAACGGCCTTTCCGCGTGGGTCGTCCTGATCGCCCATGTATTTGGACAGTGGTCTGGTTTCCCCGTGTACAACATGACCAGAAGTGGAAACTGGTACGACTTTGGCTTCCTGATCGGAGCCGGTTCCCCGCTGCTAGGCGCCTTAAGCGGCCGGCGAAAGGCGTCTTGAACAACACCCGCCGACATAACGATCAAAGGGGACTCGATGGCCATCCGGGGCGGCGCGGTTGCTCGAGCCGACACCGCCCCCAATCCCCAACTGTACCCCCGTACCCGGGGCCAACCTCAACGAACCAGTGTGGTCGAGAATGCCCGCTCTGTGGCGGATCGGGCAAGGAATGACCGTGCCACGATCCGAGTCAACGGTGGGCCACCTGCTTGTTGTCCTGGCTCGTGGTTTCCACGTCTGTATGCGGACCGATCACCAGCAGCGGGCAGTTAGCGTCACGGGTCAGATGCCCCGCCACACTGCCGAGCAGGGTAGTTGCCGGCCACGACTCGCCGTGCGACGTCATCACGATAACGTCTGCCCCCCAGTCCGCCGCGCGGGCCAGGATCCCACAGGCGATGTCATCGGCCAGGTAGGCTTCAGCCGGCACCGGTCGCCCGAGCTTCAGGGACGCCGCCGCCTCTACGATGTAATCCTGAGCCGTCTTGATACGATGCTCGTCCAGGTAGCTCACGACGCCCGGCTCACGGCCGCCGGGTGCAACCAGATCCACCACCCGCACCAGCGCTACCTCGGCATTGGTCGACGCGGCCAGTCGCTCCACGGTCGGTAATACGCGCTCGGCAAATGTCGAACCATCGAGCGGCACGAGAATCCTGCTAAACATGCGTCACCTCTCGGTCAGGCCGTCGTGCGGCCTTCTGCCACCAGCTTCTGCCGCGGCGTTCCCGTTGTCTGTCAGGTAGAGTTGGACGATTGGCGTAGGGGATTGCACGGACACACAGCCTCGCCCCGACCGGCGCACCGCTGCATACTGTCGGCATGAAGGCCATGCTGCTCGATGATGCGCGCCGCCCCCTCCGTGCCGCCGATGTGCCGGCGCCCGAGCCAGGCGCCGGTCAGGTGCTGATCCGAGTGGGCGCGTGTGGTGTGTGCCGCACCGACCTGCACGTTGTCGATGGCGACCTGCCGTACCCGAAACTGCCGCTGGTGCTCGGCCACGAGATCGTGGGGGTCGTGGCCGGCCGCGCTCACGGCGCGGACCGCTTTGCCACCGGCGATCGGGTGGGCGTGCCCTGGCTTGGGTGGACATGTGGCATCTGCCACTACTGTGTCAGCGGCCGCGAAAACCTTTGCGATCAGGCGCGATTCACCGGGTATCAGCTCGACGGGGGGTACGCGGACTACGCGCTCGCCGACGAGCGATTCTGCTTCGCTGTCCCCGCGTCGTTCGGCGACGTCGAGGCCGCGCCGCTGCTCTGTGCCGGGCTGATCGGCTACCGCTCGCTGGTGGCCGCGGGCGACGCCGAACGGCTCGGCATTTACGGATTCGGGGCGGCCGCGCATATCGTGGTGCAGATTGCCCGTCACCAGGGGCGCCGCATCTTCGCGTTTACACGGCCGGGTGATGTGGACGCGCGGCTCTTCGCCCGCGAGTTGGGCGCGGAATGGGCAGGCCCGTCAGACCAGCAGCCGCTGGAACCGCTGGACGCCGCTATCCTCTTCGCCCCGGTCGGGGCGCTCGTCCCGGCCGCACTCCGGGCAGTCGCGAAGGGTGGCACGGTGGTTTGCGCGGGCATCCATATGAGCGATATCCCGGCATTTCCCTACGATATCCTCTGGGGCGAGCGCACGGTCCGATCGGTGGCGAACCTCACGCGGCGGGATGGCGAGGAGTTCCTGGCGCTGGCTCCGAAGGTTCCGGTGCGGACGGCGGTCGAGGTCTTCCCGCTGGGGGAGGCGAACGAGGCGCTGAGCAGGCTGCGTGAGGGTCGTGTGCGTGGCGCCGCCGTGCTAATTCCCAACACCCGGACATGAATCTGGATCGACTCGGTGTCAGTTTCCGCTGTTCTTGACGGCAGCATGGGGGCCGGCTGTCGAGGAAAGGCGACGGCGGGCTGCCTCCAACCCGATGACGATCGCGGCCCCGACCGGCATCACCAGCAGCCAGACCGGCGCGACCGCGACCATCGAGAACAGCCGGTTGAGGCCCGGCACATACACCAGTGTGAGCGTCAACCATAGCTCGAATGCCAGCCCCCAGCCGATCCAGCGGTTGGCGCGGAGCGAGAGCATCCGTCGACGCGGGCCGTCGCGTTGAGCGAACAGGCAGCCAATCTGCCCCGCGACGATGCCCACGAAGGTCAGCGTCGTCGCGTCACGCGCCACCGACGCGTGGGGCGCAAGCGACGCGAACGGTCGCCAGCCATCGACCAGATAGACGGCGAAGAACGCGATCAACCCGAGGGCCGATTCGATCAGCCCGAAGAAGAAGAACGTCTTGAAGCCGAGGGCGCGCGTGAGCAGCGGCCTGCCCGGCGGCTCGGGCGGAGCCTGCATCGTGCCGGCTGATGGCGGCTCGACGCCGAGCGCCAGGGCGGGCAGAAGATCGGTGCCGAGGTCGATCGCCAGTACCTGCATGATCGCCAGTGGTAGGGGTACGGGTAGGAAGATGTACACGAGGAACGGCGCCAGTTCCGCCACGTTGCTGGTGAACACGTAACTGATGAAACGCCGGATGTTCGCTTTAATCGATCGGCCCTCCTCGATGGCAGCCACAATGGTCGCGAAGTTATCGTCGGCGAGCACGATATCCGCCGCCTGCTTGGCCACCTCGGTGCCGCGCCGCCCCATCGCCACACCCACGTCGGCGGCGCGCAGGGCAGGCGCGTCGTTGATGCCGTCGCCGGTGACGACCACGACCTCGCCGGCGCGCCGCAGGAGCGACACGATCCGCAGCTTCTGTCCTGGGTCGATGCGCGCGAAGACCGCGTCTTTACCGAGCAAGGCCAGCAGTTCCACATTGCCGAGCGTGTCCAGCTCCCGGCCTTCGATGACCGGCAGGCGGTCGTCCCCCAACCCGACCATGCGCGCCAGTGCTCGTGCCGTGGCGGGATGGTCGCCGGTCAGCATCACAACCCGCACCCCGGCCTGGCGGCAGGCGGCGACCGCTTCGGGCACCCCCGCTCGCGGCGGGTCGTGCAATCGTACCAGCCCGAGTAGTCGCGGCGGCGTACCGGTCGCCCCGGCTGCCAGCAGAATCGGCCGTTCACCCCGCGCCGTGCCCTCGGTCAACGCCGTCGCAACCGCCGGCGGCGCTTCCCCGAGGCCGGCAAGCGCCAGTACTGCCTCGGGCGCCCCCTTGATGAGGTCGGTTCGGTCGCCGTCTACATCGCATGTGACCGACATGAAGCGGCGGTGCGCATCGAAGGGAAGCTCCGCGAACCGTGGGTGATCGTCGCGCAATGAGTCGGGCGCGCATCCTTCCCCCTCCGCCCATCTCGCCAGCGCCACGTCGAGCGGATCACCTTCCCAGCCGGCATCGGATCGGCGGGCATCGTTGCACAGTGCGGCCGCGAGTAGCGCTCGGCGATGTAGCGATGGCGTTGCATCGGCCGGCTCGAAGCCGAGCACCGTGAGAGAGTTTTCGGTGAGCGTGCCGGTCTTATCGGTGCAGATCACCGTCACGGAGCCGACAATCTCCACGGCGGAAAGGCGCCGAACCGCCGCGCCGCGCGCCGCCATGCGCCGCGCGCCGATGGCGAGCGACACGCTGAGCGTTGGCAGCAGTCCCTCCGGCACGAGCGCCACGATCACCCCCGTGGCGAAGGTCAGTGCCGTTGAGAAGCTGGTCTCAGTGCTCAGTGTCGCCAATGCCAGCGTGATCGCACCGGCAAGCACCGCCGCGGCGGCAGTAATGCGCGACAGATCCGCTACCTGGCGTTCCAACATGGATCGGCCGCGGTGCACCCCCTCGACCAGCGCTGAAATCGATCCAAGGGTGCTATCCGGGCCGGTGGCGCACACCACGCCTTCGCCGGAGCCGGTGGCCACGGCCGCGCCGCCCGGCGCGATGCAGGTTAGATCGAGCAGTGCGATCGCACCGCCGGTCACTCGCACGGCCGCGGGCTCCCGCTCCACGGGAGTGCTCTCGCCGGTGAGCATCGACAGATCGAGAGTGAAGCCGTTGGTGGCAAGCAGGGCGCAATCGGCGGGTACGACATCGCCCGCCCGCAGCAGGACGATGTCGCCAGGGACCAGATCATGCGCCGCCAACTGCATCTCGCGCCCCTCGCGCCGGACAGCGGTTTGAATCGCGACGCGGCGCATGAGACCGCTCACCAGCTGTTCGGCGCGGTACTCCTGCAGAAAGGCGAAAACGCCGTTCACTAGGACGACGGCGCAGATCGCCACCGCCAGCTCCGCGATGCCGGCCGCGAGCGCGAGACCCGCCGCGAACCACAGGAGCAGCGCGAGTGTGTGCGTGAAGTTCGCTACGAAGGTAAGCAGCGGACGGCGCCTGTGCTCGCGCACGGGTTCATTGGGGCCATAGGCCGCCAGCCGAGCCCGCGCTTCACTCGCGCGTAGTCCTTCGGGCCTTGAGTGGAGCGCCGCCAGCCTCTGTTCGGGAGTAAGCGCGGCGAGCTGGGTCACCGTCGGCGGCGCTCCCAGATGCGGCGACCGGTCGCTCACACAGACCTCCTCGGCGCTCGGCCCTCGGGTAGTCGGTCGGAGAGGCCGAGACAACTGGAGCGCGCCTCTTCGACCCTTGCCGGGGTTGCCGCCGCATGGCCCCGGTTCTGACGAGCTGGGTTACTCATACCGCAGCGCCTCGGCGATAGGTACCCTCGCCGCGCGGCGGCTGGGCCACCAGGTCATCAGCAGCGCAGATCCATAGGCGATCACCGCGAAGGCTATCACCTCCGTCCAGGGGATGTAGAAGGTCAGACCCGAAGTTGTGGTGAAGTAATTGGAATTGATCAGGTTGTACGACAGGATGGCCGCGCCCACCACACCCGAGAGGATACCCATCGAAGCGATGAAGCTTGACTCCAAGAGGAAACTCAACGCTACCGTGCCGCGCTGGTAGCCGATCGCGCGCAGCATGCCGATCTGCTGCCGCCGCTCAACCACCGAGCGAAAGGCGACCACGCCCAGCGCCGCGATCCCCACCAGCAGTCCCAGCCCCATGAAGACCTGAAAGATGCGCATGATGCCGCGCGACTGCGCCAGCACATCGTCGACCATTTTTTGGATCGAGCTTGCCTGTACACCTCTCGTCACGAGCGCGGCCTTGATCGCCTTCGCGGCCTTGTCGCCGTCCACGCCGGGAGCGAGGCGCAGCAGCGTGTCGTCGTACTCCGGCGTGCCGTACACCGCCCGGAACGTCTGCTCGTTCGTGTACACGCCTACGATCATTGTTGTCGGGATTTTGGCGGAGAATACACCGACCACCGTCACCCTTGCGGTGCGGCCGGTGGATAGGTCGCGAAACTCCACCTCGAACGGCTCGAACACGCTGTCCTTGATCGCAACACCGCTGACATGCCAGCCGCCGGCCCCGAATCCCTGCTGCGACTGCATCGGGAATGAGTCAATCACCGCTAGGCCAGGCGTGGCACCGACGGCGTCAAAGACCGCCCGATCACTGTCGTATCCGGCGGCGCGCCCATCGAACTTCGCCGCGTTGCCCGACCAGAAGGCGCCATCGCCGGCGCGAACCGAGTATTTCTGCCACTCACGGTCGCTGCCGGCCTGGCGCACCTCGTGGTTGTCGCTGTCGAATCGCGTCATCCGACCCTGGGCAATGATTTGAGAGACGTCAAACGAGCCCTCCTCTGCCAGGGCGACGCGCACATCCGGCACCGGGTTGGTGCGGGCGGTGGTCACGCTGATGTCCCATCCGCCCGTCGATTCGTCGCCGGCGAAGAGCTGGAGGAAGCTGGCGTTGATGATACTCATCACGATCAGGCTGAAGACGATTAGCGAGAACATGGCGATCGTCATGCCCGTACGGAAGCGGTTGGCGAGTGGGTAAGCGACGCCCATCTTCAATGCGGGCGCCAGGCTGGGTACGCGCACGGCAGCGAGGGCGAGCGCCGCGGCCAGCACGAGCAACCCGGCGAGCAGGTAGAAGAGCTGACCCAGCCCGCCCGCCCGGTCGCCGGCCACGAAGGCAATGGCGATCGCCAACAGTGCTCCACCGAGCAGCGTCAGCGGCACACGGTACGCGGCGCTCGTATCGCCGATCCGTTCCGTGAGCGCGTTGAGCAGTCGCGCGTTGAAGACGATCACCAGTGTGAATGCGGCGACGATCATAATGCCGGACAGCACGAACATCTCCATGCCGCCCGTCAGCTTGCCGAACAGCCGGTCATGCAGGTCAGTCGGCGCCAGCCAGAAGATCGCCAGCAGCAGTCCGACGGTCGTCCACGTGATGCGGCTGGGTGCCCCGTAGTAGCCGGCCAGCGCGGCAGCCGAGAACGGCAAGAGCGACATGCCCAGAGTGAAGGGAAACGACTGTGCCGTCACCTTGCCTATGGCCAGTAGTGCTCCGCCGAGGGCGATGCCGACGGGGCCGATGATCCACGCCCACGGCAGGCGGAAGCCTTTACGCAGCAGCCAGTACAGCCCCAGCGGCGGGATCACCAGCGCCGGGACGCCCGCGAGCACCCAGCGCCAGTGGGTCCGCTGCCGGTGCTCGCGCCGGCGCCGCCCTTCATCCAGGCCGCGCATCGCCGCCACGATGTTCAGTCGGCTGACTCGCATCGACGAGATCACCACCGTGAGGAAGGTCAGCACGACGCCGAGGCAGTAGCTGACGACCAGCGAGCGGACGCTGACGTGCGGCGCGAAGAAATCGAATTCCTCACCGATCACGACGCGGGCGCCGCCGACGATCAACCAGAACGCGGCCGCGACGCCGAGCACGGCGCCCGCCGCACCAGCGATGATGTCGTAGACCATACCCTCGGAGACGAACATCTCCACGAGGTGCGCACGTTTGGCCCCGACGGCGCGGGCAATGCCCATCTCCGTTTGGCGCTCGGCGGCGAGCATCACGAAGATCATGAAGATCAGCAGCACACCCGCCGCGATCGAGAACAGCCCCATTAGGATGAAGATGGTCGTGAAGGCATTGCCGGCCTGTTCGGCGCCCTTCACGGCGTCCTGCTTATTCTTCTCCACCTGGAAGGCGATCCCCTCCAGGCCGAACGCTGCCTTCGTTTGGTCCTCTCGGCTGAACTCCTCCAACCGTGCCGCGGCCGGGTCCGAGCGGATCATGGAGCTGCGCGCGTCGCCGAAAAGCACGACGTTGATGGTCGAGATCTGGCCGGGCCGCCCTACCAATTCCTGCAGCACCGGCAGCGGCAGGACGATGCCGGGCAACGAGATCGAAGTTCCAAATTCGAGCGCACCGCTCGCCCGCTCGTCTTCGACGATGCCGGCGACGCGGAAGTCGTGCGCGGTCCCCCGTACGTAGACGGTGATCGTGTCGCCGCGCCGGGCCTCGAACCTGTCCGCCGCCCGCCGGTTGACGTAGACGGTCGCCTCGTCAAGCGCGGCGAGGTCGGCGCGCCCGCCGCCCACGACGCGCAACCCACCGAAGTGGTCGAGCGATGCCGGATCGACTCCGGCGAGCATCGCCGCGGGTTCGATCAGCTTCGTGCGGGGGTTGAGCGCTGGGGCGACCTCGAAAAGGAGCGGAATGAACCCTTCGATGTCGGGGTCATCCGTGAAGGCCCGCCGCAGCGCTGGGATTATGGTTTCGGTCGCGTAGCCACTCTCCGGGACAGCCGCCGTGCTCTCCCCGCCGCCCGTGGGGCGGAAGTGATGCAGACTCAGGTCGGTCCGCTGGAGGTTGTCGTAGGCGATCTTGGTGATTGAGTAGTCGAGTGAGTCGCCGGTGGCGAAGGCGGCGGTGATGATCAGAGTGGCGAGCATCAGCCCCACCACCACCAGCCCGGTATGGGTGCGGCGACGGACAACATTGCGCAGCCCCAGGCGGAACATAACGCGGTTGGTGACCCAGATCGATAGCACCATCGCGATGCACGCCGCGAACAGGGCCAGCAATACCCACATGATGGAGGTCATCGAGATGCCGAATAGCTTGTCCATGGCGCCCTCCTCGGTGTGCTGGGCACCGAATGATGGCCGGTATGCCGGTGCTCGACACGACATAAGTTGCGCAGCCCGTGTCACACCGGCGTTGATGCCGGCACTTCACTGAAGGCGACCTCGTAGTGGTCGCGGCTCGACGGCTCGCGCAGGAACATCAAGAATTCAGACACCTGCTCGTCGTAATAGCCGCTCGTCACCCCAGCTTCCGCCGCCGCCTCGCGCTCCCATAGGGTGAGCAGCAGCCCGTTGCCGGCGGGCGTCTTCGCGCGGACACCCCCTGATACCCTGGCCGCGTGCGCAGCGCGGGCAGGACACGCTCCGTGACACGCTCCAATGCGGTGTTCAGGTTCATCCGGACGGTGTCGATTTCGAGCAGGGTTGCGCGCGCAAACATCGAATCACCTCACCGTGGCGTCGAGCGGCCGAAATACTCGCCGATTGCCGGCACAGGTATGATGGCGTTCCGGTAGTCGCCCGTCTGTCGGGTAAGTCCTGCTGGCGTTGTGGGGCAGTGTGACGCGCAGCGGTGGGGCAGCCGGACGGAGCGCTCACCGAGATGCGCACCATGACCGATGCCGCGGCCGCGGCCTGAACCTCGGCCGGGTTTGGATCGCCGTCCGCTGAGATGTGCACTTGACTCGCCCGGGCCGCGCGCGGGAAACGCTGCAGGAAACGGGTCAGGCCGATCGCGAGTGCCGCCGCGTCGTCGCGTCCCGCAAGCACTTCCGCCGTCCCGGCCACGACCCTCCCTCTCACCCGCAATTCGACCGGCGCGCCGCCGCGCAGGTTCCGCCACCAGGTCTTGCGCGCGGGCCAGCCGGGCAAAACGTAGATGGCGTGTCCGTCGCGCGCGTACTGAACAGGCATGGTATAGCTTCGCCCGCTCCGCCGGCCGTGGTAGGTCAGGAGCATCACGGCGCTGCTCAGCAGGCCGTGGAACGGCGAACGCAGGACCAGTCGCACGACCGGATTGGCAAGGTGGTTGAGAAGCCATAATGGGTCCAACATCGATCGAGAGCGGCGGGCCGGGCCACTCCGGTGCGGTTGTCGTGTCGTCGTCCCCATGGCATACACCTCCGTCAATCACGCTACGCAATCAGTCAACGCGGTATCAGCCTCCGCTCCGTAGCCACACCCTCACCCGCGATCGTGACCACGGCGCTTGCGAGGACGCTAGACCACCGGTGGGTGGCACAGCACCGGCCGGCCAATTGGTGCAGTTTCCGTTTCGCCCTTGCTGGGGCAATCAACGCGAGCAGCGGCCTGCACTCCTCATGGCTGATAATCGGCCCCAGTGAGCGTTCCTGTCTGTCGGGTATCGAGAGACAAATCGGCGGGGAAGTGCCCTCTACCAAACGGCCGCCGGCGCGTGCTACTGCACGGGATCGTGAATCGTCGGTGGAGGGCGGGCGAGCGCCTGAGTTCCTGGTTTCGCGTGCCCGCCGGTTCGCGCCACCGGCGCCGCGTTGTCAGGCATCAGCCGCGACGAGATGGGGGAGAATGCCCGACAGACAGCACCGCAGCCGCGGGGCACAATGCCGCTGGTCTACTATTCTCACGTGGCGAGGAGGATGCCGGATGTCATCTGCAACCTGTGACAAGCGACGCGGGACCAGCCGAGGCGCCCGCGCGCGGGCTGCCCTGATCAGCGGCCGGTCGCGGCCGCGTGGACGGGCGCTGGTGATCAGCGCGGCCGTCGGAGCGGGCGCGGCCATCTTGCTTGACCCTCAGGGAGGGCGTCGGCGTCGGGCACTCGTCCGGGATAAGGTACGCCGCTACTCATACGCCGGCGCTCGCGCGATCGCCCGCGTGCCGCGTCTGGTGGCTGGCCCGGCACGAGGCGTGGTGCATGCCGTTGCACATGCGGCCCCGTGGCACCGGATGCCGGCGGCGCCGGATGAGCACGAGTTCGTGAAGCATCGGGTCGAGACCGCGCTGGGACGTGAGCCCGGGCTGCCCACCGGTGCGATCAACATTGATGCGGCGGACGGCGTGGTGCGGGTCCGCGGTTCGGTGCCGGATGAGCACACGGCGCGCCGCATTGTCGAGCGGGCGGCGGGCGTTGAGGGTGTGCGGGCCGTCGTGACCCTGATGCATCTCCCGGATGGGCGGCTGGCCGGTGAGGACGCCGGCGACCTTGACGCGATCTATGGTCCCCCCCGTGCCGCCATCCACGCCGCCGAGGTGCGCCACCAGCTCATGACGGCATGGCCGGTCCTGACCGACGCGGACATCCTCGCCAGCGA
>JBBQJF010000002.1:0-49130 GCA_038325665.1 Dehalococcoidia bacterium | reverse complement strand
CCTATGACCTAACTCCCTGCTAGGATACGCCCATGGACGAGCGCCTACTCAAAGAGATCGTCATCCCCGGCACGACCAAGATCGTGCTTCTCGTGATGGATGGACTCGGCGGACTGCCCCGGCCGCAGACCGGGCTGAGCGAGCTTGAGACCGCCGATTGCCCGAACCTTGATGAACTCGCCCGCGGGGGCGTGTGTGGTCTGACCGTTCCCGTTGGCACCGGTATTACTCCCGGCAGCGGACCCGGCCATCTCGCGCTCTTCGGCTACGACCCGATCAAGTACGACATCGGCCGCGGTGTGCTCGAGGCGACCGGCATCGATTTCGCGCTCGACCCGAGCGATGTCGCCGCCCGCGGCAACTTCTGCACGGTCGATGACAGCGGGTTGCTCACCGACCGGCGGGCGGGACGCATCCCGACCGAAGAGGCGACCGAACTGGTGGCGATGCTGCGCGAGATCCGGTTGCCCGGTGTCGAGGCACTGGTCGAACCCGTGCGGGAGCACCGCTTCGTGCTGGTGCTGCGTGGCGAGGGACTCTCCGACCGGCTCTCCGGCACCGACCCGAACCGTGAAGGATTGCCGGCGCTGCCGGTCACTCCACTGGCGACCGAGGCCGTCGAAACGGCGGCGCTGGTGAACGCGTGGGTCGAGGAGGCGCGGGCGCGACTCAGGGGCCGCACGCGCGCGAACATGGTATTGGTGCGCGGATTCGCCAAGTATCCCGCCCTGCCCTCGATGAAGGAACTGTTCAAGCTGAACGCCGCCGCCGTCGCGATCTACCCGATGTACCGCGGCCTCGCGAAGCTGGCGGGCATGACTCCGCTCGCCGGCGGCATGAGCTTCGAGGATGAGATCGAGACGGTCCACCAGCACTGGAACGACTTCGACTTCTTCTTCGTCCACTTCAAGGGCACCGATTCGGCCGGTGAGGACGGCGATTTCGACCGCAAGGTTGCGGCGGTCGAACAAGTTGACCGAGCGCTGCCGCGTCTACTCGAACTGAATCCCGATGTGCTGATGATCGGTGGCGACCACTCCACCCCGGCCGTGCTGGCGGCGCACTCGTGGCACTCGGTGCCGTTCGTGCTGCATGGCAAGTGGGGCCGGCCCGACCTCGCCGAGGGCTTCAACGAGCGCGAGTGCATGCGCGGCTCGCTCGGCACTTTCCCGGCCACGGAGGCGATGCCGCTGGCGATGGCGCACGCCGGCCGCCTGACCAAGTACGGCGCCTAGGCTCGTCCCTGCCGACTACACCAGCGAGCGGAGAGTGACACCATGCGGACACCGGTATGCGCCGGTAACTGGAAGATGAACCCGCCCACCCTTGCCGCCGCCGAGACGCTGGCGCGGGCGCTGGTTGGATCACTCGACGGCATCAGCAGCGTCGATCTCGTGGTCTGCCCGCCCGCCGTCTACCTGTCGCCGCTCGCCGCGCTGTTCACCTCCACGAGCATCCATGCCGGCGCACAGAACGCGCACTGGGCGGACAGCGGCGCATTCACCGGCGAGACCAGCCCGGCGATGCTCGTTGATCTCGCCAGCTTCGTGATTATCGGTCACTCCGAACGGCGGGCCTACTTTGGCGAGACCGACGAGACGGTCAACACACGCACCGCCGCCGCCCTGCGCCACGGCCTCCGCCCGATCACCTGCGTGGGCGAGACGCTCGACGAGCGCGAGGGCGGCCGGACAGGCGAGGTGTTGCGCCGTCAGGTTCGCGCCGCGCTCACCGGGATCGACCTGCCGGAGGGCTTCGTGATCGCGTACGAGCCTGTGTGGGCAATTGGCACTGGTCGCGCTGCCACCGACACGATCGCGGAGGAGGCGATCGGGCTGATTCGCGACGAGGTGGCCTCGGTGGCTGGCACGCCAAAGGCGGAGACGGTTCGCATCCTCTACGGCGGCAGCGTCACTGCCGCCAACGCTGCCGAGTTCATGCACCACCCCGGCATCGACGGCGCGCTGATCGGCGGCGCATCGCTCAAGGCCGACGAGTTTGCCGCGATTGCCCGCGCGATGAGCGGGCGCCGGTAGGGCACGGGCGACCGGCCGCCTTACCCTGGTTGCCGAGCGCTGCACCACGGCGCACGAATGCCGGCGCGACCGAGGGCTTCTCGCGCGAGTCCGAGCGCGAAGTTAGGCGACCCGTTCGGTTCTGACCGGCTAGGAGCGCGTTCACATGGAGGGGGACCAGGGCGACCCACCGGGTCGCCTATGCGTGAACACGGACCGCCCCCGTGTGGGCGACCCGATGGGTCGCCCTCCCCCACGGGCGATCCAGACGGGTGTTCCGCGAACGCGCCAGGATCGATCCGCGCGTATGCCTGACAGCCCGACCGGCGACACTCCATCCGCGACCCGCCCCCCGATCATCGTCGTCGTCGGTCCCACTGCGTCGGGCAAGACCGCCCTGGCGATCGAGCTCGCCCGACGGTTCGGCGGTGAGATCATCAGCGCCGACTCACGCCAGGTGTACCGGCACATGAACATCGGTACGGCCAAACCGACCGCGGCCGAGCGCGCCCAGGCGCCGCACCATCTGATAGACATTCGCGACCCGGACGAGCAGTTCGGTCTCGCTGACTTTCTCGACCTGGCGCACGGCGCCGCGCGTGCCGTGGCCGCGGCGGGAAGGCTGCCGATCATCGCGGGCGGGACCGGCCAATACATCCGCGCCCTGCTGGAGGGGTGGCAGGCGCCGCGTGTGCCGCCGGATCAGGCGCTGCGTCGGCGGTTGGAGGCGGAGGCTGCCGTCGATCCGGCCGCGCTATACCGCGAACTTGTCACGCGCGACCCCGAGGCCGCCCGCGTGATCGACCCGCGCAACATTCGCCGCGTCGTGCGGGCGATCGAGGTGATGCGAGCGACCGGGCAGATGTTCTCGGCACAGCGTCGCAAGGGCCGCGCGAGCTACCGCGCCCTGGTAATCGGTCTCGCGTTGGAGCGGGACGCGCTGTACCGTCGTATTGATCAGCGGGTGGACCAGATGTTCGCGGCGGGGCTGGTGGAAGAGGTGCGGGGACTCGCCAGCCGGGGATACGCGTGCGACCTGGCGGCGCTCGACTCGATTGGCTACGCCGAGGTTTGCGGCTTTCTCGCGGGCGACCTTACACTAACCGAGGCCATCGCCCGCACCAAGACCGGCACGCACCGCCTTGCCCGCGCTCAGGCGAACTGGTTCCGGCGCTCCGACCCGGCCATTCACTGGCTTGACGTGGCGCACGGCGCCCCGACTGTGCCTGCCGCGGCGCTGGTCGCGCGGTTCCTGGCCTCGCCGCACGACGAACCGTGAACGGGTCGCCCCAGGGCCGTGAGCGCCGCACGGACGCCGAGCGCACCCCCCGCGCCACTGATCCACCGACTTTGTGAGGGAGCGTTCTCCATGAAACTCGCCCAGCGCGTTGAGCAACTTCCCCCCTACTTGTTCGCGGCGATCAGCCGCAAGATCGCGGCAAAGCGGGCCGAGGGCGTCGATGTGATCAGCTTCGGCATCGGTGATCCCGACCTGCCGACGCCCGACCATGTGCTCGATGCGCTCAAGACCGCGGCCGGCGACCCGGCCAATCACCGCTATCCGGAATCGGAGGGACTGCCGGAACTGCGAGGGGCGATGGCGCGGTGGTACCGCGACCGGTTTGATGTGACGCTCGATCCGGCTAACGAGATCGTGCCCTTGATCGGTTCAAAGGAGGGTATCGGCCACGTACCGCTGTGCTTCATCGATCCCGGTGATGTGGCGCTCGTGCCCGACCCGGCGTATCCGGTGTACGCGGTCGGCACGATGTTCGCCGGGGGCGTCGTGTATCCGCTACCGCTCGAGGAGGAGCGCGGCTTCCTGCCGGTGCTGGACGCGATCCCGGCGGATGTCGCCTCTCGGGCGAAGATGCTATGGATCAACTATCCGAATAACCCCACCAGCGCCTGCGCCACGCTAGAGTTCTTCGAGCGGGTGGTACAGTTCGCTCGCCGGCACGACATCGCCGTCTGTCACGATCTCGCGTACGCCGATGTCGCGTATGATGGGTACGTGCCGCCGAGTTTCATGCAGGCTCCGGGCGCGTCCGAGGTTGGAATCGAGTTTAACTCGCTGTCGAAGACGTACAATATGACGGGGTGGCGGGTGGGTATGGCGGTGGGCAACGCCGCCATGGTCGATGCTCTCACGCGTGTCAAATCAAACCTCGACTCCGGCATCCCCCAGGCAATCCAGCAGATGGCGATCGCGGCGATGAGCGGCCCTCAAGGTGCGGTGGCCGAGCACAACGCGATCTATCAGCGCCGTCGCGATCGCATGGTTGAGGCGGTCAAGGCCATCGGGCTGCATGTCGAGTCGCCGAAGGCGAGTTTATATATCTGGGCGCGGCTGCCCGAAGGTGAACGATCAATCGATTTCGCCGGCCGGCTGCTCGATGACACGGGGGTCGTGGTCACACCCGGCATCGGCTACGGCGAGCGGGGCGAGGGATACATCCGCCTGTCGCTGACCACGCCCGACGATCGTATCGAAGAGGGACTGCGCCGTCTCGCCTCATGGAGGCGATAGGCGATCCGAGGAGGCCACCATCGCAAAGAATCTGCACGCGACAGCAGCCCAGCCGGAACGGGCGTACCTTGTCGCCGTTGAGCTGAAAAGCCAGGGATCGTGGGATAGCCAGAGCTCACTCGACGAACTGGCCCAGCTTGCCGCGACGGCCGGCGCGCGGGTGGTCGGACGCACGTTACAACGCCTCGACTCGCCTCACCCGGCAACGTATATCGGTAAAGGTAAGCTCCAGGAGATCGTGGCGCTGCAACCGCAACTCGAATACGACGTGGTGCTGTTCGACGACGAGCTGTCGCCCTCGCAGCAGCGCAACATTGAGGAGGCGCTCACGGTCAAGGTCATCGACCGGACGGCGCTGATTCTCGACATCTTCGCGCGGCGGGCGCGCACCCGCGAGGGTGCGCTCCAGGTGGAGCTGGCGCAACACGAGTACCTGTTACCGCGGCTCGCGGGGCAGTGGTCCCACCTTGAGCGCCTCGGCGGCGGTATCGGCACCCGCGGCCCCGGCGAAACGCAGATCGAGACCGACCGGCGGCTGGTCCGTGCCCGCATCACCCATCTCAAGGCGCAACTTGACCAGGTGCGGCGTCATCGCTCGCTCTACCGCCGCCGTCGGGCGAAGCAGGGCGTGCCGGTGGTCGCGCTGGTCGGCTACACCAACGCCGGCAAGAGCACGCTGATGAACGCGCTCTCGAAGTCGGCCGTGCTTGCCGAGGACAAGCTGTTTGCCACGCTCGACCCGGTGACCCGAAAGGTCGGTCTGCCGGGCGGCGGCTTCTTCCTGCTCACCGACACCGTCGGCTTCATCCAAAAGCTGCCCACCGGATTGGTCGCCGCCTTCCGGGCGACATTGGAGGAACTGACCGATGCCGACCTGCTGCTGCATGTGGTGGATATTACCCACCCCAACGCGGCCGAGCAGGCTGAGACGGTCGAGCAGACCTTGGCCGGCCTTGATGTGGCGACCAAGCCTCGTCTGACGGTTCTCAACAAGGTAGACGATCTGGTGACGGCCGAGGGCACACCGGTACACGGTCTTGCCGACCTCGCTGATCTGGCGACGGAACTTCATGAGGAACAACCCGACGCCATGCTGGTATCCGCCGGTCGCGGCTGGGGGCTGGCGGAGTTGCGGGCGCTAATCGAGTCGTTGCTCCAAAATCCCGACGCCCGTGTCCAGCGGCGGATGGACGACGAGGAGCTGCTCCGCCGTCTGACGGCCACGATCCGCAAGGCGGGATAGGCCGCTCGCGACCGCGAGGGTGACCTAGCGTGGAGACGTGGCCCCGCGCATCGCTGACGCATTGGGCGCCATGACCAACACCGTGCGCCGGATGACGCTCGACGACTTCCCTGGCGCACGGCCGATCCTCGATTGCGCCTTCGATGCCGAAACGCGGTCGCTCACCGGTCGCGGACGCCTGCCGTACGTTGGTGACGTGCCGCGACGGCAACGTTGTGCCGGCGACCCGGCCGGATGCCTCGTCGCCGGGTGGGAGGGGCGGTTGGTGGGCGCGCCGGGTAGCACAACCTGGGGATCGCGCGCCTGGTTCGGCCCGGTCGGGATGGCGCGGGACTTCCAGGGTCGGGGCGTGGGCCGTGCGCTGGTCGGCGCCTGGCTCGACATCCAGCGGGCGCGCGATGTTCGGTTGTATGGCTTGGAGACGCGGGCGCAACGTGACGGCCACATCCGTCTGTGCGACTCACTTGGCTTCGCGGCGCTCTGGCTGTCCGCCGGGATGGGCCGCGACGTATCCCCCGGCGTCGATAGCTTTCCGTGGAAATCGTCCTACTCTCCTCGTTGCCCGTTCACCAGCAGGCCGCATCCGTTGTTGCCGTTACCGCGATGGCGGAGCGGGTATACGGAGGGTTCGACCCGCGCGCAGAGATCGCGGCGGCCACCGCGACGGGCGCGGGCGAGACCGTACTTGCGCCCCATCGCGGACCACGCGAAGATCGCACCATCTACCGGCCGGCGGCCGGCGAGGGGGTCACGATGGGTGTCGGCGTTGGCGCCGAGCAAGCGACGGTTTTGGGTGGGTTTGAGCGGATGCTCAAGGACGCGAGTCCCTGGGTGGTGGGTGGGTTCGATCTGCCCGATGGCACGCGATGGGACTACCGCGAGCCGGGCGCGATGGTGTTGGTGCAGCGCGGCCGGCTTCGGGTGACAGTGGCGCGCCTCAGCCGTCAACATGACCGCGTGCAGGTGCTCGATAACGCGAAGCACATGTACTTCTCGCGCGAGCGTGTTCCACTCCTCGCCGGCGGCGCAACTGTATTCGACATAACAATGAGGGCGCAGGGATATGGCACGGCGCCGAACGATCTCTATGACGGCTTCGTCTCGTTGAATCTGCTCGATTTCGAGACCGGAACCGCGGTGGATTTCTTCGTGTCCAACGACAGGATTGCAACGGTCTTCGCGCGCCTGCCGTTTCCGGGGGTTCTGGAGCCGCGGACAGGAGAAACCCGCTACTTCGGCATCTTCGACGAGCTGAGCGTGGTCACGGCGCCGGGGCAGCCGCACGACTACCGCATTGTCTATGACCACGCGGCCGACGAAATCCGCTGGTACATCGATGGCGAGGCGGTCAACTGTCAGCCACACGTTCCCGACAAGCTGACCGGCTTTACCGTCGCCCTGGGCTTGATGACGGAGAAGGACATCAGTCCGAGCGGAAGCACATCGCTCCACGGTCAGGGACTGATGGGTGAGTGGAGTCCCATCACCGTGTCACATGCGCCGGCTGCCCGCGCGGGGCAGACGGAATGACGTTCGAGTAGGGGAGGTGACATAAAGCAGCATAGTGGATTGTCACATACCGACACCCGCGAATCCCATGCGCCTCTCACTCCCGCGCGAAGTAGGGGGTCCGGTGGGGCGGTACTCCCATCAACAGTGGAGGCGCCATGCCAACTGTCGGAATGATCGGCGGCGGCCAGCTCGCGCGCATGACCGCGCAGGCGGCGATCTCGCTCGGCGTGCCCGTGCATGTGCTAGCGGAGCGGGTGGACGACAGCGCCGCACGGGTGACGCCTCACATCATCGTCGGGCCGGCCACGTCCGCGACCGCGCTGGCCTCCCTGGCGTCCGTGTGCGACGTGGTCACCTTCGATCACGAGCTTGTGGACGTCGCGCTAATGCAGGCGCTGGAAGCCGACGGCGCGACGGTGCGCCCCTCGCCGGCCACGGTGGCGGTCGCGCAGGACAAGGAGCGACAGCGCGCCGCGTTCGAGGCGCTCGCCCTGCCGTCGCCGCCCCACGCGCGGGTCACGTCCGACGATGCGGTCGCGGAATTCGGGGCGGCGCACGGCTGGCCAGTGGTGCTGAAGGCCGCGCGAGGCGGATACGACGGGCGCGGTGTCTGGGTGGTGGATGAGCAGTCGGCGGCCGGTGGGATGACTCGGGAACTGCGCGCGACGGGCATCGCGCTGCTGGTCGAGCAGTGGATCGCGATCGAGCGCGAAGTGGCCGTGCTGGTCGCGCGCCGGCCCGGCGGCGAGACGGTGACGTATCCGGTGGTCGAGACGGTGCAACGGGACGGCATCTGTCACGAGGTCCTGGCGCCGGCCGCGCTCCCCACGGGGCTGATCGACGCCGCCGCTCGCCTCGCGGCAACGATTGCCACCGGGCTAGATGTGACGGGCATCTTGGCGGTAGAGTTGTTCGCGACCAAGGATGGGCGGCTCCTGATCAACGAGATCGCGACGCGCCCGCACAACTCCGGGCACTACTCGATCGAGGGCTGCGTCACCTCCCAGTTCGAGAATCATCTGCGGGCCGTGCTCGACTGGCCGCTGGGCGACCCGGCGCTCGTCGTGCCGGCGGTCGCGACCGTGAACGTGCTCGGGACGCCGCACACGAACCTTGGCGCTGCTTTGCCCACCGCGCTCGGTGTGCGTGGTGCGCGGGTGCATCTGTACGGCAAGGAGGCGCGGCCGGGCCGCAAGCTCGGTCACGTCACCGTGCTGGGGAGCGACATCGCGGAGGCGCGCGCTCGGGCACAACAGGCGGCCGTCTTACTTGCCGGTCTGGCTTCCACGACCACGGCGCGGTGAGGGTCGTCGCCGGACTTACCCTGGCCGGCGGTGGAATGTCTCCCGCGGGCGCGTCAAGCATCCCATCAAGTTCTTGTTCATAGGCGTTTCTGACGTGCCGGCAGGGGAGAATGACTCGCGACCGCACGTCAGCAAAGACCGTCGTTCGCGGCGGCGCGTCCGGTGCGGCGGGAGCGCGGGCGGCAGGAGGTAGGTCGATGCAGCATGCCGGTACGCCATTGGTGGGTGTGATCATGGGCAGCGATTCCGATCTGCCCGTGATGCGCGCCGCGGCCGACGCGCTGGCCGAGTTCGCGGTGCCCGCTGAGGTGCGGGTTGTCTCCGCGCATCGCACGCCGGCGGACATGCTCGACTACGCGCGTTTGGCCGCCGGCCGCGGGCTGCGTGTGATCATCGCCGGGGCCGGCGGCGCGGCGCACCTACCGGGAATGGTCGCCGCCGCCACGCCGCTGCCCGTGATCGGCGTGCCGGTGCCGCTGCGCTACCTCGATGGCATGGACTCATTGCTGTCGATCGTGCAGATGCCGTCCGGCGTTCCCGTCGCGACCGTCGCCATCGGTGGGGCGCGCAACGCCGGGCTGCTGGCCGTGCGCATCCTCGCGGCCTCCGATCCCGCCTTACGCGCCGCGATGGAACGCTTTCAATCAGGGCTGATCGATGCCGTCCACGAGAAGGACGCCGCCGTGCGCGCGCAGTTTTCCGCGCCGAGCGGCTGACGGCTGGCTCCCTGCTCGCCTTGGGGGGATTAGCTGCTCACTTGCCCCAGGCGCACGGCGAGCGCCGCCACACGGTTGCCGAGGGAGCGCGCCTGGGCGCGATCGTCATCAGTGACCGCGCCGTGCGCGGTCGCGCCGTAATACGATCCGGACACCCGCATCCGGTCACTCCAGGGCAGGCCGACGACGATCATGCCGTGGCCGAGGAGGAGGTGCAGAAGCTGGAGGAGGGTGGCCTCGATCCCGCCTGACCGCGAATATCCGGCGGCAAATGCCGCACCCGGCTTCCCGGCAAGCTCGCCCGTTTGCCACAGGTCGCCGGAGTAGTCAAACCACTCCTTGAGCTTGCCGGTCATCCCGCTCCAATTGGGCGAGCCAATGATCAGGGCATCGCAATCGAGCAGTTCGGCGGGGTCAGCCTCGTCTAACCGCCGAAGCACTGGCTCCGCGCCCGCCTCCTCGCCCACACCGGCGGCGACGGCATCGGCGAGGTGCTGGACCAGCCCGCCGCGCGAGTCAAACAGCACCAGCACGCGCGCCATGCGGTACCCCTAGTCGCCCAAGAGAGTGGCATATCCGAGGCCGATCATCTCCTCGACGTACTCCGAGCGCCATCCTGGATCGGGGATCGCGCGATGGTGCTCACGGAACCAGCGGTGGAGCGAGAGGTACTCGTCCTCAAGGCGACGACGCCACTCGGTTTCCTCGCGGAACACGTCGGGATCGACCTCCTCAAGGCGGCGATCCATGTCGTCCGGTTCGAGGTCGAGGTCCTCCATCCAATAGTCCGCGAGGTAATCGAGCGCCTCTTCAAGCTCGCGACGGCACTCCTCGATGATCATGACCATCATGCCCTCTTCGTCGACCTTGCGGGCACGAAGGCGGAGATCGCGGGCGCATGCCTCACACACCACCACCAGCTTGCGGGCGTCACAGTCGTCCTTGTGCGAACATTCGTGGCGACGTGGCGCCCACTCGGCAGCGGCGGGCGAGCGGGAATATCCGACGACGATCTCGTTGTTAAGCGACCCGCAGCGGCGGCACGCGACCATGTCGCCGAGGATATCGTTGATCGTGCGGTTCCAGTCAATCTGCATCGCCATCTCCGTGGGCATGCCGGCCCCGAGCGGACGGGGTATGCTCCTCCTTCACTGTAGCGCGCGGCGGCCCGCCTGGAAAGGCGCTCGCGTACCAGCCCGTCTGTCCGGGCGCTTCCTCGACCCCTATCTCGACCATGGCGAGCGATACGACGCCCGCGTCACGCAGTTCATCGCACAACCGCCCGTGTAGCCACCCGGCAATCTGTTCGGCCGTTGAGTTCGTGATCGGCAGCGGCAATACGTCCGAGGTGGGGAGCACGTATCGCCGTGCGCCGCCAGCGGTTATCTCCCAGTGTTCGTCGGTGGCGACCGCTGCAAGAAGCTCCGAAGGGCGTTGCAACAGGAACTTATGGTCCAGAGCTTCGCATAGCCGGCGCATGATGCGTTTGATCATGCCGAAATCAACCACCCATCCGTCGTCGGTGAGCAGCCCCTCGCAATGCACGATCACGGCGTAGTTATGGCCGTGGAGTGGCTCAACCTCGCCCTCGAATGTCGCCATGTGCGCCGCCGCGAACTTGAGCGTGTTGCGCTCGACAGTTACATGGGTTCGCATCGACGCCTCCACATACTTATGATGTCAGGATGATCGTAAGGCTCCAACCCCGCGTTGCTCAACCACAACACGCCGGCTGGCGGCATGTTCATTGAGGATACCGGACAGTGCGCGGGCGCATTAGCGGGTGATGCGCGGCGGCGACAAGAGCAGCATGGCGGCAGGGGTTATGCTTCAGAGCGCGTACAATGTGCGCGAAGGTAGTTGCGGCGACCTCGATGATAGTGTATGTCAGTCATACCCGCCCAGTCGGCGCCGCCGCGCGCCCGGAAATGAGATACTCCGTCAATGAATAAGCCCTTGATTCTCGTCGTGGACGACGACCATAAGATACTCCGCCTCCTGCGCATCGAACTGACCGCGCAGGGCTTTCAGGTCGTCATGGCCGAACGTGGCGAGGATGCGCTGCAATTGGTGGAGCGGCAACGACCCGACCTGGTGGTGCTCGACATCATCATGCCGGGAATGGACGGGCTGGAGGTGCTCAAGCGGGTACGCGAGTCGTCGGGCGTGCCGGTGATCCTGCTGACGGCCAAGGGTACCGACGCCGACAAGATCCTCGGCCTCGAGCTTGGCGCCGACGACTACATGCCCAAGCCGTTCAACCCGGAAGAGCTGACCGCTCGCGTGCGCGCCGTGCTCCGACGGTCGCAGGCGCGGGAGACGCCGAGTAACGGCAATCGCCTCACCTGCGGCGATATCATCATCGATCTGACGCGTCGCACGGTGTTCGTACGCGGCAAGCCGATCGTCCTCAGTCGCACCGAGTGGCAACTTCTGCAGCAGTTGTGCGCGAACGCCGGACGAGTCATGTTGCACGAGGATCTCCTCACTCGCACCTGGGGGCCGGAGTACCGCGACGATGTGCAGTACTTGCGCGTCTGGATCAGCCGGCTCCGGCAAAAGCTCGAAGAGAATCCGGCGGCGCCCCGCTATATTCGCACGGTCCAGGGTATCGGCTACATCCTCGACGCCGAGGCCGAGCGCCAGACCGAGGCCGCGGCGACACGCTAGGCGGCGGTGCGCCTCTGATATAGATCCGTGAGAGGAACGGACACGCGATTTATGCACCTGCAATCACTCACCACTATGCTGATAAGGAGCGCTGTGCGCCGTCGTGAGGCAGCGCGCGACGCCGAGTCAGCGGCTCGCATGGGCGAAACTGGGAGGGTGGTGAATGGTAGGAGAAGAGGGGCATATCGCGCGGTCAACGACCGTCTCATTCTCGCGACATGATGTCTCAATTCGCGAGGGCGCGGATGGTTCGCCCGCTCTTGCCGGACGGCGAACGCTGACGGCCGGTCAGGTCGTGGCGATACGTGCGGTGATGCAACTGTTCGTGGATGAGGACATCGCGAAAGGCATCACCCCCGACCAGCAACTGGACTGCGACGCCTGTGACCAGCCACGGCCCGCTGCCGGATACATTCGCTATGGTGAGCGGTCATTTTGCAACCGATGCGCGCTTGAGTATGAGTTGCAGCGGGCGCGGGGGATCGTGCGCACCGCCTCCGAGTTTCCCCCCACGGCGCTCCGTCCCGTGTGGTGATGCCCTCACCGCCACAACACTTGCGGGGACTGCGCGCGGCCATCTCGGCGGTGACGCCCACGACATAGTCGGAAACGTCCGCCGGCCATCACGGCCCGCCGCCCCGACCGTGTTTCTGCCGCGCGAACTCCGCGCCAGCAGACCGCACCGTCATGCGTGCCACGATCTGCCACCGTCAGATCAGCTGGCGAAGATTCGTCGGAGTTCCCGCCGCACGTCCATTCGCGGTTGACCGGTGCGGGCGCTAATCACGGTGACTAACTTCTCAAGACTGCCACCGCTACGGTCGATATCCGCGTTCTCCACAACGCTCCACACGCCGCGGATCCGTTCACGCACACCCTGCATCGACGCGTGACCTTCTGTTCGCTCCACGATTCCCCCCACCACGCTGTAGCAACATAAGCTCCCCGACTGGGAGCTTATGGTAGCAGCTAGCGGCCACGAAGCGGATACGATCGCGAGGTCGGTGCGAGGTGTTTGAAATAGTGTGCGGGCGACTCACCCCGGGCGCTCGGGGGGGGGCACACGCTGCATGCGCGGTCATGCGCGCTTTGGATCGCACTATGGCTGTTATGTAAGGCTAGCGGCGCTGCTCCGCACGATATTCAGCGACATAATGTAATGTCAGGCGAGATGTTGGGGTTTCCCACGCTCCAGGGCGACCCACCGGGTCACCCCTGCCGGCGGTGATCAGTGGTCGTGGGTCGCCCGCGCCCTGTTCCGCGTCCAGCGCGCCGCGGCCACTCACAACTGAGCAAGTCGCCCGAGTAGCAACCGTACCCCGGAGGCAGAACGGCTCACCGCTCGCCGCGGTCGTCAAACTGCACGAGTTGCGCCGCGACGCCGTGGGCGGACCCCGGGTCGATGCGGACGACGCGGCTGTCCGGAAGGACGCCGATCTCGGGGTCGCCGGCGGTGATGCCGGCGGCGCGCACGGCGGTGAGCGCGCCATCGAGATCGTGCACCTCGAACGCGAGGCCCGCGAGGCCGTGGCCGCGCCGCGCGATCCGTGCCGCCACCGGCCCATCCTTGCGGGTCGCCCCCACGAGCTCGACGGTCGCCTCGCCGGCCGCGTGGATATTGACGCGCGCCCCCATGCGCTCGGAGACCACGGCGTCGGTCTGCGGCAGACCGAAGCGCTCGTCCCAGGCCGCCGATGCGTCGCTGGGATGCGGCACATCGAATGCGATGTGATGGATCGACGCGACTGCCGTGCGACCCCGCGACGGCTCCGGTGGCGGCCGGCGCTCCGTGCGCCAGTCCGAGCCGAGGTGCTCCACCAGGAACGACACCTCACCGGCGGTGGACGGGACCGCCGTGCCACGCCACTCCCGCACCCGCCCGGCGACATCTGTCCCGGAGTTCGCGACCGCATCATTTATGTCAAGACCGACATCGCGCAGTCGCGTCACCGCCGCCTCCATATCCGCCGGCGACAGCGCGAAGCCGAACAGTCCCTCTCCCCGCTGATCGAGGAACGCCGCCAGCGCCGCCGCCGAGGAGCCGCGTTCATCCGATGGCCGGAGCGCGAGCAGTTCAAGATACGGCCCGCGCTCGAAAAGGAACAGCGCGTTGCGGGTGCCGCGCGGGTGTTCACTCCGCACCGCGACCGGCCGGCCCAGGATACGCTCGTAGGTTGACGCCGCGGCGTCGAGGTCGGATACGGCGACGATAATGTGGTCGAGCTTCACGGCATCCCCTCGGGCGCGCACTGGCACGCGCGCCGCGAGAGGATTATGGCACAGACACCGGCGTGCGGGCGGCGCGGCGCGATCATACGCTCCGGGCAGCGCCCGACGAGATGAACTTCACGCCGTTCAGAGCGAGGTCATACACCGATTCCATCTTGCGCGGTGAGGCAAGGTAGCGGGTCGCCGCGAGCAGCGGTAGGTCGGCCTCGGCGTCGGTGCCGAGCAGCCGGTGTTCCTGGATCGCCGCCCGTGAGGTCTTGAGTACATGCGCCATGCTGATGAATTCGCCGTCATCGACCTCCATCGCCTCGCGGCCGAGCGCGCGCAGAAGGTCGTCGCGGGGAAACTCGGCGCGGCTCCACCGTTGCACGACGCCCAGCGCCTCGTCGGTCCGCCGTGCTTGGATCGCCTCGCGATACTCGGCCGCCAGTTCGTCCGGCGTCGAGCCTGCCGGTTCAGGCAGTGATCCGGCGCCGGCGCGCGTGCCGTCGTGGCGGTCGAACCGTCGCTGCCAGTTGATGAACCAGGCGTTGTGGTACAGTCCCCGCAGCCCCTCGGCCGTCACGCCGCGACGTAGCAGTTGGCGGGTGGCGTTGGCGTGGGTGAGCAGGTGCGTCACCTCGAGCCAGCCGCCCTCGTCCCACACCCGCTCATGGTGCGAGGTCTCCCAATCGAGGTCGAAGCGCAACATCCGCTCGGAGGCGGCAAGCACCAATTCCCGCGCGACGACATCGACGTGAATGCCCGCGGCAAGCGCACCGTGGACCGCCTCGAACGCGGCGTCGCCGCTCCCGTCCAACACCTCATGGCGAAAGCGGACCCTGTCCAGCCGGCCGCGCGGCGACCTCTGCTTCTCGGCGATCGCCGGCAGCGTGTCCTCGATCGTGTGCAGCCGGGCGATGTAGCGTCGCATCTCGGGCAGCTTGTCGTAGCGGGTTGCCCACGCGATCGACGGCACGATCGCCGGCAGCACGCCGCGCATTGCCTCCCAACCGATCGCCTCGGCCAGTTGCGTGGCCTTGAACACGTAGATCATCTGGTGGCCGAAGCCGAGGAAGTGATCCGAGGCGGCATTGAGCAGCCAACGCGACAACTCGCGGTCGGAGATGCCGGCTTCCAACGCGCCGCGTAGCCACGCCTCGGCGCCGTCCACATCTTCCTCCTCGATCCGCCGGCGAAACTCCCGTTCGCCGCGGGCATCAGGCGCCTCTGGCGCGGGCGTCGTTCGGGGGGCGTAGCGACGCACCGGCTCCGAGGCCGAGAGCAGCGCGCGGAGCACGGGTATCGCGGCGTCCTCCTCGTAGAACTCACCCATGCCGGCGCAATCGGCGATCACCGCGAGGGCGTGGCCCCAGCCGTACTCTTCGCGTTCGGCGCTATGCAGCGCGCCGTGGCGCATCACCTCGGCCGGCGCCATGCCAAGTGTCAGCAGGCGGGCGGCGTCGCGGGCGATCCTGCCGGATTCGTGCTTGAACAGCCCCTCGCGCAGGCTCTCCAGATGCTTCGCCATCAACCGCTCAACCGGCTCGGTCGCGATATTGACGAAGATGCGGCCGTCCTCGACCCGCACCGCGTACGAGCGCACGTCTTCCTCGCCCTTGAGGCAGCTTCCATCGGCGAG
The DNA here is from genome assembly GCA_038325665.1 of Dehalococcoidia bacterium. Lineage (GTDB taxonomy): Bacteria > Chloroflexota > Dehalococcoidia > CAUJGQ01 > CAUJGQ01 > CAUJGQ01. Next base: position 33,290 of record JBBQJF010000002.1, on the reverse strand, counting down.
GCCGAACTTCCAATTGTGCCAGTCGCATGTCAGCGTCCCGCCTCGCACTGAGCCGGCCGACAGGGGGTAGCCCATATGCGGACAGCGATTGTCCACGGCATAGAACCGGTCTTCGATGCGGAACAGCGCGATCTGGCGGTCCGCCACCCGCGCCACTTTGCGACCATCGCGCAGCTCGCGCACCTCGGCCGCTACCGTCCACTGCTCACCGATTGCCGTCACAGATCACCTCCACATGGTCCACCCACCGTCTCGCCAGACCAGTGGTTCGCATGGCCGTGAGCGACCGAGCGGTTCGTCCCGATGGACTACCATCACGGACGCCCCGGCCGGGGCGACCCGGTGCGTCGCCCTCATGCCGTTTTTCCCCTTGGTTGGCCCGAACCGTTGTGAATCGAGCGGGCGGTGTTACTCTTCACGACGCGAACCCGATGCCAGTATGCGCCCACCAGTCGCGCCCGGTCACCGTTTGTCAGGCCAGACCAATCCCGCGCCTTCGGACAGCCTCTTGCTGTCCAATTGGACAGGTATCGTGCCGGTGGCTCGACGCGGCCCTGGGGGCACGCCCGCCGATCAACGCCGCCCGAACTCGCGTTCGAGGGTGGCGGCGCTGACGTGGACCATGGTGGGGCGGCCGTGCGGGCAGGTGCGCGGCGACTCCGACGCTTCCAGCAGGCGCACGAGTTCGCGCATTTCCTCGGCGGCGAGTGTCTGGCCGGCACGCACCGCGGCATGGCAGGCGAGTGTCATCGCCGCGCGCTCGGCGCGGTCGCCCGGCGTCCCGCCGGCGACGATCGCGTCGAGATAATCGGACAGCGCGCGCAGCGGATCGCGCCCCTTCAGCACGGCCGGGATGGCCCGCACCAAGAACGACTGTCCGCCGAACGGCTCCAGCGCGAAGCCCAGGGCGGCCAGCGGCTCGGCGTACTCCGCCAGGGCCGCCGCCTGAACGGCCGTCGGTTCAAACGCCAGCGGATCAAGCAAGCCCTGTACCTCGGGTGAGCGCTCGGCGCGGGCGCGCACGATCTTCTCGAATAGCACCCGCTCATGCGCGGCGTGTTGGTCGATCAGGTACATGCCGTGCGGCCCCTCGGTGATGATGTACGTGCTGCCCACCTGTCCCACCGTCCGCAGCACGGGCAGCAGCAGACGCGCCGGTGGCGCGGCCTCGGCGGCGACGGGTCGCGGCAACGTACCCGGCTCGGGTATTCGCCACCACGCCGCTGGCTCGCCCACCGCCCCGACCCCGACGTCCGCCTGCCCCCCGCGGGCAAAGACCGAGCCGGCCGGCGGCGCCAGCCGCACGAGTGCGTTCCGCACGGCGGCTTGTACGGCGCGAAAAACCTCGTTCTCGGCGCGAAACCGTACCTCGGCCTTGGTGGGATGAACATTCACATCCACCTCGGCCGGCTCGACCGTTATGTCGAGAATGGTGATTGGATGTCTCCCCGTCATCAACAGCGTGTCATAGCCACTCTCCACCGCGTACACGAGCCGTCGGTGCTGCACCCAGCGGCGGTTGACGAACAGGCTAATCGAGGAGCGGGCGGAGCGCGTCAACTCCGGCGGCGAGATCAGACCGCGCACCACGAAGATGTGGTCGTCGCCGGACACCTCGAGTAACTGTCGCGCGGCGGTGGCGCCGTAGATCGCGGCGGCCGCGTCTCGCGCGTCACCGCTGCCGGACGTGCCCAGCGTGCGGCGGCCATCAACGGTGAGCGAGAACGCGACCTCGGGGTACGCCAGCGCGTAATGGCTGACCACCCCCGCGACCTGACCCGATTCCGCGACAGGCGTGCGGAGAAACTTACGGCGCGCCGGGAAGCGGCCGAACAGCTCGCGCACTGTCACCGTCGTCCCCGGTGCGGCCGCCGATGGGCGGGCCGGCTCGACGACGCCGTCGCGCGCCCGCAGGCTGGCGCCCGATTCGGACCCGGCCGCGCGGGTCACGATTTCGAGGTCGCCCGCCGCCGCGATGCTGGGCAGCGCCTCACCGCGAAAGCCGAGGGTTGCCACCATCGTGAGGTCGCCGTCGGGGTCGAGCTTGCTGGTGGCGTGCCGTTCCACGGCGAGGGGCAGCTCGCCGGCGGGGATGCCCCGGCCGTCGTCAGTGACGCGCAACAGCCCGATGCCGCCGCGTTCGATGCCCACGGCGATGCGGGTCGCGCCCGCGTCGAGCGCATTCTCGATCAGCTCCTTCACCGCCGACGCCGGTCGCTCGACCACCTCCCCGGCGGCGATGCGGGCGGCGACGGCAGGCGGCAGCACGCGGATCGGCACGGTGAACACCTCTTGGACCAGTGTAGCGCGGGCATGGACGACCGGCCGGCAGCGCGGCCAGACGCCGAGGGTTGCCGGCCCATGAGTCCTACCAGGTCAATCCTACTCCGCGGTCAGCTCGTACGTGCTCGTTCGCGCAGTTCGTATAACGCGGTCAGCGCGTCGAGCGGACTCATGGCATCCACATCGAGCGCGGCGAGCGCATCCACGATCGGATTGGGCGCCCCGAACAGCGGCAACTGCTGAACCGGCGCCGTCCGCCGGCGCGCGGGGCGGGCCGTTCCGGCGCGGCCACCCGCTTCCAAATCGTTGAGCAGTTCCGCGGCACGGTTGATCACCGCACGCGGCAGCCCGGCAAGCTGCGCGACGTGAATACCATACGAGCGATCCGCGCCGCCGGGCACGATCCGGCGCAGGAACACCACCTCGCCGTCCTGTTCTGCCACCGCCACGCTGGCGTTGCGGACGCGCGGCAGCGTGGCGGCCACCGCGGTCAGCTCGTGATAGTGCGTCGCGAACAGGGTCTTGGCGGCGGACTCGCGCCGGTTGTGGAGGTACTCGACTACCGCGCGGGCGATTGACAGCCCGTCATATGTGCTGGTGCCGCGCCCGACTTCATCCAGGATGACCAGCGAGCGTGGTGTGGCGTGGTGGAGGATGTGCGCCGTCTCGACCATCTCCACCATGAAGGTCGAGTTGCCGGCCGCGAGGTCATCGTGGGCGCCGATGCGGGTGAAGATGCGATCAACCACCCCGATCCGCGCCGATGCCGCCGGCACGTAACAACCGGTCTGGGCAAGCAGCACGATCAGCGCCACCTGCCGCAGATAGGTGGACTTGCCCGCCATGTTCGGGCCGGTCAGCACGATGATTTGGTCCGCCGCCGATAGCTCGGTGTCGTTCGGAATGAAGGCGCCGGGCGGCAGCATCTGCTCGACGACCGGGTGGCGACCCTCGCGGATGTCGATCGTCTCGCCGCCGTCGATGCGCGGGCGGCAGTAGCCGCGCTCGACGGCAAGCTCCGCGACCGCGGCGGCAACGTCGATCTCGGCAAGCGCGGCGGCGGTCGTGCGGATCGCCGCCGCGTGCCCGGCCACCCCCGCGCAGACGCGCCGGAACAGCTCGGCCTCGAGTTCCCGCGTGCGCTCCTCCGCGCCGAGCACACGGCTCTCGTACTCCTTCAGCGTGGGCGTGGCGTACCGTTCCGCGCCGGTCAGGGTCTGGCGTCGCTGATAGTCGGCGGGTATGAGTGCCTGATGCGCGTTGCTGACCTCGATGTAATAGCCGAATACGCGGTTGTACCCGACTTTGAGCGAGCGAATGCCGGTGCGCTCGCGTTCCGACTGCTCCAGGTCGGCCAGGACGCGGCGGGCGTCACGTTGGATACCGCGCAGGTCATCGAGCGTCGCGTCGAACCCCGCGCGGATCACGCCGCCTTGGTCAAGCGACGCGGGCGCATCGCCGGCCAGCGCCGCCGCCACCAGCGCGATCACCTCACCGGGCACGGGCAGAGCGGGCAGCGGACGGCCGCACCCGATCAGATCCGCCACCGCCGTCGCTTCTTCCAGAGCACGGCGCACCCCGAGCAGATCCCTTGGCGAGGCGGCGGCGGCAACCGCCCGGCTAATCAATCGCTCCAGGTCGGGCGCCCGGCCCAAATGCTCGCGCGTCCGCGCCCGCTCGATACCATGTGCGATGAAGTGCTCGACGGCATCGAGCCGCCGGTCGATCTGCTCGGCGTCAAGCAGCGGTTGACCGAGCCGGGCACGGAGCAGTCGGGTGCCCATCGCCGTGCGGGTTCGGTCAATCGCGGTCAGCAGCGACGCTGGCGCGCCGCCATCGCCGGCCGGCGCGAACAGTTCGAGATTGCGGCGGGTATGCGCATCGAGCGCCATGTAGCCGGACGGATCGTGGGTGCGCAGGCCCGTGAGTTGGGAACCGGCCGCCGCCCGTGTCTCCGCCACATAGCTCACGATTGCCGCGGCGGCGCACACCGCCAGCGGCAGCGCCGCGCAGCCGTACGCTTCCAGCGACGCCACGCCGAAATGCGTTTGCAGTCTCTCGGCCGCCCACTCGCTATCGAGGCAGCGGCCGTCGAGCGTGGTACGGGTCAGTGGAGGAAGGTCAGGCGGCTCACACCCCTCCGGCAGTAACAACTCGGCGGGCCCGAGGCGGGCAATCTCGGCAGCGATGCGCTCGGGGGCGAGTTGCGCCGTCACGAATTCGCCGGTGCTGACCTCGACGTACGCCAGGCCCCAGGCGTCTGGCCCCGGCGCCAGCGCGGCCAGATAGTTCGCGCCCGCGCCCCGCAGCAGGTCGTCGGTGAGCACCGTACCGGGGGTAACCACACGCGTCACCCCCCGCTCGACGAGCTTCTTGCCATCCCCCGGCTCGCCGAGTTGGTCGCAGATCGCGACCCGGTGGCCGCGGGCGATCAGCCGGGCGAGGTGGGTGTTCACGGAGTGATGCGGGATGCCGGCCATCGGCACGCGCAGGTCTTTGCCCAGCGGACGCGAGGTCAGCACGAGGTCAAGCTCGCGCGCACACACCTTCGCGTCCTCGTCGAATGTCTCGTAGAAATCGCCGAGGCGGAAGAAGACGATCGCGTGCGGGAACCGACGCTTGATATCGAGGTACTGGCGGCGGATCGGTGTCACGGCCGGATCATAGCAGAGTGGACGGCGCGCCGCGCCAATCATCCGTCCCTCGCGGCGGCACGACCGAGGGCCGGGATATGGTGCGTTGCACTCGGCTGGCTCGCCACGTCCCGGCCGTGGAGTGGGCGGTGCGCGGCGCCGTCACCTGACGAGGCGACGCGCCACGAACGGCGCTCGGTGACACCAGGGCGTCCAGCGGTTGCGGCGGGTGGTGGTCGCTGGTCATACATCGTGACGACGCAGCGCCCACAGCGCGCCGGAGAGAGGCACCGCCAGCCACGCCGCCAGCGCCAGCGTCAGCAGCGCCGTCGCGCCGCCAGCGCCGAACCGGTCGGCGAAATAGCTGCCTGCCGGGCCGAGCACGTCCAGCCTCGGCTCGAGCTGCAACACCGCCGGCACCCGCGCGATGTCCACCGGGTTGAGCAGTGGCGCCCCGATCAGACCGCGGCTGCCGAGGGCGCCGCCGAGCGTCACGCCGATCAGCCCCAGATTGAAGAACAGCACCAGCACGAACCACAAGCCGATCGCGCCGCTCAATGCCCGCGTGCGCGTGCCTGCCACCACCGACAGCAAGATGCCGAGACTGAGCATCACCGCGGCCAGTGCCAGCACGAACATGAGCAGCAGCGCGTACCCACCGGGATCGATCACCGGCGAGAGCAGCGCGATGACAATGCCGGCGACACCGAAGCCGAGGCCGGTGGCGAGGGCGAGCGCCGTCAGCAAACCGATGTAGACGCCAATGAGGTACTCCCAGCGCGCCAGCGGCTGCGCGAAAAGGCCCTGGAGCGTGCCGCGCTCCCGATCCCCGGCCACGGCGGAGGCGCCCAGCGCCAGCCCCACCAATGGCGTCAGCAGCAGGCATACGTTGAGCAGGCTGGCGCTGGTGCGGCTGAACCCCGTGAAGCCGAGATTGCCGGCGCCGCGCGAGCCGACCACCGCTTCTCACCGCTAATATCGATGAGTTGCAGGTTTTGTGGGTGCAGCGGGCCGACGCTCCCGGAAGCGGCCGAGCGACGCGGCGCGTGCCTGACCCGGCTCGCCCCCGGCCGCCTGCATGAGCAAGGCGGTCTTCTCGGCGTCAGGCAGGCCGCCGATCTAGCGTTCCAGCTCGGCGGTGTGCGGACGGAGATCCGGCGTCGGACCGCCGACCGTCGCCGCCACCTCGACCAGATCGCGGTCGATCCCGAAGAACTCGATCATGGCTGCCGTGCGCCCCTCACCACGGGAAGCCGCGATCGAGTGACGGTCGAGTGTCGCGGCACGAGCCACCCACTCGGTCGCGGCTATCATGGCCAGCGGTGACTCGCGTGGCTCCCGAGCAAGGTCGTGGGGAAGGGCGCGCCCATAGCACGGCGAAAAAGAGGATCGCGCGTGCGCCGCCGGCGAACCACGAGCAAGGGCAATCGCGCGACGGCCATGAGGACGGGACGCTGGTGTCCCGAGGCTCCGGGGGCAGGATTCGAACCTACGGCCAAGCGGTTAACAGCCGCCCGCTCTACCACTGAGCTACCCCGGAATACTCACAAATTGTATCACGGAAGGGCGCCACGTTGCCAACCGTGGGTTCTCGCTCCCTGGGGCCGGCTCGCATGGGCGCCGGAGAACGACGCTCACCTCACCGGCGCGGGTTGTCCGCGCGACAGCGTATGGGCGGCGGTGGTCGGAGCGGCCGGCATACCGATTGGCTCATGTTGGTCGCGTGTGCTGTCCGGGGCAGGTGTAACATCGGCGGCGCTCGAACGTCTTCTTGATTGACGGTACGGGCGGGGGGCCTGGAAAGCGCGCCGGAGTGCAGGAGGTATCCATATGTTCAGACAGTTGTCTGGCGGGCGTGGCCGGCTCACCGGTGTGGTTCTGGTGGCGGTGGTGCTCGCGCTGCTGTCGTTTTCGACCGCCGGCCGCGTCACGGCGCAGCAAGCGCCCGACGACGGGTGCGACCCGTCCGAGTTGGTCGCCTGTCTTGCCGTGCCGGAGGAAGCGCCAAGCGGCACGGCGGCAAGCGGAGCGGCGCCTACCACCGCGTCGCCGCTCCCGCGCCCTGGACCCTACCCTTACCCCTATCCCTATCCCTGTCCACCCGTGATCGCCCAGGGTGGGGCGCCCGGCGCCGCGATCGCGGTACCGATCCCGGTTCCGAGTGGGTGCTCGACCCGGCCCGTGCTCGCGACGGTCAATCGCGCCAACGTTCTGTATACCCGCGCGCTTCGCACGCTCGATACGCGCGATCTGCCGCCGGTCTGGAGCGGTGTAGCGCTCGACGAGCTGCGCGGTTATGTCGAGACGCTTCGCTCTTCAGGACGCTACGCTACACCGGAACTGCGCTGGATCACGCTAACAAGCCTACGGGTGGAGGCTGATCGGGCGCGGGTGACCACGGTCGAGGGCTGGCTCTACCAGGAGCGCTCGCGTCTGACGGGCGCGGTGGTGGTCGAGCAAGATCAGCGGGTGTACAACCTGTATGAGCTGCGCCTTCGTGCGGGAATCTGGACCGTGATACGCAACGAGGTTAGCCCCACGGTCTATTCGCCTTCCCCGCCGCCGCTGCCCTCCCCACCGGTCTGCATCCTGATTTACCCGCCACCTCCCGGTTGTGAGACACTGACCGCAGCCGAGGGGTAGCCTGTTCACCGATCATCCCGGCGGCTGGCCTGCCGATGGCCAGCCTTCGGGGTACTCAGCGGACGGCGGCCGGCGAGAAGGCGCGTGTCACCAACCGCCGTGGCGCGTCGCCGCTATCAAGCGCGAGAATCCACGTATCGGGACGAATCGTCGCGGGTGGACCCGCGTCCGGTAGCGTGTAGACGATCCGGTCGTCATCGAGCCACTCGACCTGATCATCGACACCGCGCGTCTCCGCCAGCGGTGTCTCGGCCATCGTCGCGAGATCGAGCATGTGCAGTCGCCACACCGCCCGCCCGGCAGACCTGTCGATCAGCTTCTTAAACACGAGTCGCGTGTTGTCCGGCGACAGCGATGGACACTCCATGTTCTCGCGGAGTACCCGCGCCTGTCGGGTCGCCACGTCACCCTCCAGCAGGTAGGTCTTGCCTCCCGACCCGAGCGTCGCGTAGAAGCGGTTGCTGTCCCGAGCAAACGTCACGCCCCAGAAATTGAAGTCCGTCGACCGGAAGCGTGCGCCATCGCGCGTCACCGCGAAGTCCTCGAGTTCTGCCAGCGATGCGCCGCTGTCCATATCGATCAGCACCGTACGGGTCGAGAATGCGCCCTCCGCGTACGAATGACCGAGTACGAACACGGTCATGGCCGCGTACCGGCCATCAGGCGAGACCCGCGCCCGGCTCGGGATGCCGCTGATCGCCAGCGTATGACGGATCTGAAACGACTGGTCAAAGATGAATGCGCCGCCCTTGTAGGCATCCTGCCCCACGCACAAACCCCGTCCCGCCGCGACGTGTACGCGCTGACACTGAAGCGATGTGAGATACGGGGCCGCGCCGCGCGGTTCGAGCGGCGCGACGGCCACCTGCCGGAAAGCGTCACCGTCGGTCTCCAGGTACACGAGATGCGGCCCGCCTTGAATCGTGGCGAGCAGGTTTGGGTCGGCAACCGCCGCGACCGGACCGCGCGCTGACTCCGGGGCTGCGCGGCGCACTGCCAACACCGCGTAGACTCCTCCAACCAAGACGCTCACCGCGCAGAGGGCCGCGAATACCATCAGCCGCGCCCTACTCGTTCGCGCCGTTGCCTCCGGTGGAGCGGGCGAGTTGCTGCTCGCCGTTGATGATTGGTCGCTGGTATCTATCGTGACATGCTCGCCCGCATCGAGAAGTGATCGCTTCGCCATGTCGGTGGTCTCCCCAAAAGGTGGCCGGTAGAGATGCAACCGCGGTCCAGCCGGCCGCGTTTCGCGGCCGGATCGGTGGGTTCGCGCGATTAGGGGGCGGTCATCGCACGATTTCGCTGGTCGGACCGCGCTCCACGCATGAACGCGGCCGCCGCCACGATCACCCCCGCGACGACGCCTGCCAAGAACACGGTGACGGCGGCCTCGGCGCCGCGCCAGGTCCACAGCGCGCCAAAGAAAAGCGAGCCAAGAAGTCGCGCCACCCCGGTCACGGTGGTCAGCAGCGCCAAACCGCTCGTCCGGAGGTTCGCCGGCAGTACCGCGCTGGCGAGAGCCATCAGGATGCCATCCGTGGCCGCGTAGTAGGCTCCAAACAGCAGCACCGAGGCGATCACTCCCGCCATTCCGAGGCTCGGCTGCAGGACTACCGCGTACACGCCAATGAGAAGCGCGTAGCCCGAGACGAATACGCGGCCGCGGCCGATGCGGTCGGCGAGCCACCCCGCGGGCACGGCGAGCACGAGGTAGACGAGTGCCGTGGCGACATACAGCAGCGGGAAGAAGCCGATATTGAAGTCGAGGCGTCGTTGTAAGACCAAGTAGAGGAAGCCATCGCTGACGGTTACCAGACCCAACATGCCGCCCACGATGACCAGCACGAGGAACCGGGGGGCGACGAGCAAACCGGCGACCGACCTCAGCGATGGCGGCTCCGCGTCCGGCTCCGCGCCGGCACGGCTGTCGCTGACCGGGGCAACCGGGCGGTTCTCGACGAACAGTACCAGCATTGCCAATCCGATCAGTGCCACGCAGAAACTGACAACGAAGATCGCGTCAAACGCCCCCGGCGCGAGCATCAGCAGACCGAAGGCGACCAGTGGTCCGACCAACGCGCCGGCCGTGTCGAGCGCCCGATGAACACCGAACGCCGCTCCGAGTGACTCTCGTGGGCTGCTGAGTGAGATCAGGGCGTCGCGCGGAGCGCTACGAACGCCCTTACCCATGCGGTCAAGCAGGATGACGCTCGTGAGCACGCCCCAGGCGCCGCCGGCCGCCAGCAGTCCCAGCTTGCAGACGGCCGACAGCGCGTAGCCGAAGGCCGCCACTTCTTTGTGGCGACGCCATCGGTCGGCGGTTAGCCCCGAGGCAACGCGCACCAGCGCGGCTGACCCCTGGTACAGTCCGTCGATAACGCCGAAACCGAGGGGCGTCAGGTTAAGGTGCAAGAGGAAATACAGTGGAAGGACCGAACTGACCATTTCCGACGAGATATCCGTGAACAGACTCGTGAGTCCGAGGAAGAGCACGTTGCGGCTCACGCGCGGCAGTCGCCACCCCCTGCCCAGAGCCGTGCTCGTCGTGCCGGCAGGAGCGCCGGGGTTCTCGCGGAGCAACGTGTACATCCAGCAACCCTCGCGAGACGTTCATCCCGCCCAGCCCGGTGGCCGCCGCTCCGACCTACCGGCGACGCGGACCCCCCGGGCACGCCTATTGTCCTCTGACAGCGTCGGGCAAGGATGGCATCGCGGTTGAGAAGCGGTTGAGATGTCACGCACGGGGGCGGCCGTCAGACGCGTGCCCGCCCAATCGTGTCGGCATCGGGACGCGCCATCATTGACAGCCCGGTGGCGGCTGACGCGTCCACGGCAGCGGCCGCGGGGCGCGGAGTTCGGTCACGCCATGCCGTGCGGCCGCTGCCGTGGGGATGCATCCGCCAGAACGAGGGACGGGATGAGGGCAATCCGGTAAATCGCCCCCGGCGGCGGGTTAGCCGGACCAGTTATCCTGGCTCCGCGCTGGGGCCGGCCACGCCTAGCCATGGAGCGCTCGGTCTCCATGCGGAGTGGCCGAGCTGACCGTTTGGATACCTCCCGGTGCGATCGAATAGACGGCGCTTTCAATGCATCGATCAATCATCGTGAGAAAGGCCGAGGCGGCCATGTCGATGTGGTAGTTGACGGAGAACGCCCGCCGCCGCTCGGCGGCGCGTCCCACCCACAAGCTCCGGCCGTACGGCGCAACGTGGATCGTACACATGCTCGATTTATCGAGCGTGCTGGTGACATCGACGTACTTGCTGTCATACCACCACATCTTGAGCGTGCCGGTCTTGATCGATGCTTTGGGAATCGCGTGCTCGTCAAAACGCTCAAAGAGTGCGTCCAGAAAACCATGGTGGTGCTCCACCGCATCGTGGACCAGCCAGCCGATCCACTCTTTATCAGGATCGTTTTTCAACGGCATCGTGCAGCCTCCATCGTGCGCACTCACGGGGGCGAGCGCTACTGACGAAAGCATACCGTCGCGTTATATTACGAGATAGTTACAACTTGCGATGGGATTGGTGCAGTCCAGGTGTGGATAGCTGTGCACGGGACGCGCCTTGATGTCACTGCTGCCGGTAATCCCACGAGATCGCACGGCGGCGCTGGACGCGAATGTAGGCCGCTCCCGGCCTCGGCTCTGCCGGCAGGTCCGCGTCCGGCACGCCGCGCAGGCGCGCGGCCTCCTGGCTCAGTCGCAACGTCTCCTCCGGCGCGGTGACCACGGTGGCCTCGCCCTGGATCATGACACCTTTGATGTCACTCCCGCTTCGTCCACTTTCGACCAGCAGGCTCACCCTCGGGTTGCGCGCGATGTTCTTTGTCTTCTGGGTACCGGCGCGGACACCGAGGTACAAATCGTCGCCGAGCCGGAAGTACCCGGTCGGCACGCTGTGCGGGAAGCCATCACGCCCGATCGTGGTGAGGATGATCCAACCCGGTTTACTGTCGAGATAGGCGTTGATCTCGGCGTCGGTGAGTTGTTCCGCCATGGTGATTCGCCTCCCGCGCGTGCGCCCTTCCCCTCGGGAGCGGTACGCGCTGCTAACCTCCCCGCGGGTTCATTGCCGGCGCGGCCGTGCTACACTCGCTCGCGACGACGACAGACAGCCCGCGCGTCGTCGGGAGCGATGAGCCACGTCGGATGTCGAGAAACTGGCGAGCAGCCGGCCCCCCGGTGATGATTTGCTATCGTACGCGGCTGCTGGAGGCATTGATGGCGGACACGGTTGAAATTCGAGTCGATGCCACGCCCAACCCCAATTCGCTGAAGTTCACGGTGAATCATGCACCCTGGCCTCCGGCCGCGCGTACAATCTCATCCGTCGGGCAGGCGGGGGGTATGCCGCTCGCCGCCCGACTTCTGGCCGTTGCCGGGGTGAAGAGCTTATTCTTCCTGCGCGACTTTCTCACCGTGACGCGCGAGCCGGACACGGAGTGGGAACCGCTCACCGCCGCCGTCATGAGTATTATCCACGAGTTTGCCGGAGCGACTAGCGCCTAGCGCGGGACCGAACAGGTCGTCTGACGATGCACTACGCCGGGCGCGAGACCGCGGAGTCCGCGAACTGGGTGTCAATTTGAGCGGAGGCGTCGAAGAACCGCTGAAAGCTCTGGTTGAAGCGGTAAAACAGGTCACGACGGTAGTAATCGTCGGCGCGGGCAAACTCCTCGGGCGCGTTGAGGTCGATTGAGTTGAGCGTGTAGTCGTGTTCGGCGCGGCCGTTCTGCTTGATGCTCTCGATCATCTCGCGCCACTGCTCGTGGGGCATGACGAGAGTGAAATCGAGATCGCGCGGCGTCGCGGCGTCCAACTCCTTCACATCAACGATGTTGAAGGCGTCGAAATCAACCTCAAACATGCGCTCACCAACCTGGATGCCGACGGCAGCGTCTACCGTGCCCAGGCGCCGATACTCCTCGTCATCATTGATGATATCGGCGACGGATTGGAACCATTCGACTGACGGAAAGATAGGCATGATCGTCTCCCGTACCAACGTTGTGCGGCATAACCACGGATGACGGCCCCGCGCCACATTCCACGGCGTGTCGCTGACCGGACCGCCTTCCCTTTGATCTTCGCCGCGGCGCGCGGTGGGGTCAAGATATCGGCCGTGCGTTCTCGCGCGGCGCGGTACTCCGACCGGAGTAGTCATGGCCGTCCGGCGGGCCAATTGAGGCGATAGCGCTCGTATCGCTCGTTCTTGTCGTAGCTGCGCCGCCGGCCACGGAAAAACCACACCAGTATCACACCCGCGATGAATCCGCCGACATGCGCCCAGTACGCCACCCCGCCCGACGCGTCGGCCGCGTCCGATACCGCCCCCAGCCCGATCAATTGTGTCACGAACCATAGCCCCATCATCAGCACGGCCGGCACCTTGGTGAAGAACGGGATGATGATGATCGGGATGATCACCGAGACGCTGGCACGCGGATAGGTCACGAGATACGCCCCGAGCACCGCCCCGATCGCGCCGCTCGCCCCCACGCCCGGCACGATCGCGTTCGGGTCGGAGACCACCTGCGCAAGTCCGGCGAACACTCCGCCGAGCAGATAGAAGACGAGGTAACGGATGTGGCCCATCGAGTCTTCGACGTTGTCGCCGAATATCCACAGGAACAGCATGTTGCCAAGGATATGCAGCCATCCACCGTGGATGAACTGCGATGTGATCAGCGATAGGATGGGATTACCGCCACCCGCGTCGGGAAAACCCACCGGACAGCTATCGACCAACCGGCATGAAACAACACCCCACTCGTAGATCCACAGGTCCAATTGACTCACCGCGTTGCGACCAACGGCGGCTGGTTGGTTCGCGAGCGACAGCTCGTAGAAGAACACGAGGAAGTTGAGCAGGATGAGGATGTAGTTCACCCACGGTCGCGTGTGGGATCGCAGGCTGTCACCTGTTGGAATCACGGCGTCACTGCTCCCGGTGGATCGTATGTGCTCGTGGACATCGCGCGCCGGCGCGTTACCCGGGTGTTCGCGATGATCGACCCGGAGCGCGCCGCCCGAGAATGAGTTTAGGAGCCGCGTCCGGCGCTGTCGACCGGCACGGCGCCCGCGGCGCGTAAGTCCAGCGCCAGTCCCGCGACCACGAGATAGACGCGGGCCGGCGCGCCCGCCACCAACCGGTTCGCGTGGCCGAGCACATCGCGGTACAAGCGGGCGAGCGGCGTGGTCGGTACGATTCCCAGGCCCACTTCGTTGGTCACCACGATTAGGTCGGCGGCGGGGTCGTGCGCGCACCAGTCAAGCAACCCCTGTACCCGTGACCTCACCTCATCGGACGCGCGCTCGGCAGCGACCTCGTCGAAGGTATCTGGGAGGGCGTCCAAGAGCAGATTGCTGGTCCACATCGTGAGACAGTCGAGCACCGCCACACCGCGCACCCCCGCCGCCGCCAGCGCGCCCCGCGGATCGAGCGGCGCTTCCAACGTGGCCCAGCCCGGCGGACGCTCGCGGCGGTGACGCGCGATGCGCGCGGCCATCTCGGCGTCCCCCGCCTCGGCGGTGGCGAGGTACGTGACCGGGCCGGCGTGGGCACGGGCGAGCGACAGCGCGAACGCGGTCTTGCCCGCGCGGGCGCCGCCCGTCACCAGGGTCACCGTACCCATGTCACCGCCCCCGGCTTTATCATGTCATGGATCGCGGAGAGGTCGAGTTCCGCGCGGAGGCAGTCCGCCAGCCGGTCGTACTCGGCCGAGCGGTCGAGCGGCGTCCCCGGCCGGAACGCGACTCCTTTGCGGCGGGCCAGATTCGCGAGGATTGCCGTGCGCACCGCGTGGTTGTCGAAAAGTCCATGCAGATAGGTTCCCACCACCCAACCGCTGGCCGAGACGGCGCCGTCGTGGTGGTCGGACGGCGCGCCGGAGCGCTGCCGGAGAACCAGAAAGGGCCGGAATGTGCCATCCGTCGCCGGCGTGCGGCCCATGTGAATCTCGTAGCCGCGCACGGTCATGCCGGCGCATCCGTCGAGCATACCGATGCCGGCCACCACCTCGGCCCCGACCTGATGCGTGGCCTTGACCGGCTCGAAGTCGGTGACGACCGGCAACACGCCCAGCCCTGGCACGGCGTCCTCGGACGATTCGACATGCAGCGGGTCGCGGACCTCGTCGCCCAGCATCTGATAGCCGCCGCACACCCCCAGCACGGCTGTACCGCGCGAGGCCGCCGCGACCACCTTTCCGGCGAGTCCGGTCGCCCGCAGCCAGGCGAGGTCGGCGATCGTCGACTTCGTGCCCGGCAACACGATCAAATCGGGCCGGCCGAGTTCGTCCGCCCGACTGATGTAGCGAAGGCGCACGTCAGGCTCCGCCGACAGCGGATCGAAGTCGTCGAAGTTCGCGATCCGGGGCAGACGGACGACGGCGACATCAAGGGCGGCGTCGGACGCCGCCGGGTCGCGCGGTGCTTCGAGCACGACCGCATCCTCGTCGGCAATACGCAGGTCGCGCAGAAACGGCACCACCCCGACCACCGGCACGCCCGTCCGTTGCGCGATCATGTGTAGGCCCGGATCGAGCAGTGAGCGGTCGCCCCGAAACTTGTTGATGATCAACCCGCGCACCAGCGCCCGCTCGTCCGGTTCGAGCAGCGCGAGCGTGCCGTACAGGTGCGCGAACACACCCCCTCGGTCAATATCACCGGCCAGCAGCACGGGTGCGGCCGCGTGCCGCGCCACGCGCATGTTGACGATATCGCCCGCGCGCAAGTTGATCTCGGCGGGGCTGCCCGCACCTTCAATCACGACGATATCGTAGTCGCGGCGTAGGCTGTCAAGTGCACCGGCGACCACGGGCCACAGGTGCGCCTTCCGAGCCTGGAAGTCTCCACCGTGCAGACTGAACGCCGGACGGCCCATGACCACCACCTGGCTGCGATGGTCGGCCTCGGGCTTGAGTAGGACCGGGTTCATGCGCACATCCGGCGCGACGCCGGCCGCCTCGGACTGGGCCACCTGGGCGCGACCCATCTCCTCGCCGGTCGCTGTCACGTATGAGTTGTTCGACATGTTCTGTGCCTTGAATGGCGCCACTCGATAGCCATCCTGGCGGAACAGGCGGCACAAGCCCGCGACCAGCAGGCTCTTGCCGACCGACGAGGCCGTGCCCTGGATCATCAGCACGCGGCCGCCCCGGCTCATGTGCCCTCCGGTACGGCGGACGCCGCCGGTGTCATGCCCGGTGCGTCGTCGGCGGGAGTGTCGCGCACGACGGCCGCGAGGGCGTCCATCAGTCGCTCGCATTCCGCGCGGCGGCGCACCGCGATCCGAATGTGGCGAGGCAAGCCGAAGGACGTGCAGTCCCGCACCGCGAGGCCACGATGAAGCAGCGCCAGCCGGGCGGCGGTCGCATCACCAACGTCCACCAGCAGGAAGTTCACCGCGCCCCCCTGAACCTCCAGGCCCAGCCCCGCCAGCGCGCCGAGCAGATATGCCTTCCCGTCCGCGATCACCTCGCGCGCTTGTGTGACATGCTCGGTGTCGGCAAGCGCCGCGACGCCCGCAACCTGCGCCGCAGCGCTGACGCTCCATTCGGGCTGTAACCGCGCCACGGCCCGGACGACATCGGGCGGGGCCACGAGGTAGCCCAATCGCAGGCCGGCCAAACCGAAATCCTTGGTCATCGAGCGGAGCAGCAGCACACGCCCCCCGCGCATCAGGGGTATCGCGTTCCAGGCCGCGTCGACGAACGCGAGGTACGACTCGTCGAGCAACAGCGGCCCACCGGTGAGTGACTCCGAGAGCGAGCGCACCTCGGCCTCCGACGCGTACACACCAGTGGGGTTGTTGGGATTGCACAGATACAGCAGCGGTGGAATCACGCGGCGGAGCACATCCGGCTTGTTGCGGAAGTTCCAGCGAAACCCCTTGGCCGGATTGGCGTGCCACGGAAATACCGATGCTCCTACAAGTTGGCACGCACGCTCGAACTCACCAAACGTGGGCGCGAACGCGATCGGCCGCTGCCCCTGGTGGACGAACAGGCGTACAACGAGATGAAGCAACTCGGTCGCGCCATTGCCGGGTAGTATTTCCTCCGGTGTCACCCCGATCGACGCGGCGATTGCCTCGCGCAGTTCGGTCGAGCCTGGGTCAGGATAGCGGGCGTAGTCTACCCCCGAGAGCGCCGCCAGGGCGCGCGGAGACGCGCCGAGCGGATTCACGCTCGCGCTGAAGTCGATCACTGCCTCGGGGTCGAGTCCAAGCGCGCGCAGTTCGGCGCGGCGCAGCCCGCCGTGGACCCGTGGCGTCGCGTCAGTCATGATCTCGTCGTACCCATTTCCCTATCCTTTGCCAGTCCCGCCGCTGCCGGCCGCGGTCCCGCGGGAGACCTGTCCCGCGCCGGCCGCGCCGCGATCAGAGATCCCACGATCAGCGCCGCGCCCATGCCGGCGACGATCGCCACGAGCCGCCGTGCCCGCCGGATATCGCCGGCCCGCGGCTCCTGCCCGCCGCCGAGCGTGTACGCGCCGGCCTTTTCGAGCCGGACGCCGAGCGCCCCGGCCGCCGCCGCCATGGTCCACCCCGCGTTGGGGCTGGCGGTCCGGTGGCGGTAGCGGCGCACCGCCCGCACCACACTGACGGCATTGCCGGACACCACCGGAGCCGCCACCGCGATCAACAACGCCGTCAGCCGGGCCGGGATCAGGTTGAGCAAATCGTCGAGCCGCGCTGCCGGCTTACCGAGGTACTCATAGCGTCCGCGATAGCCGATCATACTGTCCAGCGTATTGACCGCGCGATACGCGAAGGCCACCGGCAGACCCCCGACGGCGTACGCGAGCCACGGGGCGATGACGCTGTCCGTCGTGTTCTCGGCGAGTGACTCGATCGCGGCGGCGGCGATCAGCGGCGGCGTCAGCCCATCTGTCTCGCGGCTGACCAGGTTCCGCAACGCCTCCCGCGCCCCCCGCTCATCGGCCGACTCGAGCGCGGCGCGCACACCGTCGCCGGCGCGCAGCAGCGCCCGGACGGCGAAGACAGCCTTGAGCGCGGCCGCCTCCGCGACGATCCCCCCCACGGGGAGCCGGGTAGCCGCCCGCTCGAACCCGGCGCCGGCCGCGGCCGCGGTGAGCGGTATGCCCAGCGCGACGGCTCCGCCCCAGGCGAGTTGTCCCGCGCGACCCCGCGGCGGGGCGATCCGCTCGCAGGACCGGATAGCCCTACCCAACCAGACGACCGGGTGCAGCCGCGACGGAGGCTCGCCCAGCAACAGATCGAGCGCGAGCGCACCCAGCAGTGTGGCGGCGCGACGCCTCATCGCGCGAGCAGCCACGTATCGAGCCAGCCATGCGACCGCGCGGCCACGATCGCCACCAGAATCGCCGTCTCCGTCAACTCGCATATTGCCCCGTAGATGTCTCCGGTGGCGCCGCCGATCCGCCGTCTCGCCCAAGTGGCGACCGCGAGCGGGACAACCGTCGCGATCGCCAGCAACGTCAGACCGGCAGCGCCGAACAGCACGAACACCATGCCAGCGGCCGTCACCGTCGCCAGAAGCAGTGGCGCCCCGCGCGCCGCCGCGTGGTAGCCGGCGCCCATTCCGTCGGGCCGGGCGTAGGGAACGGCGGCGGTCCCAACCACCATCGCGTAGCGCGCCAGCGCCGGGGCCGCGAGCAGACCCGCGTGCCGGAGCGGCGGCGTGATCGCCGCGACCGCGCTCCATTTCAACAGCACCACGATCACCAGCGCCGCGACGCCGAAGCTGCCCAGTCGCGGGTCGCGCATGATCTCCAGACGATGCGCGGCGTCGCGGCCGCCAAGCAGCCCGTCAAACGTGTCGGCAAGTCCGTCGAGGTGCAATCCGCGGGTAATGGCCGCGAGCGCCGCGACGAGCACGGCGGCCAGCAGGCCCGGCGGAAGTGTGTCAGACAGCGCCGCGTCGATCCCGACAAGACAGCCGCCGATGCCCAGGCCGACCAGTGGATAGAACGCCTGCGCGCGTGCGAGATCTCCGGCGTCCACCGGCCGCCATCGACGCACGCGCACGACGGTCAGAAACTCCACCGCCAGCACCGGATCCCATCTCATCGCGGGTATCCGCGATGCCGCATCCTCGCGCCATCAGCCGGCGTCGCCCACCGTGCGGCGTAAGCCCGTGCGCTGACGATGATCACGCCTCCCACTCCGTGACCTCCGCCGAATTCGAGACGCGCGCCTCGTCAAAGGTCGCCATCTCATCGAGCAGCGCCGCCGCCGCCCGCAGCAGCGGAAGGGCCAGCGCCGCGCCGCTTCCCTCGCCCAGCCGGAGGCGCAGGTCGAGCAGCGGATCGAGTCCCAATAGCTCGAGCGCCGCCGCGTGCCCCGGTTCGACCGAGCGGTGCGACGCGATCATATACCTCGTCACTGCCGGGTCGAGCGCACGGGCGATCAGCGCCGCCGCCGCGGTGATGAACCCATCGAGAATCACCGGTGTCCGCGCGGCAGCCGCGCCCAGGGCGACCCCCGCGAGGAAGCCGATCTCGAATCCGCCGGCGGCGGCCAGCAGCCCCAGCCCATCAGCCGGATCGGGGTGGTTGACGGCGAGCGCCTGTTCGACCACGCGAACCTTGTGCGCCCACCGCTCCGGGGTGATGCCGGTGCCCGCGCCGGTGACCCGGTTCGGCGGGAGGCCGGTACAAGAGGCGACGATTGCCGCGGACGCGGTGGTGTTGCCGATGCCCATCTCGCCCAGCGCGAGGGCATCTGTCCCCGACGCGGTAAGTTCGCGCGCCAAGACGATGCCGTCCTGAACGACCTGCCGCGCGGTATCGCGGGTCATGGCCGGTCCCCGGCTTATGTCCGCCGTGCCGGGACCTGCTCGTCGCGAGAGCAGCGCGGGGTGTTGCGCCGGCGGCGCGGTGACGCCCGTGTCGACCACCACGATCCGCGCCCCGACCTGGCGGGCCAGCACATTCACCGCCGCGCCGCCGGCAACGAAGTTCGCCACCATTTGCCCCGTGACCTCGGCCGGGTAGGCGCTGACGCCGGCGCGGGCGACGCCGTGGTCACCGGCCGCGACCACGATGGCCGGCGACGCGATGTGCGGCCGGGGCATACCTCGCACACCCGCCAGCCAGATCCCGATCTCCTCCAACCGGCCGAGACTGCCCGGAGGTTTCGTGAGCTGGTCGTGGCGGGCGCGCGCCGCCGCCATTGCCGGGGCGTTCAGTTCGCCGATACGAGCGATTGTCTCCTCGATAAGCACGCGCGGCTCCTCATGTCAGTGGTCAGTCGGTTCGTGGCTCGCGCGAACTCGGGCCGCCGATTCGGTTCGGTGTGGTCGTGCGCGTGGTTGAAGGCGCCGCGTCAGCGCGTCTCAGCGGCTCGGCCTCGCGGCCCCACTGTCCCGGTGCGGCAACGCGGCGACCGATGGACCGTCCGGCCCCGTGCTCACGACACGCTCAGAACTCGATACCCGCCTGCGCTTTGATGCCTTGCAGCCGGTAGGGGTGCTTGACCTCCTGCATCTCGGTCACCAGATCGGCGAATTCGACCAGTTCGGCCGGGGCATCGCGGCCGGTGAGAATCACATGGACGTGGGGCGGACGGGTTCGCAGCGTCTCGATCACCTCCTCGACGGGCAGCCAGCCGTAGGTCAACGGGTAGGTAATCTCATCAAGCGCGACGATATCGTAGTCGCCGTTGACCAGCCGCTGCTTGCACTGCTCCCAACATGTCCGCGCGAGCGCCTTGTCCTTCTCGATGTCCTTCGACAGCCAAGTGAAGCCGGAGCCGAGGGGGATGATTTCGAGGTCCATCTTGCGCGCGGCGCGGTGCTCACCGAAGTTGCCGGTTTCAGCCTTGATGAACTGGAGCATGACAACCTTCCAGCCGCGTCCCCAGGCGCGCATGAGGACGCCGAGCGCGGCCGTCGTCTTACCCTTGCCGTCACCGGTGTTCAGAATCACCAGGCCCCGTCGTGTGGCTCGTGCGTCGACCACGATGTACACCTCGATGCAGGGATTCACGTTCGATATGGCTGATCGGCGCCGGCTCGCCCAATCCGCGTGCACGGAGGCGCGGCCGGCGCCGCGGCCTCGCTCTATCCTAACCGCCCGTGAGCGGCGGCGCTCCGTCGGGACCAGGTTGCCGCGCGGTGAACCTCCCGTCCCCGGTCGCCAGGGGCACGACCACCGGCCGGCCGGTTTCCGGATGGATGAGCACGCTGACACGGCCGCCATACGCGGCGGAGAGCGTCTCGGGCTGCAACACGGTCAACGGCGGCCCTTCGGTCATGATGCGTCCACCCGTGAGCAGTATCAGACGGTCGCAGAACTGCGCGGCGAGGGTCAGATCGTGGACCACCGCCAGCACGGCGAGGCCATCGTCGCGACAGCGGGCGCGCACCAACTCGAACACGCTCACCTGATGGGAGAGATCAAGATGCGCGGTCGGCTCATCGAGCACCAGCACGCGCGGCTCCTGCGCGAGGGCGCGGGCGATCAGCAGGCGCTGACGCTCACCGCCGGAGGTCTCCCTCACCCGGCGGCCGGCCAGGTGGCCCACGTCGGCCAGAGCCAGCGCCGCACGGGCAATCGCGATGTCACGCGCCCCCTCCGATTGCAACAAGCGCAGATGC
This sequence comes from Dehalococcoidia bacterium, assembly GCA_038325665.1. Classification (GTDB taxonomy): domain Bacteria; phylum Chloroflexota; class Dehalococcoidia; order CAUJGQ01; family CAUJGQ01; genus CAUJGQ01. The sequence goes on along the minus strand of JBBQJF010000002.1, from coordinate 12,141 downwards.
GGCGTCCGTCCGAGAAGCACCAGCTCCAGACCGGTCATCTCATCGGGAAGCGCCGCGGTCTGCGGCACGACCGCGACCTGACGGGCGATCTCGGAGGCGCTCATGCGGCGGGCCGCGCGTCCGCCGAACGACACGTCACCACCATGCAATGGGATCACCCGACTGATCGCTCGCACCAGCGTCGATTTGCCGCTGCCGTTCGGTCCGATCACGCCGACCAGTTCGCCGCGCCTCACCGCGAGCGACACGTCGCGCAACACGTCGCGACCGCCGTAGCCCGCCCGTACCGAGCGAACCATCAGCGCGGCATCCACGCCGGCGCCGGCCTCATCCGTTCCACGGCCGTCCAGCATCACCACGCCGGCCCGCGCCGGCGGCGGAGGATATACAGAAAGAATGGGGCGCCCGCCAGCGCCGTCACGACGCCGACCGGAATCTCGGAGGGCGACAGCGCGGTGCGGGCGACGAGGTCCGCGCCAATCAGCAGCGCCGCTCCTCCGGTGAGCGCCAGCGGCAACACGCGGCGGTGGTCAGACCCCACCAGCAGCCGGGCGATGTGCGGCACGATCAGGCCGATGAAACCGATCAAGCCGCTGACGGAGACCGCCGCCGCGGCCGCGAGCGAGGCGGCGCCGAGCACGATCAGCTTGACCCGCGCCACGTCCACCCCCAGTTGACGGGCCTGCTCCTCATCGAGCAGCAGCACATTCAGAAGTCGCGCGTGGACGGTGATCGCCACCAGGCACGGCACGGAGTAGGCGGCGAGCAACCACACCCGGCTCCATGTACTGCTGTTGAACCCGCCCATCAGCCACGCGAACACCGTCACCAGGCGTGTGCTATTGGCGAAGAACAAGAACGACATTGCCGCGTTGCACAACGCGGCAATCGCGACCCCGGCAAGGATCAGGCCGGCTCCCGCGCCAGCGGTTCCGACCCGGGCGAGCGCGTAGGCGAGCGACACCGCCAGCGCCGCCCCGAGGAACGCGGCGGGTGTGACGAGTGTGAGGCCGTGCCACTCGCCGTTGAGTGGAGAGACGAACACGAGAGTCGCCCCGAGTCCCGCGCCGGCCGCGACACCGATCAGATACGGATCGGCGAGCGGGTTACGCAGCACGCCCTGATACGCGGCGCCCGACACACCGAGCATGCCGCCAACCAGGCCCGCGAGCAGCACCCGCGGCAGACGAATCTGCCACACGATCTGCTCGGCGGCAGCGGACCACTCACCCACGCGAATGTGCGTCACTCGCGCGAGGAGCACACGCGCGACCGTACCCGGTGAGACATGCGTGGGACCTTGAACGAGCGCCACGACCGCGGTGACCAGCAGCAGCACGGATGCGACGGCCAGCGGCGTGGCGGCCCGTCCGTGTAGAAGCCCGCCGCGAACGTCGGCCGCCGGCGGCCCCGCCGCGGCGGACAGCGCATCACCGATGGAGGACATAGGCTGCACCAGACTCCCATCACGTCCGCACGACGACTCGCGTGGGGTCGACAAGTATTGCCGTCAGCGTACGCGAGATTAGGCTGGCGCACGCCCGTGCAAACGTCAATATCGTTCGGTGCGGGCGGTTCGATAGCGCACCGCCCTCGTGCCGGCGCCGAACTGAAGGCGTAGGACAGTCGTGTGCTGGCGGGGACCATGCGCGAAATCGTGACGTATCCTCGCGTGCTCACGCGGATACGTCACGGCGGGTCGAATGACAGATGACAACCCGCCGGGTCCGTGAGGAGGGCACAACGCCTCGGTTTTCGTGCGGAGCACCCGGGGCGCTACAGCCGGAGCTTGCCGTGAGACGGCTGGCGACGACGCTGCCGGGCGGGACCGTCTGAATCATCGGGGAGATCGATGGCGGGCGAACTCACCCACTCGTGGACGTAGCCGCAGGCAATGCAACTACTGTAGGCCCCGTACCAGTCGCGCTCGGTGATCATCGACCCACGACAACGTGGGCAATTCCGGGGCGGCGTCAAGGACATGGATTCCACTCCTTTCCTCGTTCGCGCGCCAACGTGCGTCACCCGGTTCAACGGGTGCGGCGCGAACATCGCGGCGAGGCATATCGTGATGGGGGGCAGAGACGGGTGCATTCCCCCGGGACGGCGGTCGCTGTAACCCGACGCGAAAAACGCGGTACCGCGAGCGTCGAGCGCCGTGAGCGGGGTAGTCTTTGTGATTGCGGGCACATAGTAGCCCCGGCCATACAACGCTGTCAAGCATCCTGTGGGTTTTTTCACGAGCGCTGGTATGGGGGCATGACGCGGGATAAAATCGAGCGGAATCGCGCGGCGATGGCGAGAGGACGACGTGATGAGCGGTGACGCGGTGGAAAATCTGCTGGAGATGTATCCCAAGACTGTGACGCTCGATGACGGTACCGTCGTGACGGTGCGTCCATTGGTGAGCGCCGATCAGGCCGGGCTGCTCGCCTTCTTCCGCGCCATATCTGCCGCCGACCGGTGGTGGCTGCGCGAGGATGTCGGCGATGCGGCAGTGATCCGTCGCTGGATCACGGATCTGGACTACCACCGCGTGCTTCCGCTGATCGCGCTCGTGGACGACGTGATCGTCGCGGATGCAACGCTACACCGGCGCGGTTTTGGCGCCCGCCACCGCGTGGGCGAAGTCCGCGTCGTCGTCGCGTCCGCCTATCGCGGTCGAGGCTTGGCGTACGCGCTGCTCGTGGAACTCACCGACGTGGCAACAGCGGCGGGGCTGGCGCGTGTCGAGGCCGAGATCGCGGCGCGCGCCCAATCCGGCGCGTTCGAGGCCGCCGAGCAAATCGGCTTTGAGCAGGTGGCGATTCTGCCCAATCACCTCGACGGTCCTGACGGCGCTCCGCATGATCTGCTGTATCTCGTCTACCAGCTCGCGGAGTCTGGTGATGCGACAGGCTAATGTGATGTCGGATCAGGCGTTGGGGTATCTCGCGGACGCGGGCGACCCACCGGGTCGCCCGCTGATTACTCGACCGAGATGCTCCAGGTGGGGGCGTCCTTCACCGGCTCGTAGGAGCCGGCGTTGATGAACAAGAGGAAGCGACCGGGGCGGCGAATCGTGAACGTCGCCGTCTCATCAAATGGGCCGCCCAACTGCTGTAGGAAGCGGCCGTCGGAGCTATCGAACACGGTCGAACCGCCCAAGTCGTCCACCTGATACAGCCATGCGAACAGGCGGGACGTCGCGGCTGACGTGACATGGATCGTGTACGTGCCGGCCGGCAGCGCGAACACCGGTGTCACGCCATCTGCCTCACCGGTAAAGGTGCGGGCGTTGACGGGAGCCGCGTTGCCGAGGTCCGGCTGCTCCAGGGTGAGTGAGAACGTGCCGGAGACGGAGACGATCACGAAGTACTCGTTATCGGTAGGAAGCAGCGTCGCCACGGCGCCATCATAGCGGAGACCGTTGTTGATCAGGTTGCGGCTGAAGGTGTAGTCGGTGAGCGGCGAAAGCCCGGCCGGCGCCGTGGCCAGATCGACGGTGAAGATGCTACTGCTGTTCGCCCGCGCCCTCAATACAACAAGGCCCGCGTGGAGCGACACGGTCCCAGCGATCACCGACTGCCGTCCGTCGGAGTTGCCACGGAAGCTGACCACGGGAGGCGCCTGACCGGGTTCGTCTGCCCGTGCCGCGCCCGCTCCCGGCGAGACTGCCAAACCGAGAAGGACAGCGGCGACCACCGCGTACCGCGTCCACGGCCGCATCACGCGTGCGAATCTCATAGTCGTTCTCCTTTTCCCGTCCAAATGTTCAGTTGCCTGGTTGCGTCCGTGGGGACGATCCTCATGGCTGTCGCGCCGCCGGAGCCTTGTTCGGGTTCAACACCTCGGCGCCGGCTTGAATCGTCAGCACCCTGAGGTCGGATGAGCAACTCTGCACTTCGTCCGCCTTGCCGCGATCGTCGACCGCGCAGACCTTGTACCACGCGATGCCCGGCTGTGCTGCATCGAAGTAATGGTTCTCCACTGGATACCACACCCTCGTTGCGATGCGCGTGCCGTCGCGGTAGATGTCAAATTCGGTCGTCGCGAGGCCGTCGGTGATATTCGGTGTCCAGGCCAGTTCAACCTGACCGGATGTTCTGGCCTTAAGGTACAGGTTCGTCGGTGTCGGCGGCAGTGGCACGGAGACCGAGGTGCTCACCAGCGGACTGCACAGGCCAAACGAGTTGCTGATGACAGTCTGGAAGCAGGCGCTATAGAAATACTCGGTGTTCGGCCGCACTTTGGTATCGGTGAAAGAGCCGGAATACCCCTTGAGCGCGGGTCGCCGCACGTCGCCGATGATGCTAGAAAGGGACGTGTCAAGGGGATTGTGGCGCATGACGACGAACCGATCGGTCGTCGATTCGGCGCCGGCCTCTACCGTGAACGCGAGTGTGATCGCCGCCGGCCGCCGCGGTGTCGCGGTCAACGTGACGTCCTTCGGCTGGGCCGGTGGCGGAGGCGTACCGCCCCCGGACGGCGGCGAGGTCGAGAAGGTTTGAGCGCTCGCCCACTCGGAGCAGGCCTGGTTCACGTCATAGACGGCACAGACCCGATAACTGTATCGCGTGCCGGGCTGCAGATTCGTGTCGGTGAACGTGCCGCTGACGCCGTTCACTCGCCCCACGACATCCCCGCGATCCTGCCGTTCGATGTTGTACCAGTACGTACCGACGCCGGAATGCTGCCAGACGACCGTGATCCAGCCCGGTGAGTTCGGGTAGGCTGCCACACTCGGCGCTTCGTACCCCTCCGCCCCGACCGGGCCGCCGTGCATGCCGTGCATAAGGAAGAGGCCGGCGACGATGCCGACGACAGCGGCGAACCGGCCGGCGATGGTGATTGAATGTGTCCGTTTCATGATCCCTCCCGTGGCTCGGCCCGCTGCAAGACAGGTGAGCGCGTTCCGAATTCGTTCTACCTGGCGCACGTTCCGCGCTCCCGCGTGGACCGCCAGGAGCGCGGCTGTTGATTCGGTCGTGGCCTAATTCTGGATGTCAATCACGAGTTGGTCGTCATCGAGGTGAAACGCGGTGATGCGCGCACCGTTCACCAGTCCCTGAATCGCGCTGTTAAACTCGCTGGACAGTCGCTCGCCGACGTTGCCCTCGAGTAGCATCTCCTTGAACTTCTGCTCGACCTCGCCGTTAATCTCGGAGGAGTACGCGCTCTGGATGATGCCGCCAAGGGGGCCGTTGAAGTCCCACCGAATGTTGGGAGTGACGGTCAGGTTGGCGCTGTCGAAGATGACGCCCACGGCGTTGAAGCTCATCGGAATGTGGATGCACACCTGAAACGGATCGGCGTTGCCGTCCGGAGCGCCGCCATCCCAGTCACCGGCGAAGGTCTTCACGTAACCCACCAACTCGGTGCCATCAAGCTCGAAGTCGAAGCACATATCAAGGCCGCCGTTTTTGAACTCGCGTGACACACTCGTCGAGTTCACATCGCTCAGGTAGTAATAGGCATCCTTAATCGGGTTCTCCACCAGCTTCGTGGCGATAGAGAACGTCTTGTCGTAGAGGCCGGGGATGCGCACGTAGGACTCATCGCGGTCCAGCCGCAGCCGCGCCTTACCCAGCGTATTGCTCGTGGCGAAGTTCAACAGCGCGTTGTTCACGGTGACCGAGTCCGCGCGGAGGTTGCTCGCGGTGAGCACCTTGGCGCCATCTCCCGGCAACACCGCCGGTCGCTCCACCGAACCCGGCGCATCCGAGAACGCCCGCACCCGAAAGATGCCGCGCACGTCGGACGCGGCCGATATCGTGACGGACTCACCGCCGGCGAGGGCGGGAATCTTCACCGTGGCGAGCGCCACCGCCGGGACGTTGCTCGCGAACGGGGTGGAGGTGTTCTGCAGGGCGCCGCTGCTACGCTCTAGCACAATCGTGCCACCGCCCTCATAGGCCCGCGTGCGGGTCGCTTCACCGTTCCGCAATCGCGCTGAAATCATGTACTTGCCGTCGCACGACTGAATCGTGAGATCCTCGAGCGTCAGGTCGGGGTCGAGCTTAGCCAAAACCACCTGACCCCTGGCCGTGCCCAGGGTCGTGCCGGTCGTGAGCATAGCGGCCGTGGAGATAGGGACGAAGTTCGTGCCGCCCGCCGGGGTTGCGGGCGCGGCCGGTGCGGGCTCCGCGGCCAACGCGAGGACCCCTCGCGACGACTGGACGGATGCGGTCGTGGACAGCACGGCCTGGCGGACGACGCCCGGGCACAGCGCGGCGGCGGCCGGTCGCGTAACCGACGGCATGGCAGAGACCGAAAGCGCTGCGGCGACCGCCAGGCCACCCAGGGCGAGCGTGCGGACCGAGCGTACGCGGGGGGCGATGTTTCGTGGGTGCATGGTGGTTCCTCCTGTAGGTGCGGTCGGTGAAGGTGTCGCCGCGAGTGGTCGGCGTCTCGTGTGCTTACTGTCGCGGGCCGGCCGCCGGCCGCACAGGCACAACTCGTACAGCTAGTCACACAGTTGCCGTGGCGGCGCCGTGTGATAAGGTTAGGGTCGGCACGCGGATTCCGCGGGCGCCGGGTGCGGGGAGAGCGAATTTGGACACGGCTCCCACGGCGCCGTTCGGCGCATTGTTGCGGCGGTACCGCGTGGCGGCCGGCCTGTCCCAGGACGCGCTGGCCGAGCGGGCCGATCTGAGCGCGGCCGCGGTCAGCGCCCTCGAACGAGGCGTGCGGCGCGCCCCATACCGGCACACGGTCGATCAACTTTCGGAGGCGCTCGCCCTAGCCGCGCCGGAGCGGGTGCGGTTGCACGCCGCCGTCTCCCGTTCCCGCACGGAGACCCTACCCGACCATGCCGCGCCGGTTGCGGCTGGCCTGCCCGCGCCCGCCACCAGCTTCGTCGGCCGTGAGCAGGAGCAGACCATCGTACTCCGGCTGCTTGAATCCTCGCGGCTGCTCACCTTGGTCGGCATGGGCGGCATCGGCAAGACCCGCCTCGCAACACGGGTGGCCTCGGGTCCGGCCGGTACGCATCCCGATGGCGTGCGCCTGGTGGAGCTGGCGTCCCTCGCGGACCCGGCGTTGCTCGCGCTCACGGTGGCACGGTCGCTGGAGGTGCGCGATCAGCCCGGCATGGCGGTGGCGGCCACGCTGGTGGGGGCGCTGACCGACAAGGAACTGCTCCTTGTCTTGGACAACTGCGAGCATTTGCGCGATGCCGCCGGCGAGCTGGTCGCAATCTTGCTGCACGCCTGTCCGAAGCTGCGCATCCTCATCACCAGCCGCGAGGCGCTGGGCGTGACCGGCGAAATGGTGTGGGTGGTGCCATCGCTGACCATCCCTGAACCGGAACCGGCCGCCATGGGTGTGCCACGCCACACCGCCGAGAGCGTGGCTCGCTCCGACTCCGGCCGGCTCTTCAATGTCCGCGCCATGACCGCGCATCCGGCCTTCGCGATCACGGAGACGAATGCCCCGGCCGTGGCGACTATCTGCCGCCGGCTCGGCGGCATCCCGCTCGCGATTGAACTGGCGGCTGCGCGGGCGCGCGTCCTCACGCCGGAGCAAATCGCGGCCCGCCTGGATGAACGCTTCCGCCTCCTCACCGGCGGTGACCCTGATGCGCTGCCGCGACAACAGACCTTACGCGCCGCGCTGGACTGGAGCTACGACCTCCTGAGCGGACCCGAGCGCCGGCTCCTGGAGCGGCTATCAGTCTTCGACGGTGGCTGCGAGATCGAGGCGGCCGAGGTGGTGTGCGGTGGAGGGGAGGTCGTGCCGGAGCACCTGTTCGACCTCATGACCAGCCTGGTCGAAAAATCGCTGGTGCTGGTTGAGTATCACGGCGACGCGGCGAGGTACCGGCTTCAGGAGACGGTGCGGGCGTACGCCGACGAGAAACTCAACGCCCTCGCGTCCTCGAGCGACGATGCCGGGGGCGCGGGTTGCGCCCGCGACCGGCACGCGACCCTCTACCTCGGGCTGGCCCAGCGCGCTGATGCGCGGCTTCATCAAGAGGACAGCGGACAGTGGCTCGCCTGGCTCCTCCGGGAACACGACAATCTACGCGCCGCGCTCGGGTGGTACGCGCGTGGGCAACCAGCGCTGGGCCTGCGGCTCGCGACCGTGCTGGCCGCCTTCTGGCTGCTGCGTGGCCATCTCACCACGGGTGCGAGCTGGCTGGAACGGATGCTGGAGGCCACTCCGGAGGCCGACCCGGCTGACCGCGCCACGGCGCTCGTCGCGGCGGGTAGAATCGAGGAGGCACGCTCCGAATTCACGTCCGGAGTCGCGCTGGCCGAGCAGGCGCTGGCGCTCTTCCACGGGTGTGGCGACGCCGCGGGCGCGGCCGACGCGCTCCACCTGCTGGGAGTGCTCGCCTTCCGCCAATCGCGCTTCGCGGATTCGGACGTGTGCTTCGCGCACGCGCTCACCGCCGCTCGCGCCTCCGAGAACCGGCGGCTGGTCACGCGCTGTCTGCAGGCACTCGGCGCGAGCGCGATGGGGAAGAACCGGTATGACCAGGCCCGGCCGTTGATGGAAGACGCGCTGCGGGAGTGGCGCGCGTTGGGAGACCGGCGGGCGGCGGCGGTGGTGCTTGGCAGCCTGGCTCATATGGCGCGTTGGTCCGGCGAGATCGGACGGGCGCGCGCCCTCCATGAGGAGGCGCTGGTCATCTGTAAGGGGCTGGGCGACCGCCGCGAGACGGCCGTGGTCCTCGGTTCACTCGCGGAGATCGTCGCGATCGAGGGCGACCTCGTGACCGCCGGTCTATATGCCGAGGAGATGCTGGCAATTGCCGGTGAGATCGGGGACCGGGCGCGTCTTGCCTCGGCCCATGATCGACTGACCATCCTCGCGCGCTTGCGGGGCGATCTCGTTGCCGCTCAGGCGCATGCCGCCGCCAACCTGGAGATATCGAGTGCGCTGGGCGACCCAAAGCGGGCGCATTCGGCGCTCTGGGAATACGCCGCACTCGAACATGACCTGCGACGGCCAGCGCGCGCCGCGCGTATCCTGGCGGCCGCGATGGCGGTGCGCGCCGCCACCGGCCAGCCGTTGCCGCATGAACTGGAGAGCGATCTCCGCCGGTATCGCGAGGAGTGGCGCGCCGCGCTCGGCGAGCAGGCGCTGGCCGATGCGTGGGCGGACGGCGAATCGTTCTCGGTTGATCGGGCGGTGACGTACGCCCTTGCCGCACCGTCGATCGCGGACGAGGGGCCGGCCGGCGCATGGTCATGACAAGCCGCGCTCCGGTGAGCGCCAGATCCGGCGGATGCGACCATCTCAATTGTTCTCGCGGGCCGTTGTTGCTGTAACGGGTCATGGCGCATAGGTTGGTGCGTCTTGGCCCGCGGAGATGGGTTCGCGCCCCAGACGTTTCCCACCACCTCGCCGCGGTCGCGTCGGTGGGCGCCGCATCGCTCTCATGTGCGGCGCCATCAGGATACCCGGCTACCGATCGTCGCGCTCCGCCCGTCGCGCCACCCATACCTGTTCGATGCTGTCCTCATCGAAGGGTCGTCGATCGCAGGCGCCGTACAGCGCGTCGATCACGAAACCGCTGTTGTTGAGCATCTCGGTCATCTCACCGGCGCGCGTGTAGCGCATGCGCATGGTCGGGTAGGGCCGGCCGAACAGTGCCCGCGCGGGCGTCGTGGTCAGCAGCCGGTCGAGCGGGTTCGCGACGTTAAATACCAGGTGTCCGCCGGGGCGAAGATGGGCGCGGCACCGCTCCAACGCGGCGCGTTGATCCGCGGAGGTAAGCAGGTGCTGGAATCCACGGTGGGGGATGCAAATCAGGCCGAACTCCTCACCGAGGTGGAAGGTACGCATATCGCCCTCAACCCACCGAGGGTTACCGCTGTCACGACTCTTGCGTCGCGCCACCGCCAGCATCGCCGCCGACCGGTCCAGACCCGTGATCGGCGTCCCCGACCGCGCGATGGCGATCGCGACTCTTCCCGTCCCGCATCCCAGTTCGAGCACGGGCGGCGCGGCCTCGGCCGCGCGGGCGACGTAGAAGGCGACATCACCCGCGACGCCGTGTTCGAGCGTGTCGTACCGTTCGGCGTTCGCATCGTACCAATCGGTCATCGCATCCGGCGGCATGCGGTGGTCACGTCCGCGCCGCCTCCTGCTCCTCGAACTCTGACCGCAACATTCCCATCATGATAGCGTCCCATGCCCGACCATCGACGTAGACATGCCGCCGGAGCCGTCCCTCGATGGTGAAGCCGGCCTTGAGAAACGCCCGCTGACCGCGCTCGTTGAACTCGTAGGTGGTCAGGTAGACGCGTTCGAGATTCATCTGATGGAAGGCGAACCCGGCGAGCGTGCGAACCGCGTCCGAGCCATAACCGCGCGACCAATAGGACTTGTCGCCGATCATGATCCCGATCTCGGCGGTGCGATTCTCCGGCTGGATGGCGCGGAGGTCGATATTGCCAATGTGGACGCCCTCGCGCGTGTCGATCGCCAGCGGAACCTGATGGAATGATGGCATGGGGCTGACCTCAAGCCAGGAGCGCTCATGCGCCAGGGAGAGTGGATAGCGCGACACAAGGAAGCGCGCCACCTCCCAATCAGTGATCCACCCGTGCGCCCGCTCGGCATCGGCGGCATCGCGCGCTCGCAACTTGACCAACCGTCCCTCGATCATCGTCGGCACCTCCATGATGCAGCGTACGCCGCGTGACGGATCAGGCGGTACGGCAGTCGCGGGGACACGGCTGCCGTATCGGACATGTGCTGCCGCCGGCGCCTCACGCCCGGTGGCGGGCCGGCGAGGATCCCAATAATCGACGCACTGCCTCGCGCGGTCGCGGCAACCCGCTCTCCCGATTGCAAAGCCCGCATCCTAGTACCTAAATCCGACGATCAATGCATCGATTGCACTGCCATCGCAACGCCTGTTGCGATGCAGTTACAGTGCCAAGTTTGCCACAATTGTGTTAAGTGTCGAATTTCGCGTCTATTGTCGTACTATGATACAGTGCTCTTGGCTGGTGAAACCAACGCGACCGCACCTGATACCGATACCTACCGACGAGGTGCCAAGCGAGATACCCCGCGATCGTACCGAACCCTATACCTCGCGATTTACAGCGTTGGGCCTGACCGCCGGTTCCCAACCAGACTGGATCGCCGGTAATGGTTGTTGGCGTCGATTCCATCTCTCCCGCCGAATCTGGATCAAGAATCCAAGCGCCATCGCACGATCGTGAGCGTTACTCGATGAACGAGACCCACCCGGCGGGATCCGGTCGTATCCGTGTTCTTCTCGCCGACGATCACGCGGTACTGCGCGAGGCGCTGCGCGTGTTGTTGTCGATGCACGGTGAGGTCGAAGTCGTTGGTGATGTCTGCGACGGCCGAGAGGCGGTCGAGGCCGCCCAGAGACTCCTGCCGGATGTGGTGCTCATGGACTTGGCGATGCCCGGCCTCAACGGCGTGGAGGCAACGCGACAGATCATCCAACGCGCCCGCGGGGTACGTGTCCTCATGCTCACCGGGTATACCGACGACGACCGGGTGCTCGAAGCGCTACGGGCAGGCGCATATGGCTACGTGGTCAAGCGTTCCGATGTCAAAGAGCTGCTGCTCGCTATCCAGGCGGTGCACCGTGGCAACTTGTACATCAGCAGCTCGGTCTCGGACGGGCGCACGGCAATCGAACTGCTCATGCAAGCCCAGTCACAGGTCCAAGATTCAAGCGAGAAACTGACGGAACGCGAACGCGAGATTCTGCAACTGGTTGCCGAGGGCCATCCCAACCAGAGCATCGCCGACCGGCTCGTCCTCAGCGTTAAGACCGTCGAGGCCCACAAGGCGCACATTATGACGAAAGTCGGCGCGCAACGCACGACCGATCTGATCCGCTATGCCCTCAAGAGGGGCATCATCAGCCTGGATTCTGATGGCGAGGGCTTCAAGACCGGGTGACGATGTCCCTGCCGCGTGTGCGCGCTGCTTTCCCGTGACCGGTTCGCGTGCCCCGGCGCCGCACGCGGATCGCGCACCATGCGCCCGCTTCGGCAATCGTCCCTCGCGGCATCGATTGGCGGCGGGAGAAAGCCATCCCGTCGAATTGACAGCCGTTTCCGCCGGGGATCGCGCCCCAACCATGCTACGATAGTGTCATCAAGCAGCGGCGACCCCCTCTCCGCCACGAGGGGAGGATAGGCGTCATCGTCCCTTTCC
>JBBQJF010000001.1:0-53314 GCA_038325665.1 Dehalococcoidia bacterium | reverse complement strand
AGGCTGGCACGATGTGGCTGCTCGGCGGCTTCGCGGCACTGATGGCGCTCGCGGGTAGCGCCGGTGTGGCAGCCCGTCGCCGTCGGTAGGCGAGACCCTTTCCTGTAACGCCACGCGGGCGAACACGTTGTTGAAGGTTGGTGGTCTACGTCCTCCAACCTTCAACGTCGTTACGGCGGGCAGGTTGGAGCGTCTCATGCCGCCACGGGCGCCACCATTCCCCGAGCCCCTTCACCCCGGCCATGCCAGGACGGACCCGCGAGGGGGAAGCAGACCGGGGGTTCGCGCGGAGACGCCAGCAGCCCCAAAAGAGGCGGCGGCGTTCCCAACACCCATCTCCCAAAGGAGACAGGCATGAATCGATATCGAATTTTGGGCGTCGCGCTGGCGGCGCTGGTACTCGCCGGCGGCAACGCTGCCCGCCCCGCGCGGGCTGACGACCAGCCCACGGGCATCCGTGTCCGAGGACAAGGTGTGGTCAGCGCTCGGCCCGATATCGCCCTGCTCAGCATCGGCGCATCAGTGCGTCGGGACACTGCCGGGGCAGCGTTCGAGCGCGCGGAGTCTCTCGTCGCCGGGTTGACCGAGAGTCTCAAGGCAAGCGGCGTGAGTGACAGCGACATCCAGACCCGTCAGTTCAATCTCAATCCAGAGTTTGGTCGCGGCGACAGCAACAACCCGCCCCCCGTGGTCGGCTGGCGCGCCGTCCACACACTCTCGGTCAAGATTCGGGACTTCAGTCGCATTGGTCGCACCGTCGACAACGCGGTGACGGAGCTGGGCAACGATGTTCTGATGCAAGGCATCAGCTTCTCCATTGAGGATACCGATGCCCTCGCCAGGCAGGCGCGGGCACAGGCAATCCAGAATGCGCGGACGAACGCTGAAGAGATGGCCGCGCGTGCCGGTGTACGTCTGGGCAGGATATCTTACATACAGGAGACATCGGCGCCACCTCCATCGCCGGTGCGCGAGGCCGCGGTGGCAGCCTCGTTCGCGGCGGCGCCGGCCGGCGCACAGGTCTCGCCGGGTGAACTGACGATTAATGTGTCAGTGGAGATGATATTCGGGATTGAGTAGTCACCTAGCCGGGTTGCCGAACGACCGGTTCCCGGCGCAAGATGAGAGTGTGCGCGGGGCGGCGACGACTTTGTGTCTCCGCCCCCCTTCCCGCGCCGGAGGATTCTATGCCGTTCGCGAGTGAACTTGTCAAAGGATCGACGGAGTTGTTGGTGCTCTCGCTGCTACGCGAGCGCTCGCTGCATGGCTACGACCTGATCAAGGAGATTCGTGCACGCAGCGCCGGCCATCTCCGCGTCGGCGAGGGCAGCCTCTATCCGCTGCTGCACCGCTTGGAGCGCGACGGCATGCTCGCCGCCGAATGGGGCGGGGTGTCCGGGCGCGACCGGCGCTATTATCGTCTCACGCCAAAGGGCGAGGCCACGTTGGATGAGCGCCAGGAAGAGTGGCGCCGCCATGTTCACGCGGTAGAACGTGTCCTGGGAGTGATTGGATGAGCGATCTGCCGGGTAGCGGATCCATCAATGCGGTCACGACGCGGGCAGGATCGGAGCAGGCGGATACGCCTGTGGACCTCGATCTCCTACTCGACCGCGCGGTCGCCGGCCTGCCCCGGTGGCAACGCGTCCGGACGCGCCGCGAACTCGCGGGCTACGTCGAGGACTGCTTCGCGGACCTGCTGACGCAGGGTCTTGAGCCGGTCGAGGCGCTCGAGTCCCTGGCGGAACAGTTCGGCGACCCGGAGTCGGTAGCGGCGGGTTTCCGTTCATTACCCCCGTCGCGATGGACGCGCGGCGTGCATTTCTCCGCCGGTCCCTTGAGCGCCGCCGTACTCGGACTCGTCCTGGGACTCGCGCTGATCCAGTTGCGCGCGCCGGGCAACAGCGAATTGTTGGTCGAAGCGTCGCTCGACACGCAACCCGCCGCGCGGGCGAACAAGGATCGGATTCGGGTGCGCGAAGTCGCGGCCTTGCAAGCGCCGGCATCCACGACGAATCTGGTCGTCGGCTACCCGGTCGCGACACGGCTGGGGGCATCGCCTCCGAGCGAGCGCGTGTTGGAGCCGAGCGTCAAAGCGCCAGAGCCAATGTGGTTGCCCGAGGGATTCGACGCGAATCGATGGGAACTTTTTCTCACCCCGTCGGCCACCACGAAGTACTTTGCCGATCAGAAAGGCAATCGGGCCGGTATCGTCGTTGAGGTGCTGCGCCCTGACCGCTCCACCGTCTTCCAGGTCAAGGAGCGGCACGTCTACCCCGTGCAGGTGGGCACACTTCCCGGATTCTACATTGATGGTGAGTGGGAAGTGCGCGGCCCCGACGGTGAACAGTCCGCGCCCGCCACTTGGCGTACCGACCGTGGCCGTACACTGATATTCGCGCGAGACGATCTGCTCGTGCTCGTGACCGGCGCGGCTGACACCCTTGATGTCGAGGGCCTTCTACGCATCGCCCGCTCGGTGCGCTGAATATCGTCCGACCCAGGCGCCCCGCTCGTACCCCGCCGACATTTCATTCGGAGGTAGTTCCGTGCGCCTTTCACGCTATATCCTGGCGCTGCTCCCGGCATTAACCATGCTCCCGGCGATCGCCGGCCCCGCCGCGGCACAGATTCCGCAACCCCCGAACCGCTTCTTCGGCAATGCCACGCTCAACGGCCAGCGTCCAGCCGCCGGCACGCAAGTCACGGCCGTCATCGGCGATCGCCAGTGCGGCCTTGGACAGGTCGACGAGGCCGGCCGGTACCGGGTCGATGTCACCGACGCGTCCACGGTTCCCGGGTGCGGCGCACCGGAGACGACGATCACATTCCGGATCGCGGATGTGCCCGCCGCCGAATCGGCTCCCTACCGGCGCGGCAACTTCACCGAGTTGAACCTGACCGCGCCGGCGGCGCCCGCGCCCGCGCGCCGGTTCCGCGAGTCCGCCCTCAGCACGGCCGAGGACCGCCCCTGTATTCCCGAGGTCAGCCAGCGCCAATGCGACGCCACGCGGCTCGCCCTGTGGAACGGGCGGCCCGAGGCATGGGCGCAACGCGGTGTCACCGACCCGGATGCTGTCTTCAACGAGACGGTGGTGCTGCGTATCCGCGCGGGCGACCCGCTGGCGATTCGCAATATCCTGCCGTTTATCGGCAGTCAGCCATACCTGAAGATCACGCGGCTGCGCTACACCAGTGCGACGCCCGGCGCATCAGAGGAGTTTATCGAGATCAGCAACTACGGCACCGGCGTGCAAGACATGACCGGGTGGACGGTGCGCTCGCCGGGGCGCAATCTGACACTGCCATTCCCGGCTAACTTCGTGCTGGTGCCGGAGCAGACCTGTCGCGTGTACAGCGGCGTCGCGGGCGCGAACTCGTGCGGCGGCATGACCTTCAACACCCCCGATGTCTGGCCGGATGAGGGCGGCACCGTCGTGCTGTTCTTCGACGCGCTCGCCCTTCCCGGCGACGAGACCCAGTATAACGCCGATCCGAACAACCAACCGCCGCCGCCCAATCTCCAGGGCGTGGAGCCGGCGTAAGCGCCCCATGGGCAAGGGATCGTACATGCGACGCTTCTCGATAGTCATCGCGCTGGCGGCGCTGTTCGGTCTGGCGTCCGCTTTCACGATTGGAGTCCGCGCGCAGCGCCTGCCGCCGCACCGCTTTTTCGGCCGGGTCACCCTCAACGACGCGCCGCCCTCTGCCGGCACACGCGTCGAGGGCCTGATCGCGGGGAAGGTGTGCGGCGCCGGGCAGACCAGCGGCCAGGGGAACTACGTGGTGGATGTGGACTCATCGGCGTCCACACCGGGGTGTGGAGCCAGCGGCGTGCCCGTCACCTTCCGCATCGCGGGACTGCCCGCCACTCAGACGGCCGCTTTTCGCACCGGCGGCTACGAGCGGCTGGAACTGACGGCGCGCGGGATCGCGGGCGGATTCGAGATCGCCGCGCTGAACATGGACGAGGTGCGTCCCTGCATCCCCGAGCCGGGACAGCGCCAGTGCGACGCCACGCGCGAGGCGCTGTGGAACGGACGCCCTGACGCCTGGAGGGCGCGCGGTATCACCGATCCGGACGCGGTGTTCAATGAAACGGTTGTGTTTCGCATCCGCGCCAGCGACCCGCGCGTGATCAGCCTGATCGCTCGGTTCCTCGGCGCGCCGTATCTCCAGGTGACGCGCGTTCGGTTCATTGGCGCGGCGCCAGGGCAGGCGGACGAATACGTCGAGATCACTAACCTCGGCGGCGGCGACCAGGATATGACCGGCTGGTCGCTGCGGTCGCCCGTCCGCGCCGCGGTGTTCCGCTTTCCCAACAACCTTGTGATGACCGCCGGCCGCGCCTGTCGCGTGTACACCGGCGCCACCGCGGGCGCCGAGTCAGCCTGTGGCCTGCCGAGCGTTGGCGGCGCTGATGTGTGGCCGGACGACGGCGGGCGGGTTGTACTGTACCACGACGCGCTCGATCTGCCCGGCGCCGGCACGACCTATAGCGCCGATTCGCGGGATCAGCCGCTGCCGCCGGGTCTGCAAGGCGTGGGGGGACCGTAGGGAGCGGGGAGCGGGGAGCACAATGTAGCGACGGGAGCGGGCCGGCGCCGGCTGGCTCATGAGGTAAGGCGGACGGAGGACCGATGAACGTACTGCGCATTGACCACCTGGCGATCTGTGTGCGAGACATGGACACCGCTGTCCGTACCATGGAGGCGATGGGCGCGGTGTTGCAGCTTCGGAAGAGCAATGAGGCGACCGAACTGGAATCCGCGACGTTCACCTGGGGGAACATCACCGTCACGCTCGAACATCCGCTAAGCGAGCGTGGTCCGTTCGCCGAGTTTCTCCGCCGCCATGGCGAGGGGATTCATCACATCGGGATGGATGTCGACAACATCGAGAAGAGCATCGAGCACTTAAGCGATAAGGAGTTGCGGACCGTTAATCCGCAGCTCGATGGCGACGTGCGGCACGAGGCGCTGCTCCACCCAAAGAGCGGCCTCGGCGTTCTCTGGCAACTGATGGAATGGCAGGGCGAATATCGCGATAATCTCCCGAAGCGGCTCGATGCCGCCCGTGAAGGCAAGATCGAGATTCCCGGCGCCACCCGGCCGCTCTAACCCTAAGCCGAGGGCACGCATCCGCGATAAGTGGAAAGTGCGTCCGATTGCTGTACGGCCGGTTTAGCCTGGCCCACACACTCGCACGCGTGTATCCGCGCGTTACACGAACCGGTCACACCCCAGGTGCACGAGCGAAGCCTGTCCGCGGCTGTCTCTGCTACCATCACGGAACGTCCGCTGGTGGCCGGCGCCGCGCCGGCCCCCGTCCTCCCGCCGTGCAGTGGAGTCGTGCCGCACTTGACAATTGATGACCCCGATCTGTCGCTGAAATCCCGCACCGCGCTGGCGCCCGCCGCACCGGCGTTCGGCGGTCCGCGGGCGTTGCTCGCGATGCAGCACCGTGACTTTCGCCTGCTGTGGGCGGGGCGCATCATCTCATCGTTCGGCGCGCAGATGCAGCTCGTCGCCCTCGGCTGGCATGTGTTGCAGCTCACGGACTCGCCGCTCTCGCTCGGACTCATCGGCTTGTCCCGCGCCGGGCCGGCAATCGCGTTCTCGTTGGCCGGCGGCACGCTGGCCGACGCGATGGACCGCCGCCGGCTATTGTTGCTGACGCAGCCGGTGCTCATGCTGAGTGCGCTCGGGCTGACGGGCGCAACCATCGCCGGGGTCGTCACCCCGTCGCTCATTTACCTTCTCGTGTTCATCTCGGCGGCGGCGCAGGCATTGGACAGCCCCGCCCGTCAGGCAATTGTCCCCGGACTTGTGCCGCGCGAGCACCTGATGAACGCTTTCGCGTGGGATATTACCGGGTCACAGGTAGCATCACTCGCCGGGCCAGCCGTGGGCGGGTTCGTGATCGCCCGTTTCGGCGTCGGCGCCGTGTACGGCATCTCGGCCGCGGCGTACGTGGCGATCATCGCGGCGCTGCTGCTGATCCGGGCGCGGGTCGCACCCGGTGGCCGCCGGCCGGGGTGGGCGGCGGTCGTCGAGGGACTGCGGTTCGTGCGCCGTCACCGGATCGCGCTGCCCGTGATGCTGCTCGATTTCTTCGCGATGTTCTTCGGGTCGGCCGTGGCGCTGTTGCCGCTGTACGCGCGAGACATCCTGCATGTCGGCGCACAGGGTTTGGGCTGGCTGTACGCGGCCGAGGCGATCGGGGGAGCAGCCGGCGCGGTGGTGATGACGACGATGGGTAGCGCGCGCCGCCCCGGCATGCCGCTGGTTCTGAGCGTGGTCGCCTTCGGAGTCTGCTCGGCCCTGTTCGGGCTGTCGCGCAACTTCTGGCTGTCGCTCGTGCTACTAGCTGGCGCCGGCGTGGCCGACACGGTGAGCATGGTCATGCGCCGCTCGATTATCCAGCTCTCAACACCGGACGACCTGCGCGGGCGTGTGACCTCGGCGAACATGATCTTCGTCGCGAGCGGGCCACAGCTCGGTCAGCTTGAATCG
Source organism: Dehalococcoidia bacterium (assembly GCA_038325665.1). Classification (GTDB taxonomy): domain Bacteria; phylum Chloroflexota; class Dehalococcoidia; order CAUJGQ01; family CAUJGQ01; genus CAUJGQ01. The sequence continues at coordinate 46,799 of JBBQJF010000001.1, read as the reverse complement.
GGAGCGGTCGCCGCTTGGCAGGGCGCGCCCTTCTCGGTCGTCACGGGTGGAATCGGCGCGGCGCTGGCGGCGGTCGTGATCGCCATCACCGTGCCAGCAATCCGTGAGTACGATATCAGCAAACGAGGGCGAGAATGAGCAGACCGGGCGCGGTTCGGCAGCAGGTGACGCTCAACACCACCGATGCCGGCGTTGACGCGCCGGCCGGTGACTCTGCCCATGGCCCGCGCCTCACGGCCCGCCGAGCGGGAGGTTCTGCATGACCGGCATCGTTCTGTGGACGATGAACGAGTGGTACGCCGTGGAGATCGACGGCGCCGAGTGGCGCTGCCGGCTGCGCGGCGCATTACGGAAAGAAGGGCGGGCGGCGGTGCTGCCGGTGGTCGGCGATCAGGTCGAGATTCAACCCACCGGCGAGCGCGAAGGGCTTGTCGAAAAAGTCGGCCCCCGGCGCTCCACCTTTTCGCGTCGCGCCGCCGGGCCGAAGGGCGCGTGGCGTCAGCAAGTGCTCGCCGCCAACATCGATCAGGTGCTCGTCGTCTTTGCCGCCGCCAACCCCGAGCCTCACCTGCGCGCGGTGGACCGGTTCTTGGTGGTCACCGAGGCGAGCGAGATGCCCGTGCGACTGATTGTGAACAAGGTCGATCTCTCCGGCATGGACCCGGCCCGCGCGACCTTCGGCGTCTACGAGCGCGCCGGATATACTGTCCATTATGTCAGCGCGGTGGAGCGCCGCGGCCTGGAGTGGCTGCCCGACGCGTTGGCCGGCCGGCTCACACTGATCGCCGGACCATCGGGCGTGGGCAAGAGTAGTCTGATCAACGCGGTCGTGCCGGATCTGCATCTCCGCACCAAGGAAGTCAGCGTCTCGCTGAAGAAGGGACGGCACACGACCGTGGTGGGCGAGCTGCACCGGCTGCCGTTCGGCGGCCATGTGGCCGATACGCCCGGGCTGCGCGAGCTGGCGCCGTGGAATGTGCCGTCGGACGAGATGGCCGACTGCTACCCCGAAATGCGGCCGTACCTGGACGATTGCCGGTGGCCGGGCTGCCTGCACCGAACGGAACAGGACTGCGCCGTGCGTGCGGCCGTCGAGGCGGGCTCCATTGATGCGGGCCGCTATGAGAGCTACCTGCGACTCGTTGACCAAGCAATCGATGCCGAGCGCGCCGCGCTCCGCGCCGGCCGCGCCACGCGATCACCGCGATGATTGGCGGCCCACCCGCCTTTGCCATACCGTCTTCGTCGTTGTTGCGAGCAGGTTGCATCCGGCTCATTCCCGATTCCTGAGCATCATCACTCCCATGGGTAATGGATTCGATGGCCGTCCCCGGTGTCAGATGCATGAAGGATGACCGGCCACCGTGTACGCACGGATGGCGCCGGACGACCAACGGCCTCCGCACGAGTCATCCCGTTCGCGGGGTGTTCGCACGGAGCGGTGTGCCCTTGTCCGGTAGCAGACAATGCGCGTATATATGGAACTACCCCGCCAGTCGGTCTATTGGCAGAGGAGGCAACCATGCACATGGTGACACCACGTCTGGCAATCGTTCGCCCACTGCTGCTCCTGCTACTCGCGTGCACGTTCGCCGCCTGCGGCGGAGACGACGGCAACAAGGCCAGCGCGCCGACCGTCGTTCCTGGCACTGGCGGAACCGCGGCCGCCGCGGCCGCCGGAACAGCAGCGCGAATCGGCGGCAAGGTCTCCGTGCTGGCAACCTGGGGCGGTAGCGAGCAGGAGAGCTTTCTGGCAATGGTCCGGCCGTTCGAGCAGGCGACCGGCATCAAGGTCGAGTACGAGGGTACACGCGACCTAAACGCGATACTAACCACGCGTGTTCAGGGCAATAACCCACCCGATGTCGCCGGGCTACCCGGCCCCGGCCAGATGGCGGAATTCGCCCGCGCGGGCAAGATCGTTGATCTTGGGCCGGTGCTCGACCAAGCGGCGCTCAAAGACCAATACTCTGACGACTGGATGAAACTCGGCCAGGTCGATAACAAGCAGGTGGGCATCTTAATCAAGGCGGCGCTCAAAGGCTCGATCTGGTACAACATCAAAACGCTGCCCCAGGCCGGCGGCGGTACGATGCCCAAGACCTGGGACGAGCTGATCGCGCTCTCCGAGAAGATCGCGTCAACCGGTACCACGCCGTGGTGTATCGGTCTCGCCAGCGGCGCGGCCAGTGGATGGCCCGGCACCGACTGGATCGAGGATATCGTGCTGCGCCAGGCTGGCCCGGACGCGTACGACCGATGGTACCAGGGTAAGCTGAAGTGGACATCGCCCGAGATCAAGAAGGCATGGCAAACCTGGGGGCAAATCACGGCCAACGACAAGCTGGTGTTCGGCGGACGCCAGTACATGCAGGCGACCAACTTCGGTGACGCCGGCGCGCCGCTGTTCAGCAGCCCGCCGCGCTGCTATCTGCATCACCAGGGCAGCTTCATCACCGAGTTCTTTGTGAAGGCGAATCCCAACATCAAGCCGGTGGACGACTTCAACTTCTTCCCCTTCCCCGACATCGAGTCGCGCCACGCCGGCTCGGTCGAGGTCGCGGGCGACCTGTTTGGCATGTTCAAAGACACGCCGCAGGCCCGCGCCTTGATGCAGTATCTAACCACGCCCGAGGCACAGGCAATCTGGGTCAAGCGCGGCGGGGCGTTGACGCCGAACAAGAAAGTCACCCCCGATCAGTACCCCGACGCGATTGCCCGTCAGATGGCGGAGACGCTGGTCACGGCCAAGTCCGTGCGCTTCGATGCCTCCGACCTGATGCCAGAGGCGATGAACAACGCCTTCCTGCGCGCCGTGCTCGATTTCGTTCAGAGTCCAAACAACCTCGACAGCATCCTCGCCGGCCTCGACCGCGTCCAGGATGACTCTTATAAGCGGTAAGTGCCGCACCACCACGAGGACACGCCGGCGCTTGGCGAGGGAGATGGCCGCACACCACCATCATCCCTCGCGACTGCCGGCCCCTTGGGGGTGATGTCCAACGGGAGCGTGAAGATGAGCGACCGGCTGGTGCTGGCGCTGGTGGTGGTCGTGGGCGTCCCAGCCGTGTTAATCGGCTACGTGACGCTGATCGAGGGGTTCCTGCGCCTGCTCCCCGAGCGGCAGCGCGATCGCGTGCGGCCGTGGCTGTGGTTAGCGCCCGCGCTGATCTTCTTATCGGTGTTCTTGGTCTATCCAGCGATTTACACGGTCGTGCTCAGCTTCCTCGGCCCGGACTCGAAGCGGTTCGTCGGTCTCGACAACTACCGCTACCTATTCGATGACCGGGCGATGCTGACGGCACTCCGCAACAATGCCCTGTGGTTAGTGTTGTTCACGGGACTCACGGTGTTATTCGGCCTGCTGATCGCGGTGCTCACCGACCGGGTTCGCTATGAATCGGTGAGCAAGGCGATTATCTTCATGCCGATGGCGATCTCGTTCGTCGCCGCCGGCGTGATCTGGCGTTTCATGTACGATTACCGTCCGCCCGGCACACCCCAGACTGGCGCCGTGAACGCCGCGCTGTCCGCCACTGTACCCGGCTTCGAGCCCCAAGCGTGGCTGATCAATCGACCCGGAAACAACATCGCCCTGATCATCGCGGCGGTCTGGATATGGACCGGGTTCTGTCTGGTGATCATTTCGGCCGGACTCAAAGGAATCCCGGCGGACGTACTGGAGGCGGGGCGTGTGGACGGCGCGAACGAGTTCCAGATCTTCTGGAGGATCACCTTCCCGATGCTCGGCACGACGCTCGCGGTCGTGACCACCACGATGATCATCACCGCGCTCAAGGCGTTCGATATCGTCTACATCATGACCAATGGCAACTTCGACACCGACGTGATCGCGAACCGCATGTACAAGGAAATGTTCAATGTCCGGCACTTCGGCCGGGCGAGCGCGATCGCCGTGCTATTGCTCGCGGCGATCGTGCCAGTCATGCTGTTCAACTTGCGCCGGTTCCGTCAGCAGGAGGCGATACGCTGATGGCAACGCTCACCCTCCCCCGTACACGCGATGTGTCGGCGCCGGCACGGTTCGGACGCAAAGTCCGCCAGGGGCCGCTCCATGTCGTGATCGTGGTCATTTGCCTGCTGTGGCTGGCGCCGGCGGTTGGTCTGCTGGTGTCGTCCTTCCGACCGCCGGCGCTGGTTTCGAGCAGCGGATGGTGGGAGGCGTTGACGCCGCCGTATCAGTTCACCGTCGAAAACTACGACCGCGTATTGAACACTAATAACATGGGTCGCAGCTTCGTCAACAGCCTGTTCGTGACCATCCCCGCGACCATCATCCCGATCTTGATCGCGGCCTTCGCGGCATACGCCTTCGCTTGGATGGACTTCCCCGGCCGGAACTGGCTGTTCCTGGTGGTCGTCGGCCTGCTGGTGGTGCCATTGCAGATGACCTTGATCCCCGTGCTGCGGCTGTTTACCTCGCTCGGGTTGACGGGCACATTCTTCGGCATCTGGCTGGCGCACACTGGCTACGGCCTGCCGTTCGCGATCTACCTGTTCCGCAACTTCTTCGGCGCGCTGCCGCGGGAGATGATGGAGTCGGCGTCGATCGACGGCGCGGGACCCTGGACCGTGTTCTTCCGGTTAGTATTGCCCACGTCGGTGCCGGCGCTGGCGTCGGTGGCGATTTTTCAGTTCATGTGGGTGTGGAACGACCTTTTGGTGGCGCTGGTTTATCTCGGTGGCCGTCCCGATGTCGCGCCGATGCCGGTGACGATAAGCAATCTGGTCAACTCGCTCGGACAGGACTGGCAATTGCTGACCGCTGCCGCGTTCATCTCGATGGCGCTGCCACTGGTGGTGTTCTTCGCGCTGCAACGCTACTTCGTCTCCGGCATCCTCGCTGGCTCGGTCAAAGGGTAGCGAGTTGACGTGGGAGTCCGCGTCGTCTTTGACGGCGCCGCCAACAACGTGAGCAAAGCGCCAACATCACGATGGCACTCGAGCGAATGCCGCAGCGGAAGATTGGGGTGAACCACGTAGTGGTTTCGCCGGCCGACCCGCTCCCGCGACACGTATCCCGCGTCGATGAGTTCGTTGACGATCCGCTGCGCCGCCCGTTCGGTAATACCGACCAGATCGGCGAGGTCGCGCAGCCGCACGTCCTGGTCGCGCTCGATGCAGAGCAGGACGTGGGCATGGTTGGTGAGAAAGGTCCATCCGTTCATGTCAATCACAATTAGGATACGCCCTTGGTGAGTCTGGAGCGCACGGGTTCGACCGTCGCTATCCAGAGCGGCCGAACGTGCTGCGTAGCCGGATGGCCTGGATGACACCCTCGCGCGTGAGCAGGCCAAGCGGCACACGCCCTTGGAACACGGGCAACTGGTGCACTTTGTTCTGGACCATGAGCTCCAACGCCGACAGCGCCTCGGTGAGCGGCGCCGCGACAACGAGCCGGTCGCGCGGCGTCATCGTGCGATACACCGAGGTGGTCGCCCATTCGACCTCCGGCACACGCTTGATATCCGTGAGCGTGATCAACCCCTGAATCTCGCCATCCTCAGGCCCGTCGGGAGCGACGAAGAATACCCGCCGGTTGTGCCGCAACACATGCTGATTGACGAGTTCGCCAATGCTCAGGTCGGGCGCAACACGGGGCACGTCCCGCTCCACCAACGTTTCCACCGTGATGCCTTCCAGACTGGTACGCAGCAGCAACTGCTGGTAACTGGACTCCGCCGCGCCCCATAGAAACCAGCCGATCAGGATGAACCAGAAGCCACTTAAGAATCCTCCGGCGATGATGCTGATCAGGCCAATCAGCATCATCGCGCCCGCGACAGCGCGGCCGGCGATGGTTGCCAGGCGCGTCGCCTCCAGGATATTCCCCTTCCGCGCCCATAGTAGGGCGCGCAGCACCCGGCCGCCGTCGAGCGGAAAGCCCGGCACGAGGTTGAACAGCCCGAGCGACACGTTAATGAGGGCGAGGTAGCCGGCGATCGGGTACAGCAGCGCCGCGTCCATCATCCGTCCGGCGAGCCACGCGGCGCCGAAGAGGGCGGCAATCACGAAGCTGGTCAGCGGACCGACCACGGCGATCCAGAATTCATCGCGTGCGGTGCGGGCGTCCTGACCGATGGCAGAGACGCCACCGAAGACCAACAGGGTAATACTATCCACGGGATAACCCCGGCGGCGCGCCACTAGCGCGTGCGCCAGCTCATGCGCGAGCACCGACCCGAAGAACAGCAGACTGACGAGCATGCCCACGCCCCAGCGCCGCTCTGATGTCCAGTCGGGGTACACCGCGGGCAGATAGTTCGCCTCGAGTGACCAGGCCACCAGAACGACCGCCAGAAACCAGCTCCAATGGATCAGGATAGGGAATCCGAACACCGTGCCAATGCGCAGGGTGCCCACCCCCTGCTGCGCGGGCGCGGGGGGAATCGCGCTGTTCGGCTGACGTCCTGCAGTCATCGTATTGTCTCCTCTTCACTGCTTGGTCTGGCAAGGGCCAGGAGTTACTGCGCATCCTGATACGCGGCTGATAGCGGAGCGGCAGACATGGGGGCGGAGGGTTTGGCGCGCGCAATATGGTGCTGGAAGGCCACCAACGCCGGCACAACCACGGCCGCGGCGACGCCGAACTGCGATGTGTCCTCCGCGCGCTGCTCTCGTGTGAACTCCTCCAAGAAGGTCAGCGCCAGGACCACGATGATCACACTGACGATTTTTGTCTCCAGGTCATTCAGCGAATCCACCTACAGCCCTGCCTGAAAGGGCAGCGGCCCGATGAACAAGCGATGAACAAGCTGTATAGTCCGATGCCGATGATGGAGAAGGCGACCGCCTCCAACAGCAGGGTTACGATCTTCAGGAACTCCACTTTGAGACTCGCGACATCGAGAGCACCCCGCACAATATCCCACGACGTCTGCCAGACGATCATCCCGGCTAACCCGGTGGCCAGGGCGAACAGATACATCGCGATCAAGAGCACGGCGCCCACCCCCAGCAGCGCGATGAAGCGCGTGGAGCCAATCAGCGCCGGCACCGGCCCGAGTCCCGCGGTGGCCACCGAGTCAGACCGCGTCGCACCGGCGTCCGCTGCTGGCTGCTCGTGTGGATTCATCCCCGTGGCTCCATCAGCATATCCTTGACTTCGATCGGTGAGATGGCCGAGCGTCCGCCGAGGCGGCGGAGCACCAGCTTCTGGATCTCCACCGCCACCAACACCACCAATGCCAGGGCCAGACAGAGGGCCAGGTCAAACAGCGACAGCGCGGTGGTACCGAGCAGATCCTGCATCACCGGCACGTACACCATCACCATGTGCAGAGCGATATTCACGCCGATAGCGCCGATCAACGGCCGGTTGCTGAGCAGCCCGAGGCCGAGGAGCGATTGCCGCGTGGAGCGCACCGCCAACGCGTGCGCCATCTGCCCGAAAATGATGATCGTGAGGGTTACGGTCTGCCACGCGGCATCCCCTGCCTGCCAGTACCAGTACCCGGCGCCAAGGGCGAGCGCGCCAATCAGCAGCCCGACCCAGGCGATATGCAGCCCCATGCCCCGGTCGAAGATGCTCGCGGAGGCGCGAATCGGCGGCCGGCGCATCGTGTCAGGTTCCGCCCGCTCCGCGCTCATCGCCAGTCCTGGCAGCCCGTCGTTGACCACGTTCATCCACAAGATCTGGATCGGCTGCAGCGGGAGCGGCATGCCGAGGAAGGGACCGGTGAACATGACCGCGATCTTGCCGAAGTTGCCGGCTAAGCTGTAGCGGATGAAGCGACGGATGTTGTCGTATACCGACCGTCCCTCCTCCACCGACGCGACGATGGTGGCGAAGTTGTCGTCCAGCAGCACCATGTCCGCCGCTTCCTTGGAGACGTCGGTGCCGGCAATGCCCATCGCCACGCCGATGTTCGCCTTGCGCAGGGCAGGCGCGTCGTTGACACCGTCGCCCGTCATCGCGACGACCTGGCCCCGATTCTGGAGCGCCTGCACAATCAGCAGCTTGTGCTCGGGCGACACGCGCGCATAAACCGAGACGTCCTCGACCACCGCCTCAAGTTCGGCGGCGCTCATGCGGGACAGCTCCGCCCCGGTGATCACGCGCCCACCGCTGTCCATGCCGAGTTCCCGCGCAATCGCGATCGCGGTCAGCGGATGGTCACCGGTGATCATCACCGTGCGAATACCAGCCCGGCGGCAGGTCGCGATTGCCTCCTTTACCTGCCGGCGGGGCGGATCAATCATCCCGACCATGCCGACGAAGATAAGCTCGGCCTCGGCGCCTTCACTGCCCGTGCTGAAATTGGCAGTCAGCGGGCGATACGCTGCCCCGAGCACCCGCATGCCGCTCCGTGCCAGCCGCTCATTCGCGGCGGTAATCCGTTCACGCCATGACGGCGTGAGCGGCTCAACGTGGCCGTCGATGTACACCGCCGTCGCCACGTCAAGCACGCTGTCCACCCCACCCTTGGTGAAGGCGACATGCGAGGCGTCCACGTCGGTCAGCCCTTTGTCCCAGCCGGGCGCGAACTGGGCGGGAAAGTCCCCGGGGGTGGGCAGCGCGTGCACCGTGGTCATTCGCCTCCGCTCCGAGTCGAACGGTCTCTCACCGACCCGGGGGAACGACCGCTCCAGGTCGCTCTTGAGCAACCCGAAATGGGCGGCCGCGACCACGAATGCCGCCTCGGTAGGGTCGCCCACGGCATGGAAGCCGCGCTCGTCACCGACCGGCGTGCTCAGAACCGCGTCATTGGCCAGCGCGCCCGAGGCTAACAACAGCGCCAAGCCGGACTGGCCCGCGATCGCCGGCCGTGCGTCTGGTGTCGCCGGCACGCCAGGGGTGGACCCACGCAATTGCTCGGTCAGGTCGAGACGGTGGCCGGCGACATCGAGCACTGTCACGGTCATCCGGTTTTCGGTGAGCGTATCGGTCTTGTCCGAGCAGATCACCGAGGTCGAGCCAAGGGTTTCGACGGCCAAGAGTTTGCGAATCAGCGCCCGGCGCTTGAGCATCCGTTGCGCGCCGAGCGCCAGCGATATCGTCACCACCGCCCACAGCGCCTCCGGCACCGCGGCAACAGCCATGCTAATCGCGGTCATGGTCATGACCCGCGCCTCTTCGCCGCGCAGCACACCGAGCGCGAATACCGCGCCGACCACCAGCACGATCAGCGCGATCAGATACCGACCGACGGCGTTAAGGCGTTGCTGCAGCGGGGAGTTCTGGACATGCACGCTCTTGATCAGGCCGGCGATACGGCCAAGCTCGGTGCGCATGCCAGTGTCCGTGACGACCATTTGGCCGCGACCGTACGTCACCACCGTTCCCATGTACGCCATATTGACGCGGTCACCCAGCGGCAGATCGGCGCCAGTCAGGGCGTGCGTCGCCTTCTCCACCGGCTCGGACTCTCCGGTGAGTGCGGCCTCCCCCACCCGGAGGTTCACGCTCTCCAACAGGCGCCCATCGGCCGGCACGAGATTGCCCGTCTCGAGCAGCACGACATCGCCAGGTGTCAGGCCGCGGGCGGACACCGTCTGTACCTGGCCATCGCGGCGCACACGCACCGACGGCGCGGCCATCTGCCGCAGCGCGGCCATCGCGCGCTCCGCCCGGTACTCCTGTGAGAAGCCCAAGACAGTGTTGATCACCACGATCACCAGGATCGCGACCACGTCTTTGACGTCACCGACGACCGCTGCCAGCGCGGCGGCGCCGAGTAAGATCAGCACCATCAAGGCGGTCAGTTGTTCCCAGATAATCCGCCACGGACGCTTGAGCGCCTCCTGCACAAGCTCGTTGGGACCGTGGTCGCGCGAGCGGAGCGCCGCCTCGGCCGCGCTCAACCCGGTTGATGGGTCGGTGCGGAGTTCCTGTATGACATCATGGGTGTCCCGCCCATACCAATCGCTCATCGTCAGCCTCATCTCATCGATTACTTCGCCCCGTGGCGGGGTCGACATATTCCCGCCGTGGGTATCCCCGGTCGAGAAGAGCGTCGAACGGACGCCGCGCGCCATCAGGGATGGACCCATGTTGCCGTCCACATGGGGCGGCGCTCAGGTCACCGGCGATGCAGCGTCTTACGCGCAATGCAGCGTACCGATCAATCGGGGGCAAGGAGGCGCACATGAGAAAAGAGACCATGGAAGGGCATGGGCGACACCTCCTGTAGACCCGCGAAACCCCGGCCGTCCCAGCGCGTTGCCGGGTACGCCAAGGTCTCACCAGGCGAGAAGGTCTCGCATCCGCGGCCGCCCCGACGGGTCGGGGGTACTGACGACCGAGGAGCGCCCCAGGGATGGGGCGCCGGTTACTCCCCTTGATAGAAGAATAATACCGGATATTGATTTCATGTGTCAAGCGGTGGGAATGGTGCGGCACGCGCAGCGAACGTCAGGGCAAGGCGAGGCCGATGGTGCGGTACACCAGCTTGGCCGCGAGTTGGGCGTTGGCGCGCACGCCATAGTCGGGCGCGAGCTCGGTGAGGTCGAAGCCGACGATCCGCCGGGTGCGCGCCACCTCTTCGATGGTCGCGACCACGTCTTCCCAGAACAGCCCCCCGGGTTCGGGTGTGCCCACGCCGGCGACTTGAGCCGGGTCGAAGCAGTCGATGTCGATGGTGATATACACGTCGTCCGTGAGGCGGTCGGCGACGCGTTGCGGTCCGTCGGACATGCGGCGGTACTGATGCGCCGGGAAGAAGGGCAGCCCCGACACGCGAAAGAACTCGTGTTCTTCGCGGGTTGCCGAGCGGAGGCCAACGTGAACCAGCGTTGGTTCGCGGTTTCCTCCCACCGCGGCACGCCGCCCTCTCTGCACCGCTTCCAGGGAGCGGCGCAACGTGCAGGCGTGATTGAAGCGTGAATCGTTGTACTCGTCGCGCATATCGGCGTGCGCGTCGAAGGCGAGCACCGACAGGTCGGGCACCCGCGCGGCGTAGGCGCGCACCGGCGCGGCGGCCACGGTATGCTCACCGCCGAGCGTGACGACGAACTTGCCCGCGTCGATCAGCTCACCGGCGATCTCTTCGAGCCGGGCGATCATCGCATCGGGGCTGCCCGAGTGGGGCGCGACCTCGGGAAGCGTGTGAATACCGGCGCGGTACGGCTCGCGCTCCAGTACGAGATCGTACAGCTCCATATCGGCCGACGCGTCGATGATCGCCTGTGGCCCCTCGCGTGCGCCGGCCCGCGCGGTGGTGGTGGCATCGTACGGCACCGGCAGCACGACGACGCGCGCCGTGGCGAAGTCGGTGAACTCCGGTTCCAGCGCGGCGAAGTTGCGCGCCGGATAGAAGCGTGCGTCATGGTACGGATCAAAGGGCATGGCAATGCCCGGCAGGTAGCGGATGACGTGACGCTATCAACTACCTGCCGGTCCTCTCTGTACGAAGCTAACCACGTCCACTGACGACAGCGGCTGCTTCCACCCGCTCCAGTTCGGCGAGGGGGATTGATGCATCGATGTCGTGCGGGTATTCGAGACCGCGCTCGAGCATACGCGTGGTCACATCGCGCAGGCCGAACGCGCGCTTGATGTCGAGAATCGCCTTGGTGGCATCGAACTCCTTGCAGGAGAAGATATCGACCCACACCTGATCGTGCTCGACAAACGTGTGAATGGTGATGTGGCTCTCTGCGATCAGGACGAAGCCGGACACACCCCAGTCCTCGGGCTTATCGCCCACGTAGCGGCGGACGTGCGGCTCCGAGATCTTGGTCATGCCGATCTCACCGGGGTACCGGTCGAGTAGATCCCGAACCAACTCCTCGGATGCCAGCTTCGCCCGGTCACCGCCGAACCCATCGATTGTAACGTGCATTGGTACTCCTCTTTGCTGACCTCGCGGCCCACGCTGTGCGCCAGACACCGAAAAAGCCGTCCAGCAGCCCCGCCATCGCGGAACTGCCAGTCGGCCATCGCTATTTGCCGATCTTTCTACCGTATGTCTCGTGCACGCAGTGCACCGCGGCCCCGGTACGCCAGGGCACGTTATGCATCATAGCATCGGCAGAAAGAGATAGCAATGAACGTACGAGAACGAGCGGGAGCGAACGTATGAGAGAGAGAGGGTGAGGGTTCTGTATTAGCTCGTATTAGCTCGTATTAGCGGCTATTAGCCCGAGTCAGCCCGTACCCGCCCATGCCGATCCGCGAGGCGCGGCGGAGTGCCATGGGACAGGAATATCCATGCCCCTCGCGGACGCCGTGGACGGATACCGCGCCATGTTTAGTACCGATGTCCTCACGGCTTCCGCCGATGGGTCATGCCTGCCATTGGTAATATCGGGACACTACCCTTGCGCGCCGCGACGCACTCGTCGGGAATGGCGCGGCGGAGGCGCATACCCCACACTCGTAGTCCAGGGCAGCGCCTCGGCCGCGTCATTGAAGACGACACGGCCAGGGCACTCGCTGATCAGGGTTGCGTCAATGTGGCCGCGGTGGTGGTGCAAAAACGCAGCGCGTCACCACGATTGACAGTCGCGAGGTCGCTGGCCGCCGCCGACAATGGGCCGTGGCCGCGGAACGCGCCTTGTGTCCCGTCGGCGCGCCAGAACGCCGACAGCGCCGTGGCCGGCGCAACCGCCGCCGCGACCGTGGCGGCGGGCGTGTTGTCCGGGAAGGTTGATGTGACCTCGGTGCAGCCCGCCGTGAGCGTGACCGTGCGCGTCGTCGAGGGGACGTTTGGTGTGCCGGGCGCGGTCAGGTCGATTAGGCGGAAGCTGCCGATCTCGTCAATGGTGAAACTCTGCGCCGCGGTCAACCCCCCGACCGCAAAGGTAATGACCGCTCCCGGCTTGCACTCCGGCGCCGCGGGTCCGCTGGGAATATCCATCACGTAGGGGTAGCTGCGCGCGGTCGCGTTCGCCTGCAACTGTGTCGTCGTGGTCGTCGCACACACCTTGCTGCCCTCGGTCACCGCCACGATCGTCGTTCCCACCGGCGCGGACGCACCGTTGAGGGTGGCCGAGCCATAGATACGATTTCCGAGCTGGGCATGCACTGACCCGCCGGCGGCAAGCGCGAACATCGCGGCCGCCGCAAATACCAGCGCCGCGGCGTGTTTCTGGATCGCCATTCGTACAACTCCTGGTCACGCAAAATGCGCGGCGCGCCGGCCGCGACTGCCTCGACACGCAGCGTACAAACGCTCGCGTCGACGTTCAAGCCGGATGAAACGGCGTGCACCACCCACGTCCCGCCCGTGTTGCACCCGGGGCCGGCGAGCGAATTTTGCCGGCCTGCCGGTGATGGTATGATGCGCGACGCGGCTCACCGCCGCGGAGGATACCAATGGCTGACCGTGCGCTCACCGGCCTTCGCGTGCTTGACCTGTCGCAAGGCACGGCTGGGCCGTACTGCACCAAGCTGCTCGCCGATTTCGGCGCCGAGGTGATCACGATCGAGCCGCCCGGCGTCGGCGGGCGCGCACGGGCGATCGGACCCTTCCCCGGCGACATCCCCGACCCAGAACGCGCCGCGCTGTTTTTGCATCTCAACACCGGCAAGAAGAGCGTCACGCTCGACATCGCGACCACCTCGGGCCAGGTGATTCTCAAGAAGCTGCTGGCGAAAACCGATGTTGTGGTGGATAGCGCCGCGCCGGGGATGATGGCCGGCTACCGGCTCGACTATCAGTGGCTGCAAGCGGAGTTCCCCCACCTAATCAGCGCATCGGTGACGCCGTTTGGGCACACGGGTCCGTGGAGAGACTATACCGGCGACGCGTTCACGGCCTGGGCAGCGGGCGGGCTGATGTACGTCACGGGTGACCCGGAGCGCGAACCGCTGAACCACGGCGTCGAGGTGGCAGACTACATCGCCGCCCACAACCTGCTGATCGGCATCCTCGCCGCGCTCGCGCATCGCGACGCGGGTGGCGGCGGCGGCCAGGTCGAGACCTCGTTACTGGAGGCGATCGCCGCCAACGACGAGTACGGCGCGCTGCTGTACGCCTTCCAGGGCGCCATCCGCCGCCGCTGGTACAGTCGCCACCCGTTCCGGTATCCGTCCGACATCATGCCGTGCATGGATGGCCACGTCGCTCTGTTGTACGGACGGCTCGGTCTGCAAGAACTGGCGGTGATGGTCGAGCGACCGGACCTAATCGACGATCCGCTGTTCACCGACGCATCCGAGCGGTACCGCCGCTGGCGCGAGTTCGAGGATGTGCTCCGCCCGTATCTGATGTCGCACACCGCCCGCCAGATCGTCGAAACCGGACAGGAGCTGCGTCTGCCCTGCGCGCTGGTACCCACCATCGCCGGCGTGCTCGCCGACCCCCACCTTGCCGCCCGCGACTACTTCACCGCGATCGACCACCCCAAGGCCGGCGCGCTGCGCCACCCCGGCCCGCCGTGGCGGATGAGCGAGACACCGTGGCAGACCGGGCCGGCGCCGCTGCTGGGCGAACACAACCAGGAGATTCTCACCGGCGGGGAGACCGGCTACACGCCCGAGGAGACGGTGATCCTACGGGAGCGGGGCGTGATCTAGCGGGCGGGTAGTGAGCTTAGGCTCGGTCGCATTTGCCGAGGATGAGTTCGATAGGTTCGTGGTGCAGTCGGTTGCCGTCCGCCCATCATGCTACGATTACTTCGGACGCCAGCCGATCAGACCGTCATGTGACGAGACGCACCGCGAATGGGGGCGTTAGCAAGCTGCCGTGACTAATGCGAGTCACGAAGCCAATGGGATGAGCCATAGCCAGCGACTGTGCATACCAATCGCGCGGCCGAACCAACAGCGCGGAATCAACGCCGAACACAGCCGGGCGAACCCTCGAGACACCGCCGCGATGGCGCGGGAGCGGCACGCTCCACGACTGGTGAGCGACCAGCCACTAACGGAACACGGAGAGCCGATCGTGACCCTCCTGGCGCAATGGTGTGAGCGCTTTCAGGGACGGGTGTTCAGCAACAGCACCGAGATACTGCGCGAGCTGCGTGAAGGGAGTGAACCTTGATCGTCCGCGCCGTTGTCGTCAATGCAAGTCTGGCGCTCAAGTGGGTGGTACCCGAGGACGACGCGCCAGCCGCGAACGCACTTCTCGCGGCGTGGGAAGCCAGCCGGCGCCGGTCGACGGCATGGCGCTGACAGCCGCAAGCCCGTTCGCGGTGGCGTACGATGTTGCACTAGAGCGTGGTGGCTGACGGCTGGAGGGTCTTGATGGAGTCAGATGTGCTGGACGTGCCAGGAGCAGCGGTACTGCTCGCCGTCAGCCCGGCGACAGTTCGGGAGCAGGCGCGGATGGGACGGATGCCGGGGCGCAAAGTCGGCCGGGAATGGCGTTTCTCCCGTCAAGCGCTCCTCGACTGGCTCACCGATGGGTGCGACGAGCCGCTGTCACCCGATGACCTCGCCGCCGTTCGAGAGGGTGTCGCCGCGCTCGACCGGGGCGACTTCATCACGCTTGAGGAGTACGATCGCCGCCGGCTGAGCCTGGCCGGCCTGCCTGTGACGCCGGGAAGCGCTGACGAGCCGGCGTACCGGCGATTGTGAGACCGCCGCTGATTCAAAACTCCGCGAACGGAGCCAATCCATGCTCACTCTTCCCCTGTCCGGCATTCGTGTGCTTGATGCGTCCAACACCTACGCCGGGCCGACCTGCGGGCGGGTGCTGGCCGACCTCGGCGCGGAGGTGATTCACGTCGAGGCGATGCAGCGGTGGGAACTAGCGCGGATGCTGGTGCTGGCCGAGAACGACACGGGCGAACGCTACTGGAACCGCGGCGGCTATTTCATGGCGCGCAACCTGGGCAAGCAGGATGTCACGCTCGACCTGACCCGGCCCGAGGGTGTTGAGCTGTTTAAGCGGCTGGCCGCAACGTGCGACGTGGTGCTGGAATCATTCGCGCCGCGGGTGATGCGCGGCTTCGGGTTGGGCTATGACGAGCTACGCGCCGTGCGGCCGGACATCATCTACTGCTCACTCTCCGGCTACGGGCAGCAGGGGCCGTACCGCGATTGGATCGCGTACGGCATGGGTCTGGAGCCGGCATCGGGCATCTCCCAGACCACGGGCTACCCCGGCGAGGCGCCGATGCGTTCCGGCATCTCACTCACCGACCCGCTCGCCGGCCTCGCCGCCGCCTCGGCAGTGCTGATGGCGCTACACTATCGCCGCCGCACCGGCACGGGTCAGTACATCGACCTCTCCGAGCACGAGGCAGCGATGCCCCTGATCGGAGAGGCGCTGCTCGACTATCAGATGAACGGCCGTCTGCCCGAACGTCGTGGCAACCGATCCTGGTTCGCCGCACCGCGGGGCTGCTACCCCTCTCTGGAGGAAGGAGCGGCACACCACCGCTCCGATGAAGGAAACGAGCCGGGGGATACATCACCGATCGCGCGCCACGCGGCTGCCGGTGATGAGTGGGTGGTGATCTCCTGCCACGATGACGCCGAATTCGCGCGACTGTGCGACGCCGTCGGGCATCCGGAATGGACGCGAGATGAGCGGTTCGCCGGTGTGCTCGCCCGCCACGACAACCACGATGCGCTCGACCTGCTGATCAGCGGCTGGACCCGGGGCCGGACCAAGCACGACGCGATGGCGACACTGCAAGCAGCCGGCGTGCGGGCGGCAGCGGTGCTGCACGGCAAGGACCTGCTCATGAACGAGCATCTGCGCGCCCGCGGCCACTTCGAGGTGGTCGATCACCCCGAGATCGGGCCGCGGCCCTATCCACGCCAGTTGCCGGTACACTTCTCCGAATTCGAGGCGGGAGCGCGCGGCCCCGCGCCGCTGCTGGGCGAACACAACGACGAGGTGTTGCGCGACCTGGCCGGCCTCACGGATGACGATCTGCGTGAGTTGCGCGCGTCCATGGTGGTGGGCGAACGCCCGGAACCGCTCGCGCCTCCCGACGCGATCCGGGGCGCGGCCGAGATGCCGCTCGACGTGCTGCGCGAGGTGGGGGCGATCAAGGCTGTCGAACCCGACTACCGCGACCGCTGGCGCACATGGCTCGGAGTCCAGTGAGCGGGCGGGCGTTGGACCGGCGCATAAAGGCAGGCCGCCACCTTATACGCCGGCGGGCGGATCGGGGAAGCGCACCCGCCGGTAGACCTCGGCCAGGCGCAGTTCGCAGCCGATAGTCGGCAGCGCGACCGCCGCGTCGAGGTCGGTGACCGCGGTGAGCAGCCACTGCTGGCCCTGACGCAGGTAGTGCTCGACACTCGGTCGGTCCTGGGCGATCAGCACGTATTCCCGGAGGCTGGGCAGCCGTCGGTACGCCGCGAACTTGTCCCCCCGGTCGTACGCCTCCGTGGACGGCGAGAGCACCTCGACAATGACGGCGGGATTGAGTAGGGTGTCGAGTTCGTCGTCCTCGAATTCCGGCTCGCCGCACACGACCGAAGCGTCGGAATAGGTGTAGCGGCCGGTCACCAGGTTCCTCACGCGCATGGCGGACGAGAAGATGTTGCACGGTCCATCACGGAGCTGCTCGCGCAACTCGCCGCACACGTCAAGCGCGATGCGGTCGTGGTGACTGGTGACACCGGACATCGCGACAATGTAGCCGTCGATGTACTCGTTCTTGTAGTCGGCCTGCCGCTCCAGCGCGAGATACTCGGCCGGCGTATATTGCCGCGTCGCCTTTGCCGCTACCATGCTCAGCGCCCCCCGTGCTCACTCCCCGCGTGCGCCACCGCCCCGTGCCAGTATCGCACCACCGGCCACGCGTGGGCTACGCCGTGGATCCGGCGCACCCGGCGCGCGCTGGCTCCGAGGTCGCCACGGCAAGCCGAGCACGGGCGTGGGTCCGTGCGAGATCAGCGCCAAGCGGCGAGCGCCCGCGATTGTTCACAGCACCGCCGCCTGCTATCGTACCCTCGCCGAGCAGGGGGAGGATCGTCTACCCATGGACCTGGAACTGAAAGACAAGGTTGCCATCGTCAGCGGCTCCAGCCGCGGCATCGGCCGCTCAATCGCATTGGCGCTGGCCGCCGAGGGAGCGCGCGTCGTCCTCACCGCACGAGGCGCCGAGACGTTGGAGCAGACGCTGAACGAGGTCAAAGGTCGGGGTGGCGACGCGATCGCCGTGGCTGCCGACCTGTCGCAACCTGATGCGGCCGAGCGGGTGGTAGCGGAGGCCAAGGAGGCGTTCGGCCGGATCGATATGCTCGTCAACAACGTCGGTGGCGCGTTCCCTGGAAACGATGACGCGGCCTGGCAGACCTCCTGGGACGCGAACTTGATGGCGGCCGTGCGACTATGTCGGTTGGTCGTGCCGGAGATGCGGGCGGCCGGCGGCGGCAGTATCGTGCATATCGCCTCGATCTGGGGTCGTGAAGCGGGCGGCCTGACCACGTACAACGCCGTCAAGGCGGCGATGATCTCGCACGCCAAGGCGCTGGCGCTGGAACTGGCGCGCGACGGCATTCGCGTCAACTCGGTGGCGCCGGGTTCGATCTCGTTCCCCGGCGGCGGCTGGTGGCGCCGGATGGAGGCCGATCCGGAAGGGATGACAAAGTTCATCGACCAGAACATCGCCTCGGGCCGCTTCGGTCGCCCGGAGGAGGTGGCCGACGTCGTTGTCTTCTTATGCTCATCCCGCGCCAGTTGGGTGACGGGCGCCAGCATCAACGTTGACGGCGGGCAGACGCGGTCAAACATCTGACCGAGGTGGAGCGGCGGCGCGGGAGGTGAGCGCCGCCATCTCCCGACGGCTGAGCCGCCGTCGCCGCTCGGGCACGCGAAGGAGAAGGAATCATGTGGTGGGATCGCCGGCGACCGTGGATGGTCGTGGTCCCGGGACTGACGGCGGGGCTGCTGATGGTGCTGTTTTTTTGGCTGACCAACCGGTGGGACAACCTCGAGAATCCGGTGCAGAGCCAGGTGACTCTCATTTGCGGCATCATCGGATTCTCGGCCGCGCTCGCCATCCAGCGCATCACCCGTTGGGAGCTGGTGCTCATTCCCGGCGCGGTCGCGATCGGGGTCCTGATGTGGGCAATTCTGGCGCCGAACGACTCGCAAGAGGATCGCGAATTCCGTCAGATTCTGACGGTCCTCGCGGTGGTGCTTCTGGCCGCCACGCTGGTCATGAATATCCCCCAGATCGCGCGGGGCCGCCGCCCGGCGGACTCCGAACCACTCACCTGAGCTTCGAACCACCAGGCGATCATGTGAGTGCGGCTGGCGCCGTCGCCCGGCGGATACTGAACCGCTCACCCGAGCGTCGCCCGGCCGGTCATGATCGACGGTGCGTCACTCGCGCCACCGCCATGCCCTCATACCCGCGGCGCGCCGTGCCGATGATTGCGGTACGGGCGCACGCGTCTGATACCGGCTTCGGCATCGCCGGGGCCGCGGGGGTAGTGCCGCGTTGGTCATTATGCTCGCCGCCGCGGTCGCCGGATACATCGCCGGGACCGTGATTTCCCTGCTTCTCGACCGGATGTACACGGGCGCGCCGGTGCGCGGTCCCCTCAGCCTGTGCGCGGGTCATCCCCTGCCGCGTTTCTGGTGGAGTGGGGCTATCGGCTTCGTCGCCGCGCGGGGGCGGTGCGCCGCTGGCTGCCGGCTGCCGGCGCGATTGTGGTATCTGCCGCTGCTGGGGGTAGCCGCGGCCGTCCTGATCGCGGTGCGCGCCGTGGACCCGCGTCACGCTGCCCTGGTCGCGGTGTTCGGCACGGTGCTTCTGGCCTTTATCGGCACGGACCTCGACCGGCACCTATTGCCCAACCGCATGATGTACCCCGCCGTCACCTTGGCGGTCGTGCTCTCCTGGGCGTGGCCGGATCGCACCGCTCTCGGAAGCCTGACGGGCGGGCTGCTCGGGCTAGGGTTAATGTTCGCCATCTTCATGGTCGTACCAGGCTTCGGATTCGGCGACGTGAAACTCGCCGCTCTGCTCGGCCTGGTGGCGGGCGTCTCCAACACGCTGTCCGCATTGATGATCGGCGCGGTCGCGGCCGGCCTCGCCGTGCTTGTGATGCTCGCGACCCGTCGCGCGGGGATGCGTACTGCCATCGCCTACGGCCCCTACCTCGCGATCGGCGCCTTCGCTGGGATGCTTACCCTGTAGGGGACGTGGAGTCCCCCGGCTCCTGCTCCAATGCAGCCCAGGTCGCGGCGCCGAGCTGGCTAACGAACAGGATCGCGGGCAGCGTCATCGACTTCTGCCCCGCGGTCATGAAGTTTTGAAGCACGCCGTACGCGGCCACGGACAACGCGAGCGCGGTCAGCAATTCCGTGGTCTCATTGTCAGTGAGCCGGATCGTCGTGCCGCGGCGCGTCTGACGAACCTCCATTGGTGGCTCCCTTCGGGCGCGGTCATGGGTGATAGGGGTTGGGGATTAGGGAGAATCGCGCAACACTACGGCCAGCTATGCCAGCGCCGCGGGCAGTTTCAGCAAACAAGGGGTGAGTGCGGCCCATCGCGGCACGACGGCGCAGTCGGTCGCCCCCGCGAGGGACGATCCGTGCATCGCCCTCGACCGAACGGCTCACCCTCACCCTCACCTTACCCACCGGGTCGCCTCGTTGCCGCGCCTCGTGGACGCGGGCGCGACCCGGCGGGACCGAGCGGCTGACCTGACCGCAAACTAGCTCCGCGCCCCCACCGCCGGGTCGGCCGCTTTGCGCGCCACATAGGTGGGGCTGGCGCGACCGTCGCCGAACTTGGTATCACGCCATTCGAGCGCGGCTTTCAGCCCCTGCTCCCGCGAAATCTTGGCGAACTCCGAGACTGCCGGCGCCTGGTGGGCGCGGGCGTCGATCTCGGCGGCAATGCGCTGCATCGTGCGTGCGCCCATCAACTCCAACGCCAGGTTGCAGGATCGCTTGTTCGCCGAGAGCAGGTGCGGATCGATCATGCACAGCCGGTCGGCAAGTTGCTCGACGGTCGCCTCCAACGCCTCCCGCGGCACCGCCTGCATCACTAGACCGATCCGAGCCGCGTCGGCGCCGCTGATCGAGTCGCCGGTGAGCAACATGCGCTTCGCCCACTGCGGTCCGACCAGATACGTCCACATGTGCGCCGGCGGGCCGCCCATCGCCCGCACCGGTGGGAAGCCAATCACGGCATCCTCGGCCGCGATCACCATATCGCACAAGAGCGCGAGGTCGGTGCCGCCGGCAAGGCAGTATCCGTGAATCTGCGCGATCACGGGCTTGTGCATGTCGAAGATCGCCATGCGGTCGCGCTGGGCCTGTTCCATGCCCCAGGCGTCGTCATCGATCTGCACGCGCCCCCGGTACACATTGGCGTAGGTTTCGGTACGGCTGCTCGCGGTCAGATCATAGCCGGCGGAGAAGGTACGACCGGCGCCGCGAATGATCACACAGTGTACCTGCGTGTCGTTATCCGCCTCCCACAGCGCGCGGCTCAACTCCTGCTGAAGCTGCCGGGAGAGCGCGTTCAGCTTTTCTGGTCGGTTGAGCGTGATCCGGGCTTTACCCCCATCCTTCTCGTATAGAATCGCTTCAAAATCGGACATTGATGCTCCTCCCTTGGAATAGGTGATGGGTGTTGGGTGATGGGCGCGAGGCGCCGGCCCCGCCGGCGCAGGAATGGCTGCGGCGACCCGCGCGATGCCCGGTCATTTCCTGTATCGGTGGTGTCCGTCAGGCCATGGGCGCTCCTTGGACTGTTGGTCTCGTGGACAGTGATGCGAACGCGGCGAAACACGGCCTCGGCTGCCGCTCTGCATCACAAGTGCTTCATCACGCCCCCATCCACGTTGAATACCTGACCGGAAATGTAGTCACTGGCCTCGGAGGCAAGATACACGGCCAGCGGCGCGACCTCGTCGGCGCGGCCCAACCGGCGCATGGGGATGTAGCGTACCAGCAGGTTGTCCTCGGTGTTGGGACCGGCGCCGGCGGTCGTCTCCAGCCACATCGGGGCGATCGCGTTGACACGGATGCCGAGCGGCGCCAACTCCAGTGCGAGTGACCTGGTCAAGCCGGTGACGCCGTGACGGGCGGCGACGTAGGCGCTGGCGCCGGCCATGCCGCGATCACCGAGGCCGGAGCTGACGAAGATGATCCGGCCCCAGCCGCCGGCGGTCATCTCACGGATCGCGGCGCGCGCCGCATAAAAGGCGCCGCTCAGGTTGGCGGTCAGCACCCGCGACCACTCGGCTTCGGTGGTCTTGTCCGCGGCCTTTGTCAGCGGCTGGTCCACGGCGTAGACCACGATCTGCAGCCCGCCCATTTCTTTGGCGGTCTGACGGGTAGACACCTGCACGTTCTGCCCCAGTGTCACATCGAAGGCGTATTCGGCGGTCTGCCGGCCCAGCGCCTCGATTTGGCGGCGGGTACGGCGCACCGCCATCACCTCGTCGCCGTCAATCGATGCGGACGCCACCGCCACATCGGCGCCCGCCTCCGCCAGCGCGACTGCGATCGCCCCACCGACGGGACTACCCGCCCCGATCACTAACGCCTTGCGGCCCGACAGATCAAACGGCCCGTCCATAGCGCCTCATGTGTCCGTGCGGGCGGCGCGCGGGCCACCCGTACGGGCGACGCATGCGTCGCCCCTACACCGGGGTCGCGCCCATCCAACCGAGGGGCGCGGCGCCGCCGGCGAGTCCGCCGCCGTCGATGATGAACGACTCGCCCGTGACATAGCTCGATGCATCCGACGCGAGATACACCGCTAGCGGCCCAAGCTCGTCCGCGCGGCCGAGCCGCCCAGCCGGAATGAACCGGCCACGCTCGGCATAGCGCGTCTCCTCCTCGGGCGTTTCCGGCGGACGTTGGGCAACGAAGCCGGGCACGATTGAGTTGACGCGGATGTTGTCGCGCACGTACTGGGCGGCGAGTGTACGGGTGAGGCCCATGACCCCCGCCTTGGCGGCGGCATAGGCCCATGTGCGCGGGTCGCCACGCAACCCGGTGCCCGAGGCGACCGTGATGATCACGCCGCCGCCCCGCTCCCGCATCGGTGGGATAACGGCGCGGGCGCAGAAGAACGCGCTGGAGAGGTTCGTATCGAGGGTGTCTTGCCAGTCGTCGTCGGTGGCCTCGTGGGCGAGCTTGCCGCTGGTGCGGCCGCCGCCGCCCGCGTTGGCGAGCATGACATCCACCCGGCCGAACTCTTCCAAACAGCGGCTGACGAGCGCGTTCACATCGCCGGAGCGCCGCACATCGGTCGGTACGGTGATTGCCCGCCGGCCCACGGCGGCGATCTCGGCGGCGGTCGCCTCGATTTGCTCGGCGGTGCGGGCGGCGCAGACGATGTCTGCCCCGGCGCGGGCAAGCGCCAGCGCCATCTGACGGCCGAGGCCGCGTCCAGCGCCCGTGACGATCACAACCTTGCCATGCAGCCCGAACCGCTCTAATACCATGCGCCACCACCCAGTTAACGCGACGGGTGTCGTTCCGGGCGCCCGACCCGCCGCCCCGCCATTCTAGGCGCTCCGTCCGCGTGGGCCAAGGCGGCTGGCAAAGGCGGGCAGCGGCGCCATCGACCAGGCGGCACGTTGAGCACGGCCCCGACGGGCGTGGCCGTCAGCAACATGCCGGTGTTAGTGCAGACCAGCCACCCGCGTGAGCGCGGCCGCCACACCCTCGAACGTGGAGGCGACATCGGCCGCGCGGGCAACCGTACCCTCGAAGTCACCGGCGCGGGCCTGCTTTTCGAGGCCATCACACGCGACGGCCAGACCCTTTGCACCAAGGTTGGCACTACTACCTTTGAGCGCGTGCGCCGCCCGGCCGAGGCCCTCGGCATCGCGGGCCTCCGCTGCTACCATCACGTCGTTCACGAGTCGCGGAGCATCCGCGAGATACAGCCGGACTAACTCGGCGATCAGGTCCATCTCTCCGTCCATCTGCAACTCACGCAGGCCGTCGATGATGGTGACGTCGATGGGCGACGCGACCGTGGGATGCCCGTCGGAATCGGCGCCGTTCTCCGTACGGGGGTCGCTCGTCGCCGTTGCGGCCGCGGGCAGCCAGTGGTTGAGCACGGCACGCAGGCGCTCGGGGTCGATCGGTTTCGCTAGGTAATCGTCCATCCCGGCAGTGAGGCAGCGCTCGCGATCTCCTGTCATCGCGTTGGCGGTCAGCGCGATGATCGGGATGCGAGCGCGCGAACCTTCTCCGTCGCGTATACGAGTGGCGGCCGTGTAGCCGTCCATCTCGGGCATCTGACAATCCATCAGCACCAGGTCGTAGCCGCCGCGGGCCGCCGCCTCAACCGCCGCCCGGCCATTCGGCACGATATCGGCGGCGAACCCCAGCTTCCGCAGTTGCAGTGTGACCACCTGCTGGTTGACGGCGTTGTCCTCGGCCAGAAGGATGCGTCGTTGCAGGGCGGATGGCGGTGCAACTGCTGCCGCCAGGGAGCGTGCGTCGCCTGCACGGTCGTGCTCGGCCGCCAAGTGGCTTGAGGCGCCGTGGTCGTCTCGCGGGGTAGCGGCGGCGAGCGCGGCGAACAGCGCCGACTGCTTGAGCGGCTTGGTCAGGTAGGCGGCGAACCCGGAGCGCAGCGCCTGCTCGGCCTGATCACGCTCGTCGAAGGCGGTGACGAGCAGGAGACGCGTCGCCGCCAGGGCCGGTTCACGCTGGATCGTGCGCGCCAGTGCGAAGCCGTCCATATCGGGCATATGCAGATCGATGATCGCCGCGTCGTACGGCTCACCGGCCGCCGCGCGTTCTCGCAGCGATTCCAGCGCCGCGCTCGCCGCGACGGCAACGCCCGCGGTCATGCCCCACGAACGTAGGTAGCGCCCGAGGATGTCGCGGGCGATAGCGCTGTCCTCCACCACCAACACGCGCAATCCGTCCAATTCCCCACGGGACTGCACTGACCGCACCGGACCGACCTCCGTCCGTTCAAATGGAATCGTGAACCAGAAGGTCGAACCGTGTCCCTCGACGCTCTCGACACCAATGGTCCCGTGCATCAGTTCGACAAGCCGGCGCGAGATCGACAGACCGAGGCCGGTGCCTCCGTACTTGCGCGTGGTGGAGCCGTCGGCCTGCGAAAACGGCTCGAACAGCCGCCGCCGCGCGGCATCCGAAAGACCTATCCCGGTGTCGCTGACCTCGAAACGGACGCTCGTGTGGGTGTCGGTTCGTCCCTCGACCGCCGCACGTACGGCGATCTCTCCTGTGGCGGTAAACTTCACCGCGTTGCCGGCGAGGTTGAGAAGCACCTGCCGCAGTCGGGTCGGATCGCCACGTAAAACCGGTTCAACCTCGGGCGCCACGAAGGTGAGCAACGTGAGGTTCTTCTGTCTGGCCCGAACCGCCAGCATCTCCACACTACTCTCGACCACATCGAGCGGCACAAAGTCGATCAACTCCAGCGCGAGTTTGTCCGCCTCGATCTTCGACAGGTCGAGGATGTCATTGATCAGGTCAAGCAGACTGTGAGCCGAACTGTGCACGATGCCGGCGTACTCCCGTTGCTCGTCGCTGAGCGATGAATCGAGCAATGCGTCGGCCATCCCGATGATGCCGGTCATCGGTGTCCGGATCTCGTGGCTCATCGTGGCGAGGAATTCCGACTTGAGCCGCGACGCATCCTCGGCGGCGACGGCCAGCTCGTTCGCCTGGAGCGCTGCCTGTTCGAGGCGCTCATTCATCTGGGTTAGGGCGGCGTACAGTCCGGCGTTCTGCAACGACACCGCCGCGTGGTCGGCAACACGCGCGAGCAATTCCAGCTCGCCGGTCTCGTAACGGCTCCGCGAGCGGCTCGCCACGAACAGTAACGCGGCAACGTCGTCGCCGATCTTGACCGGCGCCACGGCCAAGCCCGTGATTCCTTCCGCGCGCATCAGTGGCCCGAAGGCCGCGCGGGTGCTGGAGCCCGCGATGACGCGCTCGGTGGCCGTCGGATCGCCGGAAGAAATCGCGATCCCGGCGATACCGCCGTCGTTCGGGTCGATTGTCAGGCCAAGGAAGCCGGTGGTCCGTGTGCCGGACTGCGCCACGCACCGGTAACGGCCGGTGTCGGCCTCGTGGACAGCGAGCACACCGATATCGCTGCCCGTCAGCGAGCTGGCATAATCGGCAACCTGCGCCGCCACATCTTCGTGCCGGAGCGAGGATGCGAAGTCATGGGCGATCGCCGCCAGCGCCTCGGCTTCCTCCCGCGCCCGGATCAAGGCATCGGCGGCGCGCTTCTGATCGCTGATGTCAAACAACTGGGCCACGGCATGGATCGGGCGTTGGAGCGCATCGCGCATCAGCGCCACATTGTACAGGCAAACCACCACATGCCCATCCCGGTGCATGAACCGCCGTTCCATCTGGAACGAGTCGTTTTCGCCGGAGAGCAGCCGGTCCACATGGCCGCGGGCGCGGTCAACATCGTCAGGGTGGGTGAGCGACCAGAAATCGGTGGCCTGCAAGTCTTCAGCGGTGTAGCCGAACATCCGGCACAGTTCCTCGTTCACCTGCAGCAGGCGACCATCGAGCGCCACCAGGGCCATGCCCATCGGTGAGGCGTAGAACCCGCGCTTGAAGCGCTGCTCACTCTGACTCAGGGCTTCGTCACTGAGCCGCTGCGCCGTGATGTCGCGCGAGTTGATCACGATACCGCCGATCGCCGGATCGTCGAGCAGATTAGTCGCGACCGATTCCAGGTCCATCCACGAACCATCGACACGCAGAAAGCGGCTGACCACGGGGACGCCGGCGCCCCTGCGAACCTGACTGTCCTTGAACCATTGCTGCACCACGGGCGCGTCATCCGGGTGAATCAGCGACGCCAACGATATGCCCACGAGCTGTTCGGGCTGATATCCAGCCAACCGTTCGATCGAGGTGCTGACGTACTGAACACACCCGTCCATGTCAACAATAGCAACGATATCTGACGAGTTTTGCACGAGTGACCGGTATCGCTGTTCGCTCGCCCGCAACGCGGTCTGAGCCTGTTCTGCCTCGGACTGGCGCGCTTGGATCGCGTCGGCCATGCGGTTGACCGCGCCGGCGAGCATACCCAGCTCACCGTCCGACCGCCGCGCCGGCGCCCGCGTGGTCATATCGCCGGACGCGATCCGGCCAGTGGTGCGCGCGAGGTCGTTGACCTGGCGGACGATGAAGAAGTGGCCGCCAACCCAGGCAGCGCCGAGCGCCAGTGCGCCGGCCAAGCTCATTAGCACGAGGCCGCGCGTGCGCGTGCGATTGACCTGAGCATACGCCACCCCCAGGGGGATCCCGACGCTGACATACACACCCTCGATCCGCGGACTCAACGGCGCGAAACCGTACAGCCGCTCGATCGCATCCGGGCCTCGGACCTGTCTGACGCCCTCCCCCCGCGCCGGCATCCACGCGGGGACCGAGTCCGGCGGCGCGACCGTTCCGACCAAGGCGTCGGGGTCTGGAAAGCGGGCGAGTATCGTGCCACTGCCATCGGTGATGGTCACGAGTGCCCCGTCCGGCAACGCGGTGGTCTCAATGAGACGGTGGAACCAATTCAGACCAAGGCCGACGAGCACGACGGCCTGCACCGTACCGTCACCATCGAGCACGGGATGGGCGACGACGACTAACGGCTTGCCCGACACCGGCCCGATCATGTAATCACCCAGGGCGAAGTCACGCGTCGCCAGCACCCGCTCGTAGAAGGAGGAACCGACGCCGCTCACTGGCCGGTTCACGGGCAGAGCACTACAGAATTGGGTACCGTCGCCGTCGAGGGCGGCGATGTTCGTGAACTCGCGATACCGCGTGAGCAGTTCGCCGAAGCGGGCGCTGCACGCCGGCCCATCGGTCTGCCGTACCTCCGGGAGCTGCGCCAGACCGACCAACAATTGACGCGCACCGGCGATCAGGTCGTCTTGCTCAGAGCCGACGGCGCGTGACAGCCGCAGTGCATTCTCCTCGGCTTGCATTCGTTCTGTTCGGCGCTGCTGTGCGGCGGTGAAGACGGTCAGCAGCAGCGCGGGAATCACGGCCAACATCACCAGGGCCATCAGACGAACGCGCAATCCCGTGACGCGGGAGAGATATTTCATTGGACGATCCTTCGAACCAAGCTCAATGTGGCTCCCGCACGGTCGGGATTGGCAGTGGACGTACGGACCAGGCGCAACTTCAAGCGTTCACACGGCGACCGCCGCGAACCTTCATCTGACGTCGCGTCCGGGAGGCACGGCCGGGCCCCGCTCGCGTCTGGAAACCATCCAATACCGACCCGGGGTTTCGGCAGGCCGAGACATGCGGCCGCACGCACTCACTCATAAGCATCGGCCGTTGCTGGCATTGCGTGAGGGGTCAGGGCGAAACCGCATAGTACGTTAGTAGTGTGGATACAATATATATCTCTGGTGGAGAAAAGGGTGGCGGTGAGTCGTGATGAAGACAGACGCTGACCGGTAACGCCGGTTGAACACGAGAACGGTTCGGCCGGTGAGGCGCCCGCCACGCTGACAGGCGGACATGAAGAAAGGCGGAACTCTCAGCACCCCGCCGTTGCTGAGAGTTCCGCCCTACATCTGCATAATCACCGCTTTCACTGGACCGGACTACTACTCGATCGGGCTATCCAGTCGCGGTTCCGCTACCCCTCGGGTAGAACGTTTATCGTCATCCCATACACAGGTCTCGTATAGCGGGGTCCAGGAGCAGAGCGATCAGCGCGCTACTTGTGTGAGGTGACGCGGCCGGGCATGGTAACAAGAGAGCGTGATGGGATACCGATATCGTGCGGAGGACGACCATGGCAGGCGATGGACCCGAGCTGATCACGATCGACGCGGATTCCGCGGGAGACCCCGCGTCGTACGACTGGGATGAGATCGTCGACGACCTGAACCGGCTGCTGCGGCTGCGGACCACTCCGATTGGCATGAAGATGTTCGCCACCGTCA
This sequence comes from Dehalococcoidia bacterium, assembly GCA_038325665.1. Taxonomy (GTDB): domain Bacteria; phylum Chloroflexota; class Dehalococcoidia; order CAUJGQ01; family CAUJGQ01; genus CAUJGQ01. The sequence continues at coordinate 18,022 of JBBQJF010000001.1, read as the reverse complement.
CGGAGATGGAGGCGATCCCGCGCATCCGGCGGCCGAAGTCGGTCCACACCACCGACCAGATCGTCGCCCAGGCCGCGCGCCTCGGCTGGACCGTGGGCATCACGAATGAGGACTTGGCCGGCGCTCAGTGCGGGGCCGTGATCGGGCTGCACCCGCGGGACGAGCAGTGGCTGTCGGGCGACCGCATGGCGGGTGTGTGGTTCGAGACGATCGAGGATTCCTCCGCGCATCAGCACGCGATGGAGTGTCTGCCCTACGGACAGTACGCGGCGATGGCCGTTTCGCCGCTGACCTCCGGCCGTCTCACTCCACCGGACATCTGCCTGCTGTACGCCACACCCGGGCAGATGATCATCTTCATCAACGGCTTGCAGTGGGCCGGCTATAAGAAGTTTGACTGGAGTGTCGTCGGCGAGTCAGCCTGTGCCGATTCCTGGGGACGCGCGCTCAAGACCGGCGAGCCGAGCTTGTCCATCCCGTGCTACGCCGAACGTCGCTATGGCGGCGTGCTCGACGACGAGATGCTGATCGCCCTGCCGCCGCACTTTCTGCCGCGCACGATCGAGGGCATGAAGCGCTTGTCGCGCAACGGCCTGCGCTACCCCATCCCGCAGTACGGCATCCAGGCCGACGCCCGCGCGGGCCTGTCCGTTAGCTATGGGAAGAAGGATTAGGGGCGGGGGCAAAGGTCATAGGTCATAGGGCACAGAGCATGGGGCGCCGACGCCCGGAGAAGATGAGAAGCCCCGCGAGGTTCGGTGGGTCGCGACCGTGAGGACACATCGGGAACCCCTTGTAGGGGCGGCCCGGCGGGTCGCCCCCGGACGCGGGGCGCCGGCGGAGCTGCTCGCGTTGAGTTCAGCCACGACCGCGGGTCGCCCCCGGACACCAGCACGCCGGTTGCACGCGAGTGGGGACAAGCCGGCGCGTCGTCCCCGGCCAGGGAGAATCGTGGGCATGGCGAGGCGGTGGGAGATGCAGCAGCGAGATCGGTCGGATGGCTCGAAGATACGGCCGCTGCATGACGACGAGGATCTGGACCGCTGGAAGAACGCGTCGCCGCGGGAAAAGGGCGAGGCGCTTCGCGGACTGCTGCGATTTGTCGATAAGGTCGGTCGCTATCCGCCGAAGCATGAACGGTTTCCCGGATTTCCCCGCTCGGCCTGGTTGCGTCCGCCAGAGCATGAACCGGAGCGAGAACCGGAGCGCGAGTAGGTGCTGAGCTTCGATGACCGCGTCCAACGTGTCGCGCGCACCCTCGAAGACGCCGGCATCCCCCATGCATTTGGCGGCGCGATCGCCTTGGCGTACGCGGCACAGCCACGCGCGACCACGGACATCGACATCAACATCTTCGTCCCCGAGTCGGACAGCGAGGCGGTCCTCCGCGTCCTAGTCAGCATGGGCGTCGCGGTCGATATCGCGCGTGACTCGGCGCGCGCCCGTCGTGATGGACAGCTACGTATCCCCTGGGACCAGACGCTGGTTGACCTGTTCTTTTCAACCACCGCGTTCCATGACTCCGCGCGTGACCGCATCCAGCGTGTGCCGTACGGCGATAGCGAGATACGCGTTCTGTCCGCCGAAGACCTGGCCGTGTGCAAGATTCTCTTCAATCGGGAGAAGGACTGGGTAGATCTGCGCGAACTCGTGCGGCTTCAGGGCGGCGAACTTGACGTGCCCTATATCAGAGGGTGGCTGGCCGATTTTCTTGGGATCGACGACACGCGCATCGCGCACTTTGACGCGTTACTGGCCGATACACCGCCATCGCGCTCGTGACGAATAACATCCTCAACCGGAGCGCCCCGACATGGTAGCATCACCGCGGGCCGGCCCCGGCTCGACCAGATGTGAGGAGGCTCGTGATGGATCGGCTACTCGTTAACGCGCGTGTGCTCACGGTTGACCCGTCCCACCCCACGGCCGAGGCGATTGCCGTCACCGGCGGCCGGATCGCGGCGACCGGCGCAACCGCCGAGATGATGGGCCGGCGCGAACGCGACACCGAAGTGATCGACATGGGCGGGCGCACGATTGTGCCCGGCTTCGTGGACGCGCATAACCATTTTGGGCCGACCACCCTCGAGCCGGTTGGGGTGGACCTGGCAAACCCACGGGCCGAGGACATCGCCGCCATCCAGGCGCGAATCAAGCACGCGTCGCACACAACACCGGCAGGCGGCTGGATTCGTGCCTTCGGCTATCAGGATCTGCAACTGCGCGAGCGCCGCCACCCCACCCGGCAGGAACTGGACGAGGCCGCGCCCGATCACCCGGTCGTGCTGATCCACAGCTCGTACCATCGCGTCGCCGCCAACAGTCGCGCGCTCGCACTGGCCGGCATCGTCCAGGGCCATACGTATCTGCCGAACGGGGTGATCGACTGCGATCCGTCTGGTGACCCAATCGGTGTACTCGCCGAGTCGGCCACCAATCCGTTCCAGGTGCTCTCGATCTCCGCCCTGTTCGAGCGACACGCGGAGCAGTTGCTCGATCTGGTCGAGGCGAACGGCCGCCGCCATCTCGCGCTCGGCATCACCTCGGTTCAGGATGCCTGGGTCCCGCCCGCGTTCCATCAACTCTTCCTGCGCGCGGCGGAGGAGGGCCGGCTGCCGCTGTACTACGCGCCGCTGCGCGGATCGGCGCGGGGACTGTTCGACTCACCCGGGCCGTGGATTGACGGCGCGACGCTGGACGGCGCCCTCCCGCCCCGGATGCGGCGCGGCGGTATGAAGCTGTTCGCCGATGGCGCCGGCGTCACCTGCGCCACCCGCATCCCCGGTCACGCCGGACACGCCTCCGGTGTGGACGAGGGCATCCTGTTTTACGCGCAGACCGAGTTGAACGACCTCGCCGAGGGCGCGCACCGCCTGGGCCTGACCCTCGCGATCCACGCGATCGGCAACCGCGGAATCGAGGCGGCGATCGAGGCGATGACCCACGTCCGCCGAGTCGTCCCCGGTGGTCAGGCGCGCATGCGCATCGACCACTTCTTCTACGGCCTCGACGCCGACGTTGATCGCGTCAAGGCGCTGGAGGTCGGGGTGGTCTGCCAGCCGGTGGGCATTTGGCAGTACGGCGACCGCACCATCGCGCAGAACCGGCCTCCACAATTCCTCAACTACCCGCTCGGCCAGCTCAATGCCTCCGGTGTCACCGTCGCCGGCAGCTCCGACTCGCCGTGCTTCGCCCTGCCGCCGCTGTGGGGCATCGGCGCGGCGGTTGAGCGGCGCACGACCAGTGGGGCCGCCTTCTACGCCGATCAGGCGATGACCGCCGCCGGCGCGCTCCGCGCCTACACGCTCGGCTCGGCATGGGCCGGCGGCCACGACGATATCGAGGGTTCGATCACCCCCGGCAAACTCGCCAACTTCGCCGTGCTCTCCGAGGACCCCACGACGGTCGCGCCCGCGCGCATCCGCGACATCGCCGTCGAACAGACCTGGGTAGACGGCGTGCGCGTCTACCAGCGTGAAGGGGTGGTGGCATGAGCCGGCGCCCGGTGAGCTATCCTCGAAGGGACAAAACGGAGGGCCGGCCACACACGGAGAACGCACGATGACCCAGCAGGCAATTGCACGCGAAACGATCAAGGTCTCGGTCACCTTCGAAGCCTTGCTCGAGGCCGCCAGCCAGCTCACACTCGACGACAAGCTCCGGCTGGTGGGCGCACTCGATGAGCAGATTCTTGAGGAAGAGGAGGACCGCTACGGGCTTAGCCCGGAGGCACAGCAGCAGATCGAGGAGGCACGTGCCGCGTACGAGGCAGGCGACTACGTGACTCTCGACGAATATCTCGCGGAACGCGGCGGGCGAGAATGAGCTATCGGCTCATCCTCCCGCCACCGGTGCAGAAGCAGGTTGATCGCCTGCCTTTGAGCATTCATGAGCGGATTGTGTCACACATCGCCGCCCTGGCTGACGACCCGCGACCAGTACGGTCGCCGGAAGCTCAGGGGAACGGTCAACGACTATCGCATCCGAATCGGCGACTATCGCGTCACTTCTCAGGTTCGTGATGCCGAACTCATCGTGCTGATCGTGGCAGCCGGACATCGGAGCGATGTCTACCGGCGATGAGATACCGTTCACGTATCGCCATAGCCACGCGGATGCGCCGAATGCCAGCGCCAGGCGCTGGCGATGATCGCCTAGTCCGTTGAGAACCACCGCTGTCAGCCGCCAGGCGTGCAAACGTTAGCGCGGCGTCCTGTGAAAGTCGATGGTGGTGAGATGGAGATCGCTGTCATAGTAGGCGGTGGCAAAGCAATATGTCGCTTCTAGAACACCGTGCGCCGCGTCAGTGATGCCGCCTATGGCGACCTGGACTCGATACGTGCCGAACCCGCTTCCGTACTTCTCCCGAAAGCATGCCTTCGTGATGACATCAACTGGTGGGTCCACGGGCACTCGCGCTATCTCACCATCCAACTCAACCGCGACAACGCCCGATTCGCCGCTCTCCCGCAAAACTTGAAGGATGTCCACGATGATGCATTCATCAGACAGCGCGCGGTCAAGCGCCGTCAGTACATCTGTTGTACTCATCAATGCAAACCTCCACGCTCAAACCTATCAAAGATGATCTGCCCATGCTCATCGAAGCGACCCAAGAGGCGCTGTGCCGATTCGGCAATCTTCAGCTCATGGGTATATCGTCCGACGGGATGTCGCAAGACCTTGACACCACTCTCGCCCGTTGGACCAACAATACCCCGCTGCAACGCCTCGACGAACTTGCGTAGACTCTCCCCGCCTGTCAGTCGCTCAAGGCGGCTGAACAAATCCTTGGCGATCCACGGCTCATTCTCCGCCATAGCCGCGCGGATGCGCCGAATGCCAGCGCCAGGCGCTGGCGATGATCGCCTCGATCGTCGGGAATTGGGGTTGCCAGCCGAGCACGGTGCGCGCCTTCTCTGACGATGCCACCAACTCGGCCGGGTCGCCGGGGCGGCGCGGGGCCACCACCACGGGTATCGGGTGGCCCGTGACGCGGCGCGCGGTCTGCACCACCTCAAGATTGGTGAAGCCCTCGCCGTTGCCGAGATTGAAGATGCCGCCGCCGCGGTCACACTGCGCCAGGGCGAGGATGTGCGCCGCCGCCAGATCGAGGATATGCACGTAGTCGCGCACGCATGTCCCGTCGCGCGTGGGGTAGTCGTCACCGAAGATCGAAAGCGACTCGCGCATGCCGAGCGGAACCTGCAAGACAAGCGGAACAAGATGTGACTCCGGGGCATGGTCCTCGCCGCGCTCGTCGGTGGCTCCGGCGGCGTTGAAGTAGCGGAGCGCCACCCAGCGCAGGCCCCGCCGTTCGCCGTACCAGCGCAGCATTCGTTCGACCAGCATCTTGGTTTCGCCGTAGACGTTGGCTGGTCTCAGCGGATGAACCTCGGCGATCGGCACGCCCTCCGGCTCGCCGTACACCCCCGCGCTCGAGCTGAACACCAGCCGTTCGACCCCCGCCCCGATCAGCGCGTTAACCAGGGTGATCGTGTTGGCGACGTTGTTGGTGAAAAAGCTGCCCGGATCTTTCATCGACTCGCCGGCCTCGATTGATGCGCCGAAGTGGATCGCCGCATCGAACCGCGCTCCCCCGAGCGCACGGGTCAGCGCATCCGCATCGCCGAAGTCTCCCTGGATGAAAGCGGCTCCATCGGGCACGGCGGCGCGGTGGCCGCGGTCGAGACTGTCGAAGACGGTGACCTCATGCCCCGCGCGGAGCAATTCGGCGGCCGTGGTCGAGCCGATGTAACCAGCGCCGCCGGCAACGAACACATTCATCTGGTTACCCTCGTGATGCAGGAGTGGGTAGTGGCGATGGCCGGCGCATGGGGCCAACCGTCGGGATACGCATGTCATCTCCCGCCGGCAACGAGCAGTCGGGCGTGTCCGCGCGGTCAGGCACACGTTCCTGTAGAACGGGACGGTCGGCGACCCGCCGGGTCGCGCCTACACACGGTTGCCATTTTCTCCGGTGGGAACGACCAGGCCGTCACCGAGGTCCAAGGCGACCCACCGGGTCGCCCCTCCAGAGGGTTGTCATTTCCTCGGGGAGGAACGACCTGCCGGCCCGCGCCGGCCACGGGAGGTACGACCGCCCGGTCCGGCGCCGCGCCGGCAGCCGCGCGCCTACTCATGGTCCATCCGCCGCAGGACGAGACAGGCGTTCTGGCCACCGAAGCCGAAGCTGTTCTTAAGCACGGTGCGCACATCGGCGCGACGGGCGGTGTTTGGCACATAATCGAGGTCACAATCGGGGTCGGCCGTCTCATAGTTGGCGGTGGGATGGATAATACCCGTCTCCAAGGTCTTGATCACCGCCACGGTTTCGAGCGCCCCGGCCGCGCCGAGCGCGTGGCCGATCATCGACTTGGTGGAGGACACTGGCACCTGATAGGCGTGCTCACCCAACGCCGCCTTGATCGCCACCGTCTCCGATGAATCGTTGTGCGGTGTGGACGTGCCGTGCGCGTTGATGTAATCGATGTCTTCCGGCGCCGCACGCGCGTCCTCCAGCGCCCACCTGATCGCGCGGGCGGCGCCCTCGCCGTCGGCGCACGGGGCGACGATATGATAGGCGTCGGCGGAGACGCCGAAGCCGGCGATCTCGGCCAGGATGCGCGCGCCGCGGGCGCGGGCGTGATCGAGCGTCTCCAGCACGAACACGGCGGCACCCTCGGCCGGAATGAAGCCATCCCGGTCCTTGTCGAAGGGACGGCTGGCGCGCTCTGGTTCGTCGTTGCGGGTAGACATGGCGCGCATCACCGAGAACGCGCCAAGTCCGAGCTGCGAGATGCCGGCCTCGGCGCCACCGGTGAGCATGTACTCCATCTGCCCGCGGCGCAGAATCTCGGCCGCCTCGCCGATCGCCTGGGTGCCGGCCGCGCACGCCGTCACGATCGTGCCGTTGTAACCCTTCAATCCCAGTTGCAACGAGATTTGGGCGGCCGCCATGTTCGGCAGGCTCTTGGGCATGAACAGCGGGTCCATCCGCATGCCGCCCTTTTCGACAATCGTGCGCACCGCCTCCTCGATGTTGGGGTAGCCGCCATTGCCGTTGCCGAGCATCACACCGGCGCGGGTGGTATCAATCGCGCCCAGGTCGATGCCGGCGTCGTCTACCGCCTGCCGCGCGGCGGCCACGGCGAACTGGGAGAAGCGCGCCATCCGCCGCGCCTCCTTGCGCTCGATGAACGCCTCCGGCTGCCAGTCTTTGACCTCGCCCGAAATCTTGCAGGGATATCCGGTGGTGTCACACAACGTCATCGCGCCGATGCCGGAGCGCCCAGCGACCAGATTATCCCAATACTCCGTCACATTCTGACCAAGCGGCGTGATCGCCCCCATCCCCGTGACCACAATCCGCGTCCGACCATTGCCACCAATCGTCATTATCGCGTCCTCGCTCGGTGACCGATGGCGTGTATCGGACCGCCGGCAATCATGGCCCGCCGCCGGTGTTGCCACCACCTACCACCCACCACCCATCACCCAGTCAGTGTATGAGTTCGGCGGGACCGGGAACAATGCCGAGCACCCAGGCGCGCGCCTCCGCCACCACATACAGCGAACCGGTCACGCACACCAAGTCCGATGGTCCCGCTTCATTCAGCGCATCGTCCACCGCTTCCGCGACAGTGGGCGCGGTGCGCACGGCCAGATCAAGCTCACGAAAGGCATCGGCCACCTCGGCGACCGGGGCGGCACGCGGGATGCGGGCGCGGGTGGCGATCACCTCGGGTTCGAGCGACGCGAACTCGCGGGCGAACGCCGGGATGTCCTTGTCACTGTTCAGGCCGACGACCAGCAGGATCCGGCGCGGGGAGAAGTGGGCGCGCAGTCCCTGCACGAGCCGCCGGGCAGAATCGCCGTTGTGTGCGCCGTCCACCACCAGCAGCGGCCGGCGCTTGATTACTTCCAATCGCCCCGGCCATGCCACGGCGGACAGCGCCGTCTGAACCACCGGCGGCGACGCGTCGACGCCCGCGTCGCGCAGATTCTCGACCGCGAGCACGGCGGTGGCGGCGTTCTCGAGTTGGTGACGGCCCAGCAGCGGCAAGGTCAGGCGGTACTCGGCGCGCGGCGTCCGCAGTCGCATCTCCTGACCGTCGGCATCGGCCTTGCCGGGCGCCATGCGGCAGACGAGCGCGACTTCTTCCAGCGGCGCCTCCAATGCGGTGCAGGCCGCGCGAAACACGTCGGCGGCGGACTCGCGCTGCAACCCCAGAACCGTCCGCACGCCCCGGCGCAGGATGCCTGCCTTGTCGGCGGCGATTTTGGCGACAGTGTCACCGAGAATGCGGGTGTGCTCCAGCGACACCGGTGTGAACACGCAGAGGTCCTTTTCGTCGAGGACGTTGGTCGCGTCGAGCCGGCCGCCCAGCCCGACCTCGACCACCTGCCACTGCACATCCCGCTCGCGGAAGTAGAGAAATGCCAGGGCCGTTCGTAGCTCGAAGGTCGTGAGGCGGCCATGCTCGCCAGCCGTATTGATCTCATCAACGGCGGGCCGCATCTGATCGATCAGTCGTGCGAGGTCGTCTTCCGCGATCGGTTCGCCGTCCACGCGCACCCGCTCGGTTTCGCGGTGTAGATGCGGGCTGGTGAACAGACCAGTGCGAAGGCCGGCGCCGCGCAGGATCGCCGCGATCATCGCCGCGGTGCTGCCCTTGCCCTTGCTTCCCGTGATATGGACCGTACGCCGCCCGCGTTGGGGGTCGCCCAACCGCGCCAGCAGCGCCCGCACCCGGCGTAGATCGAGGGTGGCCGCCGAGGCGCGGTCCAGCGAGGTGAACTCGTAATTGGTGAAGGAATAGAGGTATCGCACGGCGTCGGCGTAGCTGCTCATCACGGCGCCTCCTGCCGCGATTGTAGCGCGCCAGCGGTCCCCCCGTGAGCCGGTCGCAAGGGTGACGGTCGCGCCGGCCGTGTCAGCCGGCCACGACGGTGAGCGAGCAGCCGTCAGCCTGCTCGCTCCCGACTCCCTGCCGGTAGCCTTTGCCCGCGCCGCCGCGTGCATCCGCGGGCGAGCACTCGCATGGTGTTGAGACCAAATGGAGGAGAGCTGAACGCGTGTCCCTTGAGGATCGTTGCCGGCGGGAATTGCCGTATGATTTCCCCATGCCCAATTTGCTACTCGCCACGAATAATCAGGGCAAGGTGCGTGAGTTCCGCGAACTGCTGGCGGGCTGCGGCTGGGAACTCGTGACTCCCGCCGCTATCGGTCTCGCGCTTGAGGTGGACGAGACGGCGGACACGTACGCGGGCAACGCCCGCCTCAAAGCGGAAGCGTTCGCCCGCGCCTCAGGCTTGACCGCGCTCGCCGACGACTCTGGATTAGAGATCGACGCTCTCGGCGGGGCGCCGGGGCTGCATTCCGCCCGTTATGCTGGACGGGACACAACGCATGCGGATAAGATGACACTGTTGCTCGATGCCCTCCGTGATGTGCCGGACGAACGCCGTACCGCCCGTTTCCGCGCCGTGATCGCGATCGCCACGGGCGACGGGCGGCTGCTTCTCTCCGAAGGCATCTGCGAGGGACGCATCAGCCGCGCGCCGCGCGGCGCGGGCGGCTTCGGCTACGACCCGATCTTCCTGGTGGGCGATGGCGCGTTCACGATGGCCGAGATGGACACCGCCGCCAAGAATCGTATCAGCCACCGCGCCCGCGCCGCCGCCGCCGCGTGTGACACCCTACGGACATTGCACCATGACGACGCTGCCGGTCCCGCTGCCGCTCGTATCTGACATATCGCCCCGCGAGGGCGCGCCTCGCGCCACCCCGGCGACAGGCTCAGTAGTTGACGCGCTCAACCGGCCGTTGCGCGACCTCCGCATTTCCGTCACCGACCGCTGCAACTTCCGCTGCACCTACTGCATGCCCAAGGAAGTTTTCGGCCCGGGCTTTATGTTCCTGCACCGGGACGAACTGCTGACATTCGAGGAGATCACACGGCTGGCGCGCATCTTCGTCGCGCACGGGGTGGAAAAGATCCGGCTGACCGGCGGCGAACCGTTGATGCGGCGCGACATCGAGCAACTCGTCATGATGCTGTCCGGCGTTGACGGCCTGACCGACTTGACGCTGACCACCAACGGCGCGCTCCTCAGCGCCACGAAGGCGCGGGCGTTGAAGGCTGCCGGACTCCAGCGGATCACGATTAGTCTCGACTCGCTCGACGACGCGGTTTTCATGTCCATGAACGATGTCGGCATACCCGTCTCGCGCGTGCTGGCGGCGATCGACAACGCCGCCGCTGCTGACTTGGCCCCGGTCAAGATTGACATGGTGGTCAAGCGCGGGGTGAACGAGGGCAGCATTCTCGACATGGCCCGCCACTTCCGCGGCAGCGGCCACATCCTTCGGTTCATCGAATACATGGACGTGGGCACGACCAACGGCTGGCGGCTCAACGATGTTGTGCCTGCCGCCGAGATCATCCACACGCTCAACGCCGAGTGGCCGGTCGAGCCGGTCGCTGCTAACTACCACGGCGAGGTCGCGGAGCGATGGCGCTATACGGACGGCGGTGGTGAGGTGGGCGTGATCGCGTCGGTGACACGGGCGTTCTGCGGAACCTGTACCCGTGCCCGCCTGTCCTCGGAGGGGCAACTGTTCACCTGCCTGTTCGGCAGCGAAGGGCACGACCTGCGCGCGCTCCTGCGGGGCGGCGCCTCGGACGACGCGCTCACCGCCGCCGTGACCGCGGTCTGGCAGGCGCGCGCCGACCGCTACTCCGAAATCCGCTCATCGAACACCTCACCGCTGAAAAAGGTCGAAATGTCCCACATCGGCGGATAGGGCCAGGCGATGGATGTTGGGTAGTGGGTGATGGGGACTGATGACGGAACGACTGTCGCACATCGATGACGCCGGCCGCGCGCACATGGTGGATGTCTCGGGGAAGGCGGCGACCACACGGGTCGCGGTGGCGCGCGGCCGCGTGATGATGCGGCCGGAGACGCTGCATCTGATCGTGGCGGGCGAGGTCGCGAAGGGCAATGTGCTCACCACCGCCCAGATCGCGGGCATCATGGCGGCCAAGCGCACCCACGAACTGATCCCGATGTGCCACCCGTTGCTGCTCACCAGCGTCGATGTCGCGCTGATACCGAATGAAGCAGACAGCGCGATCGAGATCGAAGCAACGGCGCGCACCACCGGCGGCACCGGCGTCGAGATGGAAGCGCTCACCGCTGTCTCCGTCGCCGGACTAACGATCTACGATATGTGTAAGGCGGTCGATCGCGGCATGCGCCTCGACGCCGTGCGGCTCGTGCGGAAGTCAGGCGGTAAGAGCGGCGCGATCGTACTCGAATAAGCGCGCGGCTGTGCCGGCGCGGAGGTTCCGACTCTAGCGCGCGGCGGCCCGTCTGCTCGATCGCGGCTGCCGGCCGGCAAACTGGCCCCATCGGGACGTGTACAATCCGCGATGACCGCTCTGCCGCCGTCGAGAGCTGAACACCACGAGCCGAGCGCTTGCTTAACGCGACAGCCCGAACAGCGCGACCACCAGCAGCACCACGGCAGCGGCCACCACGACCACGGACGATGTCGCGCCCGCGTCCAGCCGGTGCGAGCCGAGGCCCAAACCTCGGCGGCGGCGCATCTCGCGGCGCTGCTCCTCGTACACGCGCAGGCGCGTGCGCATGTCATCCCACATCGCGTCGTTGGCCGGACGGGATAACGAGGGGGCGTCGATCGATGAACGCCAGACGCCATGCGCGGGCATTCGCTCACGCATCCGGTCGTTGAAGGTGTTCTTGGTCATAGCAGTCTCCCGCGTGGCTAGCGCTCTTTACACATCGGCCGGGGGAGGACGCTCTAAAGGGGCGCGATGAACTCGCGCGTCTAGAGAGTGCGGGCCGTGGCGCACGCACTCCCCGGCCCGACCGTGCTCCCTGTCGCGCGTCATGCCGGCCGTGGCGCTCAGCCGCCCAAGGCGGGGTCATCCTCGCCCTCGACCCGTTCGAGCAGCAGCTCGGCCACACGGGCGATGGCGGAGTGGGCGTAGACCACGTAATCACGCGGGTGGATATCGAGCTTCTTCAGTTCTTCCTTGCGGAGCGCGATCGGGTCGGCGTATCCGGAGGGGTCAAGCCCCTCGAGATCAAGGCCGATCTCGAATTCGTATAGGTCCCCATCCGAGGCCAAGACGATACACCCGCGATCGGTACGGGCGGCGGCCTCGGGTTCGATCTCAATGCCGTAGGTGAAAAAGGCGCCGGGAAACGCGGGAAAAGGATCGAGCTGCTCGGTGAGATCGTGGAGCACCTTGCGGAGCTGACCAGCGGCGCGCTCGACGATCAGGTCGGACTGTATCTTGCGCGCGAGGGGATCAAAGGTCGGGTCGGGTAGCGGCATCTGGGCACTCCGTTGAACATGGGTGTTGGGTGTTAGGGGACGGGGGCCGACCTAAATCCCCGTAAGCGTTCAGCCATCAGCCGTCAGCGTTCAATGCCCACGCGGTCCCGGGCCGTGACCGCCCCGGCCTGCCGGGGGCGTTGAGGGCGGGTAATTCTGACGGTTCACTGACGGGCTGATGACCGGGCACTGATGGCTGAACGCTCACTGTGAACTGAATGTGGACACGCGGATCCGGGGAGCACCCTCGCGGGGTGATCACTCGGCAACGTCTATAGAGTGTACGCACCAGGGTTGCTGGACTGCTCTCTGCCGGGTCTTGTGGTGCGGTCGCTTGTCATCGCACCAGGGTTGCCGCGCCGCTCGTTGCCGGGGCAGTGTGTCTACCGGCGCGACGCCGGTGCGCTGGCCGCGACCGCCGCGCGGGCGACCTCGACGATGTGTCGGGCGCTGATGCCGGCGGCGTCACGCAGTTGCTCGGGCGTGCCTGACCCGGGCATGCCGCGCACCGCCAGCTTCACCACGCGCGGCATCGGCGCACCAGTGCTCGCCAGCCCTTCCAATACTGCATCGCCCAGCCCGCCTTCCGGCCAGTGATCCTCCACCACAATGATCACGCCGGTGTCGCGCGCCGCCTCACTCAGCGCCGTCACGTCGATTGGCTTGACCGAGTAGGCGTCGATCACCCGTGCCGTGATGCCCTCCGCGCGCAGGTTAGTAAACGCGGCCAGTGCTTCATCGACGGTTGTCCCGGCCGCCACGATCGTCACCTGGTCGCTCTCGGAGCGATGGAGCACGCGGCTGCCGCCGACCGGAAAAGTCTCACCCGAGGAGTAGAGCACGCGGGTCTTGCCACGGGTGGTGCGGAGGTAGACGATGCCGGTCATGTCGGCCATGTCGGCCACCAGCCGCGCCGTCTGGTTCGCGTCGCATGGATACAGCACCGTGCTGCCGTGGACGGCCCGCATCATCGCCAGATCCTCGAGTGCCATTTGCGACGGTCCGTCCTCGCCGATCGATACGCCGGCGTGTGAGCCTGATAGCCGCAGATTCGCACGCGAGATCGCGCCCATGCGGATGAAATCGTACGCGCGGGTGAAGAATGCCGCGAACGTGGAGACGAACGGGACGTAGCCGCGCACCTGCATGCCGATTCCTGCCGCGACCATCTGCTGTTCGGCGATGTACATCTCGAAGAACCGGCCGGGGAAGGCCTGACCAAACTTCTCCGCGTAGGTGGAGTTGCTGACCTCGGCGTCGAGCGCGACCACCCGCGGCCGAGACGCCCCAATCGCCGCGAGCGCATCGCCGTACGCGCTCCGTGTCGCGACCTCATCGCCGAGTGTGTACGACGGCAGCGTTAAGGCGGCGGGCTGGGCCGAGGCCGCGACCGCTGTGTGTCCCTGTTCCGGCGCGTGCGGGCGCACGGTGATCGTGGGGGACGCGCCTAACTCCTGTAGCGCGCGCTCCATCTCGTCCTTGTTCAGCGTCTTGCCGTGCCAGCCCGCCTTGTCCTCCAGGAACGACACGCCCTTGCCCTTGATGGTACGGGCGACGATCAGCTTCGGCTTGCCCTCGGCGGTCGTGGCCCACGCGTACGCCTGATCGATCTGGTCAAGGTCGTGGCCGTCGATCTCGCGCACATCCCAGCCGAATGCGCGACCGCGCTCGGCGTACGCGGCCGTGTTCCAGGCGTCCATGGTCTCGCCGCGCTGGCCGAGGCGGTTGACGTCGATAATCGCGATCAGGTTGTCGAGTTGGGCGTGCCCCGCGTGGGCGAACGCCTCCCACACCGACCCTTCCGCCGTCTCGCTGTCGCCCAGCAGCACCCACACGCGATACGGAATCTGATCGAGGCGCTTGCCGGCCAGCGCGACGCCGACGCCGATCGGCAGCCCCTGACCGAGCGAGCCGGTCGCCACATCGACCCACGGCAGGATCGGGGTGGGGTGCCCCTGCAGCCGGCTGCCGAACGTGCGAAACGTCATTAGTTCCTCATCGGTGATCGCGCCCGCCGCTTTGAATAGGCTGTAGACAAGCGGTGAGGCGTGGCCCTTGGAGAAGATGAGGTGATCGTTCGCCGGGTTGTCCGGCGCATCGAAGTCATAGCGCAGATACCCGGCCAGCAGCGCCGCCATCAGATCGGCGGCCGACATCGATGAGGTGGGATGCCCCGAACCTGCCCTGGTGCTGCACCTGATGCTGTCGATCCGCAACTGTCGCGCCAAGTCCACACGGCGCTGGGAGTCCTCGGTCATCGTGCTACTCCTGTGAGACTACCTATTCCCCGGCCCCCGGCTCACCTAACCCCCCCGGCCCCCTTCCCTGCAAGGAAGGGGGAGAATCGGGCGCCGCTCCCCGTGCAGGGGAGGGGCCGGGGGAGAGGTGGAAAGCCGATCGGGGTAGCGCCTGTTCACCCCTCGGTGCTGCCCCCCAGACCCCACGGAGTCTCTCATGCCCGTCCGTCCGCCGGTGGTGTCTCGGCACGCGGGGTTATGCGCCTCTCCCACGGCCTGACCCTTCCGTGCGTCGTGCATGAGCGGAAGAAGGGTGTGGCCGTGGTTGACAGCCAGGGGTCAGGGCCGGCGCGCGTCGCGGCGACCGCTGCCAACTCAATCGTCCCATGCCAGACCACAAAAAGCCATCGCGTACTGGTATGGACGACGGCTGGGGCGGGATGGCGACACGGCCAACCATCCAGCGCGAATATACTCTAGCAGAGTGCCGAAAGCATCCACCATGTCTGCAACGACCTCGTGAAATTGCAGCTTGGCACATGCTCGCAGATCAGCACCTTTTGGCAACTAAGTCTAATGTTTTTGTTGCCTTTTGGCGCGTCTCTGCATCGATTCGAAAGGCGTCTATCTTGCGTGAATCAACGGATTAACCCCACAATACACTACAATTTAAGACGTGTTATCTATCCAACCGGGCTAAATAACAGCGTGTTGCTCGTTGTAGGCGTGGCAGTGAGGCTCGATTTTCCTGAACCCACAATGCTATAGTTGATTTTGTCCTTGCACAGACCGCGATCAAGGGCATCAATCCAACTGGTCGGCAGAGTTTTTTGCTCACCGGCGGAAACCGTAAGAGCACATGTGCAACTAACTAAAGGATCAGTTCTGTGCGAATCTATTTCGACAATAATCTCATCAACCGTCTCTCGGAAGGTGGTCAAGCGCGACGCCTGCGGTCTGCGCTCGATGCGCGACGTGATTACGTCATGGCGTCAGGATTCAACATTCTTGAGGTGATGGCAGACCGTGACCATGAGCGGCGAACCGCAAGGCTTCGTGCCATCTCCAGTATTGCTACTACCTTCGTCACGGAGCCTGAGTTGTATAGACAAGGTCTTGAGTTACGAGGCGAAATCATTCGATGTCGGCCTTGTTGGCTTAGTAAACTGCCCGATCCCGAAGTGCAGACCTGGGTACTCAAGATGAGGCGGGAGTACCTTGCCAATTGGCGCAAACTGGCGGATCTTACTGAGTTCTCGGAAAACAACCCGCCAAACTGGAATGATGAGTTATTTCAGGCATTCTCTGACCAGTTGCATCCCATAAAAGGCGAGGCGCAGAAGAGTCAAAAGGCGCTTCGGGACAAAATCCCAGCCAAGAATCGCGCGTCGGCTCAAAAGGACTACAGCCGGATACGTTGGGACATTCCTGGCGTTGACTTGAGGACTCTCACAGCCGGAATAGCAGAGCGGGAGATGCGCTGGCGATTCGTCGCCTATGGTGAGTGGGAAGGAATAATCCTCACGCGGACACCGGGTTCACGGGACCTTCGAATGTTCCCAAATCCTGCCTTTCGACGTGAGCCGATAGACACTCAAGACTATGCCCGGTTCTGGTTTCAAGACGTTGATGGCGACCAAATTCCCACTACGCGACTCATCGCACTGGTTCAGATGTTCCAGATCGACCACCCCGTGAGAGCAAGCAATGTACTGGACCTCCACCACGCGATCCATCTCCTGGACTGTGACGCAGTGCTCACAGGTGACCAGTCATTTGCGATGGTCATGAAAGATGTGGCTCGCTATCTGCCAACGGTTGGCAAGCCGATCTTCGTGCCAAATGGCGAGAACGGCGTGGTGTATGACCCGGTGGAATCCATCATCGACACTCTTGACGCGGTCTAGGGTAGCAGACGGAACTGGAGTGCATGTCTGATCATTCCGAGTCTCAGGCAGGGACAAACGGCGGGCCTCCACCTCGCATTCAAGTTGAGAACTGAGTGCCGCGGTTGATTTAACGGCCCCAATCCGACTTGCCCATCGCCGCTACACGGCTACCCGTGCTGCGGTCTCTCAGGCCCGCGGCAGCCCCAGCCCGCGAGTGGCGATGATGTTGCGCTGGATCTCGCTGCTGCCGGCGCGGATGGTGTTTGCCGGTGATTCGAGGTACAGGCGCGCGATGAAGCCGTCCAGCGGCGTGCGCGACGAGCCGGCGTCGAGTCCGCTGTAGACGCCGAGCAGCTTCATGCACGAGCCGGCCAGTCGCTGGGTCAGCTCGCTGGCGAACAGCTTCGACATCGACGCCTCGTAGTTCGGCACCAGGCCGCGCGCTTGGAGCGACACCACGCGATAGGCGATCAGCTTGGCGATGTCGATCTCGATCCGCCGCTCGGCCATCTCGATCTGCACCCGCTCGCGCTCGACCGGCGTGACCCGATTCGGCCGGTCGGTGCGGGCGTACGCCATCGTGTCTTCCCAGTTGCGGCGCATCTCGGCGGACTGGCCGACATTCGACCGCTCGAAGTCGAGTGTCGTCGTCATCGCGTACCAGCCGCGGTTGACCTCGCCGATCACGTTGGTGCGCGGCACGCGCACATTCTCGAAGAATACCTCGTTGAAGTAATGGCTGCCGCGCAGGTCGATCAGTGGCCGGATCGTCACACCCGGACTCTTGAGCGGCACGACGAACAGGGTAATGCCCCGGTGCTTGGGCGCTTCCGGGTCGGTGCGCGCCCCCAACAGTGAGAAATCTGCGTGGTGGGCGGCCGACTGCCAAATCTTCTGGCCGGTGATGAGGTAGTCATCGCCGTCAGCGATGGCGCGGGTCTGGAGTGATGCGAGGTCGGAGCCGGCGTTCGGCTCGGAGAAGCCCTGGCCCCATACCTCCTCGCCCCGCGCGATCGGGCCAAGGTAGCGCGCCTTCTGCGCGTCGGTGCCATGCACCATGAACGTGGGCCGATCAGGCCGGTGCCAAGGCCGGCGCGACCCATGGGAGCGCGATGATAGGACATCTCCTCGTTGAAGATCATCTGCTCGATGTAGGAGCGGGCTTGGCCGCCGTGCTCCGTGGGCCATGCCATCGCCAGCCAGTTGCGCTCGCCCAGTCGCCGCGTGAACCGGCGGCTTTCCTCCCACGCCTCCTGCGATTCGGTCCACGAGTCGTGCAGTCCGGCGCCGCCGGGGGGCAACTCGGCAGAGAGAAAGGCGCGTACCTCCTCACGCCAGCCCTGCTCACCGGCCGTGAACGAAAATTCCATGGCGGGCCTCCATTGCGACTACGCGCCCCTGAGATTACCTAACCCCCACCCCCTTCCCTCGCAGGGAAGGGGGAGCCACAGGGCATGGGCGGGGGTTAGTGCTGAGCATGACCAACACTCCGTGAAATCGGGGAACCCGTGTGGTTCGTAATC